>JBBQWX010000033.1:0-32981 GCA_038210185.1 Actinomycetales bacterium
AGTGGCTGGCGAGGCAGCGGGCCGTGCACGACCCGCCGGCGTTGACCCGTGAACGACTCCTGGAGCTGGTCGCCGCGATCACCGGCGACGACGACGGCGACCGCCGCCTGGCCGAACGCGACCTCACCGACCATGCCGACGACACGTACTGGGCCGAGCTCCGCGAGGACCCCGACGACCCCCAGTACCGGGCCTGGATGCAGGAGTACCGCGACACCGTCGGGACCGCCCATCGCGACCACGCGGCCGCCTGAATTGGGGCGTCCCTGATCTCGGCTGGGCGCAGGGTCACGGGTCAACGGGAGCGGGCACTCGGACTGTCTCCAGGATGTCCCGGAGCCGGCTGGCGAAGGCTGCGGGGTCCTCGGCGAAGCCGATGTGGCCGCCGGGGAACATCGTCGGGTCGATGCCGATCTCGGCGGCGAGCGCGCGCGACGTGCGGTCGCAGAGCTCGTTCGCCGAGTGTTCGCCGATGCCGACGACGAGCTTGACCTCGGTGTCACGAAGTGCGGGGAGATTCGGCTTCCAGAAGGTCGTCGGCCGCTCCATGTGAGCAAAGGCGAAGAGCTCGTCAGCGGCTGCCTGTCCCTCGATCCGGCCACCGAACATCGCGTCGAAGAGCTCGGCGGGAAGGCGGATGTTCGCCGACGTCATGAACGCGGACCAGGCACCCCTGCGGTCGCCCGACAGGTAGGTCTCGATCATCTCGTCGGTCTGGATGCGGAGCTCTTCGGTGTCGCCGACGAGCTCGGCGAGCGGCGGTTCGTGGGCGATCACGGTGTCCACGAGCTCAGGGTGCTTCTGGGTGAGCGCGAGAGCACTGACCGCGCCTCCGCTGGAGCCGAACAGCGCCGCCGGCCCCGCATCCACATGGCGCAGGACGGCGGCCAGGTCGTCAGCCCGCATGTCGGGTGTCACGTCCTGGTCCGGGCGGTCCACCCGGCTGCGGTGAATACCCCGAGGGTCGCAGGTGAGCACCGTGTGGTCGACGGCGAGCAGCTCTGCCAGCGGGGTGAAGGAGGCTGCGTCCATCGGGGCGGCGTGCAGCGCGAGAAGCGGGCCGCGGCCGCGCAGCTCGACGTGGAGCTCTGCGCCCTCCACTCGAACCGTTGCGGTGGCGGTGGATGTCGTGCTGGCCATGCCATTCCCCTCGTACAGTGGACGATGTAGTCCAATCCAATCAGAGTTGGACTGGACCGTCTAGTCTGTTCCCAGGTGGGTCGATGATGGAGGCGGGCATGCGAAGCAAGGAGGGTGGCATCCGAGAGGATCCGACGAGCGCGGGCAGCGCGCAGGTGCCATCCCGCCGGCCGGGCCGCGGACCGTCGGTGCGCAAGCGGCAGGCGATCCTCGACGCGGCGCGTTCCCTGTTCCTGCAACGGGGCTATGCCGGGACCAGCATGGACGACGTCGCAGCTCACGCTTCCGTCTCCAAGCAGACCGTCTACGCGCACTTCGTCGACAAGACGCGACTCTTCACCGCACTCATCACCGCCGACATCGCCGACAGCAGGACATCGACCCACCCGCTCATCGCGGCCATGCCACACAGCGACCACGTCGAAAGGGACCTGCGCGACTTCGCCCGAGCCCACCTGGCCGATGTCATGCAACCCGAGCTGCTGCGCCTGCGCCGGATGCTCATCGGCGAGGCCGAACGCTTCCCGGGCCTCGCCCGGGCCTGGTACCAGGCAGGTCCGCAGAGGTCGTGCGCCGTCTTCGCCGCCTGGTTCGAGGCCCTCGACGAGCGGGGCCTTTTGCGGGTTCCCGACCCCGTGCTCGCGGCCCAACACTTCAACTGGCTGATCGTGTCGATCCCGGTGAACACGGCCATGTCGGTTCCGCTCGATGAGCCGGTCTTCACCCGGCACGAGCTCGACCACTACGCGGATGAGGGCGTGCGCGTCTTCCTCGCTGCCTATGGCCCGGCTGCGAAGGTCTGATCGCCATCTCGCCCTGTCCGGGGACACACCCAGTGACAGCATCGGGCATCCATCATCGACAGGGGACTCCATGCACGTCGTCCGCATCACGACCAACCTTCCCGTGGCCGACATCGAGACGGCCAAGAGCTTCTACACCGACTACCTCGGCCTGAGCACCGAGGAGTTCAACCTCGGCTGGGTGGCCCGCTACACGGATCCGGCGACGGGAGCCCACGTCCAGCTCGTGACCCGTGACGAGACGGCGGCACACGACTCGGCCATCTCGATCCACACCGACGACCTCGAGGGCGCGTACCGCGAGGCCCTGGAGCGTGGCTACGAGATCACCCACCCGCTGACCACCGAGACCTGGGGTGTGCACCGCTTCCACGTGCGGGCGCCGGACGGCACGGTGGTCAACGTCGTGGCCCACCGCGAGTGAGCCGGCCAGCGCTAAGGTTGCGACGATGGATGACGACCTCCGAAATCGGCTGACCGCCCTCTACCGGGACCTGCACGCCCACCCCGAGCTCTCCGGGCAGGAGCACCGCACGGCGGGTCTCGTCGTGACCTGGCTGCGCGAGCTGGGCCACGACGTGGTCGAGGGGATCGGCGGCACCGGTGTGGTCGGCATCCTGCGCAACGGCCCCGGGCCCACGGTGCTGCTGCGGGCCGACATGGACGCCCTGCCCGTCACCGAGGCGACCGGCCTGCCTCATGCCAGCACCATCGAAGGGGTGATGCACGCCTGTGGCCACGACGTGCACGTCACCTGCCTGCTGGGTGCCGCCGACCGCCTCACCGCGGCGCGCGACACCTGGGCCGGCACCCTGCTCTGCCTCTTCCAACCGGCCGAGGAGACCGCGAGCGGTGCGCAGGCCATGGTCGACGACGACCTCTTCGCGCGGGTGCCGCGGCCGGACGTCGTGCTGGGCCAGCACGTCGCCCCGCTCCCTGCCGGCACCCTGGGTCTGCGCAGCGGACCGGCCTTCGCGGCATCCGACGCACTGAAGGTGACGCTGTACGGCACCGGGGGTCACGGCTCGCGGCCCGAGGCGGCGGTCGACCCGGTCGTGATGGCTGCGGCCACCGTCATGCGGCTGCAGACCCTGGTCTCGCGGGAGGTGGCCGGCACGGACACCGCGGTGCTGACGGTGGGCGCGCTCAACGCCGGCACGAAGGCGAACATCATCCCCGACGACGCACAGCTGCTCCTCAACATCCGCAGCTACGACGAGACGGTGCGCCAGCACCTGCTCGAGGCCATCGCGCGGGTGGTGCGGGCCGAGGCCGACGCCTCCCGCGCACCGCGGCCGCCCGACATCGAGGTGTTCGAGTCGGCGCCCGCGGTGGTCAACGACCCGGATGCCGTGGTGCGCACCCGAGGAGCGCTCGAGTCGGTCGTCGGCGCGGGGAGGGTGGTCGATCCCGGCCCGGTGACCGGCAGCGAGGACGTGGGCGTGCTGGCCGCATTCGCCGGTGTGCCGCTGGTGTACTGGCTGCTCGGTGGCGCCGACCCGACGGTGTTTGCGGGTGCGACGACGGCCGAGCAGCTGATGCGCGTCCTGGCCGGCCTCCCCTCGAACCACTCGCCCCAGTTCGCGCCCGTGGAGGACCCGACGCTGCGTGTCGGGGTGGCGGCCCTGGTCGCCGGCGCGACCGAGTGGCTGGGCGACGCCTCGGGGTGATCACGGTCGAGCAGTACCTCCGCCACTGCGACGACGCCCTCGCCGTGGTCGAGCGCACCCGCACCCGGCTGCACGACGATGCGTGCGCGGCATCCCTGCGCGAACGGCCCACGGCCCCCGCCTTCGAGGACGACGGCACGATCTCGTACGCGACGCAGGGCGACGTGCTCCTGCACGTGACGAGGAACTGGCCCAGCACCTGGGCCAGCTCGAGGTGACCCGCGACGTGCTCCTCGCGGGCCGCGGGTAGCCATGGCTGCGCAGAGCGTCGAACTGTCGGTGTGCTGCGGCAGGATGACCGGGTGAGCGAGACGCCGACCGACCCCGCCGCCCAGCACCCCGGCGACGTCGTGCCCGACGACGTGCGGCACGAGTGGCAGACCCTCGCCGAGGAGGCGCGGGGGCACCAGTTCGCCTACCACGTCAGGGACGCGCCGACGATCAGCGACGGCGAGTACGACCTGCTGATGCGCCGGCTCAACGTCCTCGAGGACGACCACCCGAGCCTGCGCACCCCCGACAGCCCCACCCAGCAGGTCGGCGGCGCGATCTTCTCCACCGACTTCACCGCCGTCGACCACCTCGAACGCATGCTCAGCCTCGACAACGCGTTCAGCCCCGACGAGCTCACCGCGTGGGCGGCACGGGTCGAGCGCGACGCCGGTGGGGCCGCGCACCACTTCCTGTGCGAGCTCAAGATCGACGGCCTGGCCATCAACCTGCTCTACGAGGCCGGCCGGCTCACCCGGGCCCTGACCCGCGGCGACGGCCGCACCGGTGAGGATGTCACGCTCAACGTGCGCACCATCGAGGGCGTCCCGACCGTGCTGCACGGCGACGACGTGCCCGAGCTCGTCGAGGTGCGCGGCGAGGTGTTCTTCCCCATCGAGGCCTTCGGTGACCTCAACGCCGGGCTCGTCGAGGCCGGCAAGGCACCTTTCGCCAACCCGCGCAACGCCGCCGCAGGATCGTTGCGGCAGAAGGACCCCCGCGTCACCGCCACCCGGCCACTGCGGATGCTGGTGCACGGCATCGGTGCCCGCCGGAGCTTCGACATCGAGCGGCAGAGCCAGGCCTACGACCTGCTCAAGAGCTGGGGGATGCCGGTCAGCGGCCACTACCGCGTGCTCGACACCGTGACCGAGGTGGTGGGCTTCGTCGACCACTTCGGCGAGCACCGGCACAGCGTCGAGCACGAGATCGACGGCGTGGTCGTCAAGGTCGACGAGGTCGTCGTGCAACGACAGCTCGGCGCCACCTCGCGAGCCCCGCGCTGGGCCATCGCCTTCAAGTACCCGCCGGAGGAGGTCAACACCAGGCTCCTCGACATCCAGGTCAACGTCGGGCGCACCGGGCGGGTCACGCCGTTCGGCGTGATGGAGCCGGTCACCGTGGCCGGCTCGACCGTCTCGATGGCCACCCTGCACAACGCACACGAGGTCGTGCGCAAGGGCGTGCTGATCGGTGACACCGTCGTGCTGCGCAAGGCCGGCGACGTCATCCCCGAGATCCTCGGCCCGGTCGTCGACCTGCGCGACGGCACCGAGCGCGCGTTCGAGATGCCCACCTGCTGCCCTTCGTGCGGCACCGAGCTCGCGTACGAGAAGGACGGCGACAAGGACATCCGCTGCCCCAACGCGCGGGCCTGCCCGAGCCAGCTGCGTGAGCGGCTGTTCTCCCTCGCCTCCCGCGGCGCCTTCGACATCGAGGCGCTGGGGTGGGAGGGGTCGATCGCCCTGCTCGAGTCCCGTGTGCTGAGCGACGAGTCCACCCTGTTCGAGCTGACCGCCGACGACATCGCGCGGGTGCCGCTCTACACGCGCGCGGCGAAGAAGACCGACCCCGTGGAGGCGGTGGTCGACGGCCGGGTGCTCTCGGCCAACGGCCACAAGCTCGTCGGCAACCTCGAGACGGCCAAGCAGCAGCCGCTGTGGCGGGTGCTCGTCGCCCTGTCGATCCGGCACGTCGGCCCCACCGCGGCGCGCGCTCTGGCCCAGCACTTCGGCGACCTGGACCGCATCCGGGAGGCGTCCGTCGAGACGCTGTCCGGCGTCGAGGGTGTCGGCCCGGTCATCGCCGAGTCGGTGCGCGACTGGTTCGACAAGCCCGGCAACGAGTGGCACGTCGCGATCGTCGACCGCTGGGCGGCCGACGGCGTGCGGATGGTCGACGAGCCTGACCAGTCCGTCGAGCAGACCCTCGCCGGGCTCACCATCGTGGTCACGGGGTCCCTCGAGGGGTTCTCCCGCGACGAGGCGAAGGAGGCGGTCCTCGGCCGTGGGGGCAAGGCGTCAGGGTCGGTGTCGAAGAAGACCGACTACGTCGTCGTCGGCGCCAACGCCGGGTCGAAGGAGGACAAGGCGCGCGAGCTGGGGCTCGTCATCCTCGACGAGGCCGGGTTCCGTCGGCTGCTCGAGACCGGCAGCCCCGTCTGACCCGACCCCGACGGCGCCGGCGCGCCCCCGCTGGAGATGAGAGCACCCTCATCGACGTCTCACGACGGTCTCACGACCGCGCAGCACGCTCGGTCCATGCCCGGGTCAACGGGACCCGGATCGTCGAAGGGCTCGCCATGTCACGCACCATCTCGGCGCTCGCTGCCACGGGGCTCACCCTCGGGCTGGTCGTCGCAGTCTCCCCGACCGCATCGGCCGAGGAGCGCACCTGCCGCGGCTCCCTCGGAGCCTCCACGCTCGACAACGTCCGGTGCCACCTGCACGATGACCGGGACCGTCCTCGAGGGCACCCGAAGGTCGAGCGGGGCGGCACCCTCAAGGCCACTCGCATCCGGGTCAACGGCAACGTGCAGGCCGAGGACCACCGCTCGGTCACGCTCACGTGGTCGACGGTCGGCGGCAGTGTGCAGCTGAAGCAAGGCGGTGCGATCTCGCTGCGGTCGAACGGGGCCAAGGGCGACGTCCAGCTCTTCACGAACGGCACCGGCACCGGCACCGTCTCCTCCAACCGGATCGACGGCAACCTGCAGTGCACGGAGAACCGGCCGGCCCCGGTCGGCTCCGGCAACGTCGTCGACGGGAACAAGGAGGACCAGTGCCGTCGCCTGTGACGCGCTGACGGTCGGGTGGGCTTCCGCCCCCCACGGCGGGCACGGACGGCCCGGCGGGCACGGACGGCCCGGCGGGCACGGACGACCCGGCGGGCCTGGATCGGCGATGGCCCGCCGGGTCGCGTTCGGTGCGCGGCCGGTCCGCGCGCGTCGCTCAGGGGGCGCGCCGGGCATCGACCGCCCGCGTGGTGATCGACGGGGCGCCCGTCGTGCCGGCCCCACCGTCGGCGGTGTGCACGGCCCGCACCTCGAGCGGGCGGTCGGACACGATGTCGAGGACCCCGAGCAGCAGGCCCGGGCCGTGGTCGACGGCCTCGTGCAGCGCGCAGCAGTCGTCCATCGTCGCGTGCCCGGCGGGCAGCTCGAGTGTGGCGAACGGTGTGGCCGGCTGCACGTCCGGCTCGCGACCGATCGTCTTCCCCTGCACGACGAGTGCGGCGAAGCGCTTCTCGATGAGCGCCGTGCACGTCGACGGGTTGTCGATGAGGACAGCCGTGGCATAGCGGCCGGGAACGACCGCGCACGGCCCGTCCTTGTCCTCCCCGTGCCCGTCGTCGTGCCCCTCGTCACGGTGGTCGGTCGGTGGACGCACCCCGCACACGACCTCGACGACGTAGTGGTAGCGACACTTCGGCACGACGACGCGGACTCGCTTGCTCGCGACGACCACCCCGTCGGCGACGACGTCGATGGTGCCGGTGAAGACCTGGTCGCGCTCCGCGCACGCCTTGGTGCCGACCCAGACGACCTCGAACGTCAGGGTGTGGGTCTCGTCCCCGGCGAGGGGGCCGTAGCCGCCGGCCGGCGTGATCGACTCGACGAACTGGGCCGTGTCCCCGGTGGCCTCGAGGTGCACGTTGCCCGTCGACTGCACGGCGGCCGCGATGAGCTCGGCCAGGGTCGCCACGATGTCCCCGGGGTCGACACCGCTGCGGTGCTCGCCGCCGGTGGCCGCGGTGATCCTGCTCGCCTGACCGGCGGTCCCCGCGGGCGGACAGGTCGTGTAGTCGGACGCGCTCGCGTCGGGGTCGCCGTCGAGGGCGTCGGGGTCGGCGCCGGTCGTGGTGCTCACCGCGACGACGGTGATCTCCGCGCCGGTCAGCTCCGTCGTGGCGGAGGCCTCGGTGATCGCGGCCGCCAGCCCGGTGAGGTCGGTGCAGATCGGGTCGTGGCCCGGGGCGTCGCCGAACCACACGACGATCCGCTTGCTGTCGGTGCGCCAGCCGACCGCGGCGTTGGTCGCGAGCTCGTGGAGTGCGTAGAGCTGCCCCTCCGAGGTGTCGCCACCCTCTCCGGCCGACCACGCGCCGATCGCGCCGGCTGCAGCGGGGATGCTCGTCGTGGGGGCGAGCTGGTGCTGGAAGGCGTAGGAGTTGATCCCCGGCACGGGGAAGTCCCGGTAGTTGCCGACCCCCCACGCGACGTCGAACGCGGCGAGCGCCGGGTCGCCGAGGATCGTGCCGGCCCCCGCCTTGACCGCCTCGATGACGGGCGACATGCTGCCCGTCGTGTCGGCGAGCAGGTAGACGTCGGCCTTGGGGGCGGTCCCGGTCGGGGGGACCGTCACGGTGATCGTCTCGGTGCGGCGGTCGCACTGGTCGAGCCGCCAGTCGTTGCGCCGGGGGTCGATGGTGACGCGCTCTCGTGGCAGTGGTGCGGCGGCACGCACCGGGAGGTCGAAGTCCGGGGCGAACGGGTCGTGGCCCAGGGCCGCGGTGAACTCCGCGAGGGGGGTGAGGGTGCCGTCGGCGGCGGCCACGACGGCGACGACCTCGTTGGGCCGGTCGGCGACCCCGGCGTGGTACGCGACGACGCGCTCCCCGCCGGGCAGGCGCCCCTCGGTTGCGCCGGCGAGGCGGGGCTCCCCGCCGAGGAGCCGTGCGAAGTGGTCCCGCACCGCGGCGGGCAGGCTCGTGGGTTCGTGCTTGTTCGTGGGCATGGGATGTCTCTTCCGAGCGCGCGGGCCGATCCCCCAGTCCGTCTGGCCGCTCACCAGGGAGGAGGGGGTGACGAGCCCCCTGATACGCACAGGGATACGGTCGATCCGCTCAGGTCCGGCTGCGCAGGGCCCGCGGGGCGTTCAGGTCGAGGAGCACCGCGGCCACGCGGGCCACGAAGACGAGGGCGACGGCGGACCACGCGGTGAGGGTGGTCAGGGCACCGAGCTCGTGGAGGAGCACGACGAGCGCTGCCCCCGCGAGGGCAGGCACGGCATACAGCTCACGGCGCAGCACCTCGGGCACCTGACCTGCCAGGATGTCGCGCAGCAGGCCGCCGCCGATCGCGGTGATGCCGCCGATCAGGGTCGCCGCGAGGGCCCCGGCCTCGGCGTCGAGGGCGACGAGGGCGCCACTGACCGCGAACACCGCGAGCCCGGCGGCGTCGAGCAGCCGGATCGCGTGGGGGGCCCGCCGCCACCGGGCATCCGGGTGACGTGCCGCGACCTCCTGGTAGCGACCGTGCAGAAGGAAGACGACGAGCCCGGCGCTGACGGCCGCTGCGAGCAGCCGCCAGTCGCTGACGCCGACGGGCGGGGTGATGCCGAGGAAGAGGTCGCGGATGATGCCGCCGCCGAGCCCGGCCACCCACGCGAGCACCATGATCCCGAAGAGGTCGAGCCCTCGCCGCACGGCGACCAGGGCTCCGGACAGGGCGAACACGAAGACCCCGACGAGGTCCAGGACGAGCTGGAGGGTGGCGGTGTCCGTGAGCACCGGCACATCCTCCCAGCCCCCCCCGCTCGCCGAGTCGGGTGCTCATCCGGCTGCCGGGGCGACCGCCTGAGCACCCAGCTCCGGAACCAGCCCACCGGCATCCCCATAGACTGGCCCGCATGGCCGACCTCACCCGTGACGACGTGGCGCACCTTGCCGGTCTCGCCCGCATCGACCTCTCCGACGCCGAGCTCGACACCATGGCGGTCGAGCTGAAGGTCATCCTCGAGGCCGTCGCCACGGTCCAGCAGGCGCCGATCGCCGACGTCGAGCCGATGAGCCACCCGATGCCGATCGTCAACGTGACGCGCCCCGACGTCGTGCGCCCCTCGCTCTCGCCGCAGGCCGCGCTCTCCGGCGCGCCCGAGTCCGAGCAGCAGCGCTTCGCCGTGCCTCGCATCCTGGACGAAGACTGACACCGGGCGCTCCCGCAGCGCACGGCCGGATGCCGGTCACCCGGCATCCCGACGAACCTCACCCGGCCCCGCACCCACAGGAAGCCACGACGTGACCACCGACCTGACGCGGTCCACCGCCGCCGACCTCGCCGCCCTCCTCGCGCAGGGGAGCGTGTCGGCCCGCGAGGTGGCTCAGGCCCACCTCGACCGCACCGCCGCCGTCGACGGCGACGTGCACTCCTACCTCCACGTCGACGCCGAGGGCGCGCTCGCCCAGGCCGACGCGGTCGACCGCCGTCGGGCCGCGGGGGAGTCACTGCTCCGGCTCGCCGGTGTGCCGATCGCCGTCAAGGACGTCATGGCGACCCAGGGTCTGCCGACGACCTGCGGGTCGAGGATCCTCCAGGGCTGGGTGCCGCCGTACGACGCCACCCTCGTGACCCGTCTGCGCGAAGCCGGGATGCCGATCCTGGGCAAGACCAACATGGACGAGTTCGCGATGGGCTCCTCCACGGAGCACAGCGCCTACGGCCCCAGCCACAACCCGTGGGACCTCGAGCGGATCCCCGGGGGTTCCGGCGGCGGGTCGTCATCCGTGGTCGCGTCGTTCCAGGCGCCGCTCGCGATCGGCACCGACACCGGTGGCTCGATCCGCCAGCCCGCGGCCGTCACCGGCACGGTCGGAACCAAGCCGACCTATGGCGGGGTCTCCCGCTACGGCCTCGTGGCGCTGGCCTCATCGCTCGACCAGGCCGGGCCGTGCACGCGCACCGTGCTCGACGCCGCCCTGCTCCACGAGGTCATCGCCGGCCACGACCCGATGGACTCCACCTCGATCGAGGCCCCCGTGCCACCGGTCGTCGACGCCGCCCGCCGCGCCGACGTCACGGGCCTGCGCATCGGCATCGTGCGCGAGCTCACCGGCGAGGGCTTCCAGGCCGGGGTGCAGACCCGCTTCGACGAGGCCGTGCAGCACCTGGTCGACGCCGGTGCCGAGGTCGTCGAGGTCTCCTGCCCGAGCTTCACCTACGCCCTCGCGGCGTACTACCTGATCCTGCCGAGCGAGGCCTCGAGCAACCTGGCCAAGTTCGACGCCATGCGCTACGGCCTGCGGGTCGCACCAGAAGGCGTCCACGCCCCCAGCGCCGAGCAGGTCATGGCCGCCACCCGGGACGCCGGCTTCGGCGACGAGGTCAAGCGCCGCATCATCCTGGGCACCTACGCCCTCTCCAGCGGCTACTACGACGCCTACTACCGCTCGGCCCAGAAGGTGCGCCGCCTCATCGCCGACGACTTCACCGCCGCGTTCGACAGGGCCGACGTGCTCGTCAGCCCCACCGCGCCCACCACGGCGTTCAAGCTCGGCGACAAGCTCGACGACCCGATGGCCATGTACCTCAACGACATCGCGACCATCCCGGCCAACCTGGCCGGCATCCCGGGCATGTCCGTGCCGAGCGGCCTCGCCCCGGAGGACGGCCTGCCGGCCGGCTTCCAGATCCTCGCGCCCGCGATGCAGGACCAGCGCCTGTATGCCGTCGGCGCCGCGCTCGAGGCCCGGCTCACCGCCGCCTGGGGTGGGGCGATCCTCGACCGGGCCCCGGCCCTGCACGCTGCCCCCGGCACGACGACGAAGGAGGCCTGAGCGATGACCACCCAGAGACACGCCGAGGCGACCCTGCCGTACGACGAGGCCATCACGGCCTTCGACCCGGTCATGGGGCTCGAGGTGCACGTCGAGCTCAACACCGCCACGAAGATGTTCTGCGGCTGCCCGACCGAGTTCGGCGCCGAGCCCAACACCCAGACCTGCCCGGTCTGCCTCGGGCTGCCCGGCGCCCTGCCGGTGGTCAACGTCAAGGCCGTCGAGTCGGCGATCCGAATCGGGCTGGTGCTCAACTGCGAGATCGCGTCGTGGTGCCGGTTCGCCCGGAAGAACTACTTCTACCCGGACATGCCCAAGAACTTCCAGACCTCGCAGTACGACGAGCCGATCGCCTTCGACGGGTTCCTCGACGTCGAGCTCGACGACGGCACGGTCTATCGAGTGGAGGTCGAGCGTGCCCACATGGAGGAGGACACGGGCAAGTCGCTGCACGTCGGCGGCTCCACCGGTCGCATCCACGGCGCGACGCACAGCCTGGTCGACTACAACCGCGCCGGCATCCCGCTCATCGAGATCGTCACCAAGCCGATGATGGGCGCGGGGGAGCGGGCCCCGGAGATCGCGCGGGCCTACGTGGCGACGCTGCGTGACCTGCTCAAGGCGCTCGACGTCTCCGACGTGCGGATGGAGCAGGGCTCGATGCGCTGCGACGTCAACCTCTCGCTGATGCGCAAGGACGCCACCACGCTCGGCACGCGCTCGGAGACCAAGAACGTCAACTCGCTTCGCTCGGTCGAGCGGGCGGTGCGGTACGAGATCGGTCGCCATGCCGCGGTGCTGACCGCCGGCGGCACGATCGTGCAGGAGACCCGGCACTGGCACGAGGACACCGGGGTCACGACGTCGGGCCGGGTGAAGTCCGACGCCGACGACTACCGCTACTTCCCCGAGCCCGACCTCGTGCCCGTCGCGCCGTCGAGCAGTGACGTCGACGCGCTGCGCGGCACGCTGCCCGAGCCGCCCGTCGCCCGACGCAAGCGGCTGCAGGCCGGCTGGGGGTTCGCCGACCTCGAGATGCGCGACGTCGTCAACGCCGGGCTCGTCGAGCTCGTCGAGGAGACCGTCGCGGCGGGCGCGTCGCCGGGGGCGGCGCGCAAGTGGTGGTCGGGCGAGGTGGCGCGGCGCGCCAACGCCGACGGCCAGGACGTGCCCACGTATGCCGCGGGGCTGGGCGTCGGCCCGGCATCCGTGGTCGAGCTCGAGGCGCTGGTGACGTCGGGCCGGCTCAACGACTCGATGGCACGGCAGGTCTGGGAGGGGGTGCTCTGCGGCGAGGGCTCCCCGACCGAGGTCGCCGATGCCCGCGGGCTCGAGCTGGCGCAGGACACCGGTGCGCTCGAGGCGGCGGTCGATGCCGTCATCGCGGCCAATCCGGACGTCGCCGACAAGATCCGCGACGGCAAGGTCGCGGCCGTGGGTGCGCTGATCGGCCAGGTCATGCGCGAGATGAAGGGCCAGGGCGACGCCGCCGCGGCCCGAGGGCTCCTCCTGGACAAGCTCGGCCAGTCCTGACCGTACCTGCAGTGACCAATAGGTCACTCGGGGTACGAGCCCAACCGTGCCTGCAGTGACCAATAGGTCGATCGGGGTACGAGCCGACCTGTACCTGCAGTGACCTATTGGTCGATCGGGGTACGGCTCGGCTGAGACGTGGGTCACAAGGCGGATCGCGCTGTGCGGCAGGCGTTCCGCGGTGCGGAACCCCGGGGTCTGGGGCCAGCGGGCCAGCCGGTAGTCTTGAACTGTTCCAGATGTCGGTGCGCCGCTGACGCCGCCCCGCTGGAGCGACCGACGTATCCCGAACCAAGGAGCAGTGACGTAACGCATGTCCCTCGTCAACACGACCGTAAAGCCCTTCGAGGCCACGGCCTTCGTCAACGGCTCGTTCGTCCCGGTGTCCTCCTCGGACATCGAGGGGAAGTGGGCGATCTTCTTCTTCTACCCGGCCGACTTCACCTTCGTCTGCCCCACCGAGCTCGGTGACCTCGCCGACCACTACGAGGAGCTCAAGGCCCTCGGTGTCGAGGTGTTCTCGGTCTCCACCGACACGCACTTCACCCACAAGGCGTGGCACGAGACCTCGGACACCATCCGCACGGTGAGGTACCCGATGGTCGGCGACCCGACCCACCGCATCTCGAAGAACTTCAAGATCCTGCGCAAGGGCGAGGGCCTGGCCGACCGCGGCACCTTCCTCGTCGACCCCGACGGTGTCATCCAGTTCAACGAGGTCACCGCCGAGGGCATCGGCCGCAACGCCGCCGAGCTGGTCCGCAAGGTCAAGGCGGCCATCTACGTGCGCAACCACCCGGGCGAGGTCTGCCCGGCCAAGTGGGAAGAGGGCGAGGACACCCTCGCCCCGTCACTCGACCTCGTGGGGAAGATCTGATCCAGATGCTCGATCCCGCTCTTGCACAGCAGCTCTCGGCCTACCTCACCAAGGTCGTCGAGCCCGTCGAGCTGATCAGCACCCTCGACGACTCGATCGCGTCGGGCAAGGTCGCCGACCTGCTCGACGAGGTCGCGTCGCTGTCCGGCGGGCGGGTGGCCCACGTGCGGGCGGGGGGCGCGCCCCGGCGTCCCTCGTTCCGCGTGGCCCGGGTCGGCACCGACGTCGAGGTGGAGTTCGCCGGGCTGCCCCTCGGCCACGAGTTCACCTCGCTCGTGCTGGCGCTGCTCCAGGTCGGCGGCCACCCGTCGACCGCGGCGGCGGAGCTGCTGGATGCCGTGCGCGCCCTACCCGGCGAACACCGGTTCGAGACCTACTTCAGCCAGTCCTGCCCGAACTGCCCGGACGTCGTGCAGGCGCTCAACGCGATGACCGTGCTGAACCCCGGGGTGTCCCACGTCGCCATCGACGGCGCCGTCTTCCCCGACGAGGTCGAGCAGCGCGGGGTGCTCGCCGTACCGATGGTCTTCCGCAACGGCGAGCTGTTCGGCCAGGGTCGGATGACGCTCGACGAGATCGTCGTGAAGCTCGACGAGGGTGCGGCCGAGCGCGACACCGAGCGGCTCGGGTCACTCGAGCCGTTCGAGGTGCTCGTGGTCGGCGGTGGACCGGCCGGCTCGACCGCCGCGATCTACACCGCGCGCAAGGGCATCCGCACCGGCCTGCTCGCCGAACGGTTCGGTGGCCAGCTGCTCGACACCATGGGGATCGAGAACTATCCCTCGGTGGAGCACACGGAGGGGCCGCGGATGGCCGGTGACCTCGAGCGCCAGGTCCGTGGGCTCGGGGTCGAGGTCGTCACCGGCCAGACCGCCGAGCGCCTGGTCCCGGCACCCGAGGCCGGCGACCTGCACGAGGTGCACCTGACCTCCGGTGCGGTGCTGCGCTCGCACACCGTCGTCGTCGCCAGTGGTGCCCGTTGGCGCACCCTGGGCGTGCCGGGTGAGGACGAGCACCGCAACCGCGGCGTCACCTTCTGCCCGCACTGCGATGGGCCGCTGTTCAAGGGCAAGCGGGTCGCGGTCGTCGGCGGCGGCAACTCCGGTGTGGAGGCGGCCATCGACCTCGCGGGCGTCGTGCAGCACGTGACGCTGGTCGAGTTCGCCGACGAGCTCAAGGCCGACGAGGTGCTGCAGCGCAAGGCGCGCAGCCTGCCCAACGTCGACGTCCTGCTCGGTAGCGCGAGCACCGAGGTCGTGGGTGACGGCTCCAGGGTCATCGGCCTGAGGCACGCGCCCCGCGCTGGTGGTGAGGCGCAGCTGCTCGCCGTCGAGGGCGTGTTCGTGCAGATCGGCCTCCTGCCCAACACCGAGTGGCTCGACGGTGTGGTCGCGATGACCCCGCACGGCGAGGTCGTCGTCGACACGCGTGGCTCGACCGGCATCCCCGGGGTCTTCGCGGCAGGTGACTGCACGACCTCCCCGTGGAAGCAGATCGTCGCCGCAGCGGGCGGTGGGGCCACGGCCGCGCTGTCGGCCTTCGACCACCTCATTCGTACGTCCGCGCCGGCTCCAGAGCCGAGCCAGGAGCCCGCGACCACCTGAGCACCGACGGCACGGAGCCGGTCAGCGGTGACCGGGTACAGCGGCGTTCGCCCGGGGCGACCGACAAGGCTCCGGCGCGACGGGACACCGGTCGTCGGGTGGGTGCATGATCGGGGTATGACCCGAGCAGCGCAGGACCGGACCCTCGTCCTCCTTCGGCACGCGAAGGCGGAGCAGCGCGGCTGGGACAACGACCACGAGCGCGAGCTCACCGGTCGCGGCCGCCGCGACGCCGCCGCGGCAGGGCGCTGGCTCGTCGAGCACGGCATCGGCGTCGACGAGGTGCTCTGCTCGACCTCCGAGCGCACCCAGCAGACCACCGAGGGCATCTGGGCGAGCGGCTGCCCAGAGACCGAGGTGCATCTCGACCGCCGCATCTACCTCGCGCCGCCCGAGCGCCTGCTCGAGGTGATCAGCGAGGCCGACGAGGATGCCGACGTGCTCATGGTGGTCGGCCACGCACCCGGCATCCCGTCCCTTGCCGAGCTGCTCTGCGACGGCGAGGGCAGCGTCGAGGGGCACCGGAAGATGGCCGAGGGCTTCCCGACCTGCGCGGTCGCGGTGCTGCACTACGCCGGCCGGTGGAGCGACCTCGCGTTCGGTGAGGCCAGCCTCGAACGCTTCCACGTCTGCCGCCACGCAGGCTGACCCCGACCCCGACCCGACCCGACCCCGACCCCGACCCGACCACCGATCGACCCGCCGGAGGTATGACGTGACACCAGGACGACAGCAGTGGGACCAGCTCTCACCGACGCGGCGCAAGCTGGTGGTCACGGTCGGCGTCGTCGACGCCGGCATGCGGGCCTGGGCGCTGCTCGACCTGAGGAACCGCCCCGCCGACGAGGTCAACGGACCCAAGGCGGTCTGGGCCCTCGCCCTGACGGTGGTGAGCTCCGCCGGGATGCTGCCCGCCGCCTACCTCGTCCTCGGTCGCCGCCGATCTTCGCGCTGAACCGCCGCGAGTGCGGAAGCGGTCGCCCTGGCAACCACTTCGGCACTCGAGGCGCGGAGATCGGTCAGGCGGGAGCCCCGTCAGCGGACGCGCGGGGAGTCCTCGGCCGCCGCACGTGCTAGACGAGCGCGCCCGGCGCGGGCGCGTCGTCGGCCACGGCATCCGTCTCGTCGGCCACGGCATCCGTCTCGCCGACCACGCCGCCCCAGCGGCGCAGCACCTCGACCACCACCAACGCCACCGCTGCGAGCGTCGCGATCAGCAGCACTCCGCCGGCACTGGGCCGGTCGCCGACCAGCACGGCGAGCACGGCGAGCCCGCCCACGGCCGCACGCAGCGCCACGGTGTTGTGGGCGGCGAACCGGCTCACCGAGCCGAGCGCACCGGTCGGGCGGCGCGTCGACCCGGACAGCCGCCGGGGCAACGACCGCAGGGCGGCGGCGGCGCTCGACGGCCCGGCCACCCAGGCCGCCAGGGCGATCACCAGGAACAGCATCGCGGTCGCCCGCACGCCCAGCCGCAGCGGCGTGGTCACCGTGTCGAAGAGCACGGTGGCGACCTGCGGCACCAGGAGCACCTGCTCGAGGTCGTCGAGGTAGAGCGCACGCAGCACCTGGATGCCGAGCAGCAGCAGCACGAGCGACCCGACGACCATGGAGGCGCCGACGACCAGCGCACGACGACGGGCTGGGGCGAGGGCGACACCAGCGACGAGCGCAAGGATCGCGAGGACCGGCAGCACCACCCGGAGCAGGTCGAGGAGACGGATCGCGGTCTGGGCCTGGCCCAGCTCAGCGCTTCGAAGCACGACGAACCGGGCGTTGACGGTCGGGATGCGGTCGGCGAACGGCACTCCCCGCTCGACCAGCACGGGCTTGATCGCGGCGATGAAGGCGGCGAGGTTGACCGACACCTGCCCGTTGCTGACCGACACCCCGGCATCGGTGGTCTCCCCGGTGAGGGCGGCGACCAGGCTCGCGTGGGCCTCGCGGTTGGCGGCGACCCACGCGTCCTGGAAGGCGCTGGACGCGACGAGCCTGCTCACCTGCTCCTCGGTGAAGCCGTAGATCGCGTTCGAGATCGGCTCGGAGAAGGTCGACAGCTCCACGGGCAGCCGTTCGGCGACTCCCTCGACCCGTGGGCGGGCGGCGATCGCGTCGAGGGTCTGGGTCGTGAGCTCCTTGACCCTGAGCTGCTCGAAGACGGCGTCCGTGATGCGCCGCGAGATCTCCTCCTGCACCGCAGGGTCGCTGGCCAGCGGCGCCACCATCGCGAGGTACTTGTCGCTGTCGAGGAGGGTGGCCCGCGACCAGGTCGCGATCGCCGACAACGGTGCCAGCAGAGCGGCCACGAGCAGCAGCACCATGGCACCGGCCCAGCGGCCCCGTCCCCGGCGGGCCGGTGGCGCCTCGGGAGCCGCCACCGCCTGCGGGAGGGCCTGCGTCGCGGCGACCTTCGCCCGCAGTCGCTCGAGCTCGGCGCGCTCGTCGACGGTGAGGTCGCCGCGGGGTGCGGGAGCGTGCTCCGCCGACGTCACGGCCGTGTCCTCGGACCCCGGCTCCGGCGTGCGTACGGCCTCCGGTACGGCTTCCGGCACGGCTTTGGGCACGGGTACGGCCTCGGGCGTCGGCTCGGACTCCGGCGCCGTGGCTCGACGCCTCGGCTTGGGAGTGGGCCCGGTGGGCGTGCTGCTCATGGTCGTCCTCATCCGGTGGTCCGGTGCGGCACCCGGACGCCGTCGGTCAGGGCGGCCCACGGCAGGCACCGCGTCACGTCCCGACAGTAGGAAGATCCGGGCGGTGGCTCGTCACCCAGCGCGGGTGACCCGGCGCGCTCAGGCAGGCACACCGGTGCTGGCGGCGACCCAAGCCCAGAACGCGTCCCGCTCGCCCTCGGTCGGGCGGGTGCGAGCCAGCACGCTGCTCGGGCGCACCCGGCGGTCGTGCCACAGCCAGCCGGATGCCGGGGCCGGCTCGGCCGCGACCAGCCAGGTCGTCGTGTCGACGCCAGCGGCCTCGGAGCGCAGCAGTGGTCGCAGGGTGGCGGCGAACCGGGGAAGCGAGGATGCCAGGCCCGGCGTTCCCGCCCACCCGGGGTGCGTCGCGTGCACGGAGACGTCGGCGGCCGCCCACCGGCGCGCGAGCACGGGCAGCAGCTCGACCTGACCGCGCTTGCTGCGGGCGTAGGCCACGGCGCCGGTGAAGTCACCGCTCTCGAAGTCCGGGTCGTGCACCGGTAGGGCCTGCGTGTACATCCCTCCCGACGTCACGAGCACGACCCGTCCGGACTCCGGCGTCAACGCCGGCAGCAGCAGCTCGGTCATCAGCACCGGCCCGAGCACGTGCAGCGCCATCGTCGTCTCGTGCCCCTGCACCGACGTCATCCGGGTCGCAGGCAGTGCGCCGGCGTTGTGCACCAGCGCCCGCAGGGACAGCCCGGACGCGAGGAACGCGGCGCAGAAGGCCCGCACCGAGTCCAGGTCGGACACGTCGCAGACCCAGACACGCGCCGCTCCGGCCCGGCCCGTCGCGGCAGAGACCTCGGCGGCCACCAGGCTGCCACGGTCGGCGTCGCGCACCACGAGGTGCACGGTGGCGCCGAGCGCCGCCAGGTCGAGCGCGGTGCGCCGGCCGAGGCCGGACGTCGCCCCGGTCACGGCGACGTGTCGCCCCGCCAGCACCCCGGGTCGCGGGTCTGCGGGCCACGTCGGCAGCTGACGGCGCACGGCATACCCGAGCCGGGTGTAGCCGGGCACCACGGTGCGGTCGAGCACGCAGTCGAGCACCCGCGCCGCGCTGTCGGCCAGCCCGCTCACAGCAGGGCGCGCATCGCGGCGGTGGCGCCGCGCAGGTAGCGCTCGACGAGCGCGTGCTCGTCGCCCGACAGTGGGGCGTCCAGCTCGGCCAGGGCTGCGAACATCGGGGCGAGGCGCACGAAGACCTCGACCCGGCCGGACTCGGTGATGACGACCTCGGTGCGGCGACCGTCGCCGGGGTGCGGGCGCCGCTCGGCATGCCCACGGGCCACCAACCGGTCGACCACACCGGAGGACGCGGCCGACGTCACGCCCAGTGTGCGGGCCAGCTCGACCGGACCCATCGGGGTGTTCATGAGGTGGCGCAGGGAGTGCAGCTCGGAGGTCGAGAGGCCGGCCTGCCGCGCCACCTCGTGCGGCACCTGCGCCGCGACGTCGACGAGCTCCTGGAGCGCGTCGAGCGACCCCGACCTCTGGTATCCGGGGACGACGGTCGTCACGTCGGTCGCAACCTTCGACGGGTTTGCGTCGGCTGGGCGGCGCTCCGTAATATCGCTCACCTACTAAGTAACTTGATGAATCACTAAATGATTCACCTTCGAAGTCACCACCGTATCAAGGGAGAGCACCGATGGGCAGGGTCGCGCACCTGATCACGCGAAAGTGGGTGGCCGGGCTGCTCGCCCTGTTCGCCATCCTCGGTGCCGGGGCGGTCATCGGCCTCGTCGGCCAGGCCGAGTCGCCCGCCACCGGGACCGCCGCCCTGCCGAACGGCACGGACAGCCGACGCGCGGCCGAGCTGCGCGACCAGCTGCCGCAGGACGAGGGCTCGGCTGCGGTCGTGCTCTACAGCAGTGACGAACCCCTGACCCCGGACGAGCTGGCGCTCGTCCAGGAGCGCGCCCGCACCCTGCCGGGGGCCACCGGTGCGCCGCCGGTCGTCGCCGAGGACGGAACCGCCGCAACCGTGTTCATCCCGGTCACCACCAAGGATGCCGTCGAGACCGCCGACGTCGTCACCGACCTCCGAAGCGTGGCGAAAGCCGACCTACCCGAGGGCCTCACCGCCCAGGTCACCGGCCCGGCGGCCATCCAGGCGGACCTCGCCGCCGTCTTCGACGGAGCGAACGTCCGCCTGCTCGCGGCCACTGCATCCGTCGTCGCGATCCTGCTCATCATCACCTACCGCAGCCCGTTCCTCTGGCTCGTGCCGCTCACCGTCGTCGGCGTTGCCGACCAGCTCGCCGCTGTGCTGGCCACGCACACCCTCGTGGCCTTCGACGTGCTGTGGGACGAGTCGACGATCGGCATCCTGTCGGTGCTCGTCTTCGGCGCCGGCACCGACTACTCGCTGCTCCTGATCAGCCGCTACCGCGACGAGCTGCGGTTCACCCAGGACCGCCGCGACGCCATGGCCGTGGCCCTGAGGCGCACCACCGAAGCGGTGCTGTCCAGCGCCACCACCGTCGTGCTCGGCCTGCTCACGCTGCTGCTGTCGCTGTTCCCGGCGACCCGTGGCCTGGGCCTGGCGTGCGCCGTCGGGGTCGTCGTCGCCGCGACCTTCGCTCTCGTCGTGCTGCCGGCCGCCCTGGTGGTCTTCGGCCGCTGGATCTTCTGGCCCAAGGTGCCGCACGTCGGCCAGACCGGCCTGGCCGACGGCCAGTCGTTCTGGCGCCGGGTCGGGAACGCCGTGGCCAAGCGCCCCGCCGGCTTCGTCACCGTCACCGTCATCGCCCTGGGCGTCATGGCGGGTGGCATCACCCAGATCCAGACCGGCCTGGACGCGGCGGACCAGTTCCTGCAGAAGCCGGAGGCGATCGCGGCGGGGGAGCGGCTCGCCGCGTCGTTCCCGGCCGGCGCGGCCGACCCGGCCTACGTCGTGACCCGGGGGGACGCGAACGCCGTCGAGGCATCGGTGCGTGAGGTCGACGGCATCAGCGCCGTGCGGGTGGGAGCCGCCGGCAACGGCATCACCGAGATCGACGCAGTCATCGACGCCCCGCCCGGCTCCGACGAGGCGGCCGACACCGTCGTCGACCTGCGCGACGCCGTGACGGGGGAGCCCGACACCCATGTCGGCGGCACCGAGGCGCTGTCGCTCGACGCCTCCGAGGCGTCGGCCCGTGACCGCCAGGTCATCCTGCCGATCATCCTGCTGCTGGTGCTCGTCGCTCTCGGCGTGCTGCTGCGCTCGCTCGTGGCCCCGGTCGTGCTCGTGGCAACGGTCGTCGCGACCTACCTCGCCAGCCTGGGGCTGTCGTGGGTGATCTTCACCCAGGCGCTGGGCTTCGACAAGCTCGACGACGGGGTGCCGCTGCTCGCGTTCGTCTTCCTCGTGGCGCTGGGCGTCGACTACAACATCTTCCTGGTCACGCGGGCGGCAGAGGAGGCGCGCGGCCACGGACCGAAGCAGGGGATGCTCCGGGCGCTCGCCGCGACCGGCGGCGTGATCACGAGCGCCGGCATCCTGCTGGCGGCCGTCTTCGCCGTGCTCGGTGTGCTTCCGCTGGTCGTGCTCGCCCAGCTCGGTGTGGTCATCTGCGTCGGCGTGCTGCTCGACACCCTGGTCGTACGCACCGTGCTGGTGCCGGCCCTTGCTCTCATCCTCGGTGACGGCTTCTGGTGGCCGCGTCGGGTGGGCGGGCTGGTGACCGACACGGTCGACGCGGTCGACCCGGCCGATGAGCGGCCGTCGGAGGTCGCCGCCCGGTGACGGCCGCGGGAATCGGCACGGCGGTGGCGGCGCTCGTCGTCGTGGTGGTCTACGCGGCCCTCGCGGCGCGGTGGACCTCGGCCGGGTCCGGCTGGTACCGCTCCCTGCCGCGCCCGCGGTGGCAGCCCCCCGATTACGTCTTCGGCGTCGTCTGGCCGCTGAACTTCGCAGCGCTGGCGGTCGTCGGCGTGGTCGTGGCGGCGCACGGCCCGGCCGGGGACGGGTTGCGGTGGCTCGCGCTCCTGACCGCCTCGGTGGCCCTGGCGCTGGGCTGGGCCCACGAGTTCTACGTCCCGCACCGGCTCGGCCGTGCCGCCGTGCTGCTCGCCGGCGCGGCCGTGCTCACCTGGCTGCTCGTCTCCCTGACGGCCGTGCTCGTGCGCTGGGCGGCCTGGGTGCTCGTGCCGTACGCCACCTGGCTCACCGTGGCAACCACCCTCGCCGTGGGCTACTGGCACCTCGTGCGACGCCCGCTGTGACCGACTCGTGATCTTTGTCGTGCGGGGTGCATCCACGCGCGGGGGAGCGGCCGAAGTAGGGGTGAGGTCGCAGAGCCGCGACCGCACCCACAAGAGAGGACCTTCCGATGATTCTTCGTCGCCTCGGCGTCACCGCCGCCGTACTCGGCCTGGCCGCCGCTGCCGTCGCACCCGCCGCGTCCGCATCCACGCACGGTTCCGCCGGCCTCGGGACCCGCAGCCTCGCCGAGGTTCTGACCTCGGACGGCAACCGGTTCGACCACAACTGGTACGACTACGACATCGTCACCGAGGCCGTCCTGGCCGTGACAGCGGCCAACCCGGACAGCCCGGTGAACCTGCTCAAGGACGGAAACGTGGCGCTCACGGCCTTCATCCCGAACGACCGCGCGTTCCAGGTCCTGGCCCGCGACCTCACCGGGAAGTGGCCGACGACCGAGGCCAAGACCTTCTCGGCCCTCGTCGGCGCCGTCGGGGTGCCCGCCATCGAGCAGGTGCTGCTCTACCACGTCGTGCCCGGTGCCACGATCACCAAGAAGGCGGCCGTCAAGGCGAACGGCGCTGTGCTGACCACGGCTCAGGGTGGGACCTTCACGGTGCGGGTCTACAACCGTTACGTGCCGATCATCGAGCTGCGCGACCAGGACAAGAACGACGTGAACCCGTTCCTGAACCCGCGGGCCCTCGACATCAACAAGGGCAACAAGCAGGTCGCGCACGGCATCGTCTTCGTCCTGCGGCCGCTCGACCTCTGAGTCGGGACCTCACCCGTCGTGATCCCGACCTCGACCGGGTTCGGGGTGGTCGCCCTCGCGGCGGCCACCCCGCTCGGTCGTGCCCACCCGGCGGAGAGCACGGCCATCGTGGCCAGCGGCGTTGTGACCAGCGGCGTTGTGACCAGCGGTGCTGCGACCACCGGTGCTGTGACCTGCGGCTTTTCGACCAGCGGCGCTGCGATGACCACGACGGGCGGGTGGCCACCTATCGTGGGGCACGTGAGCACCGGTGAGCAGGTCGACCTCGACGACCTCGCCGTGCGACTGCGCGACGGGTCCCGCGACGCACTCGCGCAGGCCTACCGCGAGTGGTCCTCGTTGGTGCACACGCTGGCAGTGCGTTCCCTCGGCAACCACCACGACGCCGAGGACGTCACCCAGCAAGTCTTCGTCGCGGCGTGGCGCAGCCGGCACACCCTGCGGCCGGACCGCGGCACGGTCGCCGGCTGGCTGGTTGGCATCACCCGTCACAAGGTCGCCGACGTGCATGCCCGGCGGGCCCGACAGGCGCGCGATGCCGAGGCGGTCGCCGCGCACACCCTCCCGCAGGAGCACGCATGTCCACCGGATGAGCAGTTGGCCGCCCGGCTCGTGCTGCACGACGAGCTCGGCCGGCTCGGGGAGCCGCGTGGCACCGTGGTACGCATGGCCTTCCTCGAGGACCTGACCCACGAGGAGATCGCCCACCGGCTCGAGCTGCCGCTCGGCACCGTCAAGAGCCACGTCCGACGAGGACTGACCCGACTGAGAACCCGCCTGGAGGAGGTGAACCGTGACCCATCCTGATGACGACCTGCTCGCCGCCCTCGCTCTCGGCGAGCCGGCCCCATCCGGGGCCGCCGAGCACACCCGCACCTGCCCGTCGTGCTCCGAGGACCTCGCCTCGCTGCGCGACACGATGACGGCGCTGCGCGACCCGGCGCCCGTGCTGGTCGCGGCGCCCTCCTCGGTGTGGGGTGCCATCGAGGCCGAGATCGACGGCGAGTCGGCGACGGCCACGATGCCGGCACCCGCACCCGCGCCGGTGCCGGCACCCGCACCCGTCACCGGGACGGATGACGACCTCGCCCGGCAGCGGGCGGCTCGCACCACCCGCGGGCGGCGTGGGTTCCCGCTGGCCTGGGTCGCCGGTGCTGCCGCTGCCGGCCTGGTCGTCGGTGTCGCCGGCACCCGCTTCCTGGCCGCCGAGGACACCCCGATCGCGCCGGTCACCGTCGCGAGCACGAGCCTGGACACGCTCGACACCCAGCAGGCCAAGGGCACGGCCGACGTCGTGCGCCACGACGGCCGCCTCGACCTCGCCGTGAGCACGACCACCTCGATGGACCCCGACGGTGGCTACCTCGAGGTCTGGCTGATCAACAAGGACCTCGCCCGGATGGTGTCGGTGGGGGTGCTGGAGCCGGGGCAGTCCGACCAGTCGTTCGCGATCCCCCAGGCGCTCCTGGACCGGGGCTACGTCATCGTCGACATCTCCCGAGAGGGCTTCGACGACGCTCCGCAGCACTCGGGTGACAGCATCGTGCGCGGAACCCTGGCGACCTGAGCCGCCCCTGCGAAGCCGCCCGCCCGGACGTCCGGCCGGACGTCTCCCCGGAACACCGCGGCGTCGGCGCAGGCGGCTACCTAGGATGGGCGGCATGACGACGCCCCCCGACATCAAGCCCCGCAGCCGCGACGTCACCGACGGCCTCGAGAAGGCCGCCGCGAGGGGGATGCTCCGGGCCGTCGGCCTCGGCGACGACGACTTCGCCAAGCCGCAGATCGGTGTCGCGAGCTCGTGGAACGAGATCACCCCGTGCAACCTGTCGCTCGACCGGCTGGCCAAGGCGGTCAAGGACGGCGTGCACGCGGGTGGGGGCTTCCCGCTGGAGTTCGGCACCATCTCGGTCAGCGACGGCATCTCGATGGGCCACGAGGGCATGCACTTCTCCCTCGTCAGCCGCGAGATCATCGCCGACTCGGTCGAGACCGTGATGCAGGCCGAGCGGCTCGACGGCTCGGTGCTCCTGGCCGGCTGCGACAAGTCGCTTCCGGGCATGCTGATGGCCGCCGCCCGGCTCGACCTGGCGTCGGTGTTCCTCTACGCCGGCTCGATCCTGCCCGGCATCGCCAAGATGTCCGACGGCTCCGAGCGCACCGTCACGATCATCGACGCGTTCGAGGCCGTCGGCGCCTGCGCCCGTGGCCTGAGGAGCCGCGAGGACGTCGACGCCATCGAGCGCGCGATCTGCCCCGGTGAGGGTGCCTGCGGCGGCATGTACACCGCCAACACGATGGCCTCGGTCGCCGAGGCGATCGGCATGTCCCTGCCCGGCTCGGCCGCCCCGCCCGCCACCGACCGGCGCCGCGACGGGTTCGCCCGCAAGTCCGGCGAGGCCGTCGTCGAGCTGCTCCGCCAGGGCATCACCGCGCGCGACATCATGACCAAGGAGGCCTTCGAGAACGCCATCGCGGTCGTCATGGCCTTCGGTGGGTCCACCAACGCCGTGCTGCACCTGCTCGCCATCGCCCACGAGGCCGACGTCGACCTCACGCTGGCCGACTTCTCGCGGATCGGCGCGAAGGTGCCGCACCTGGCCGACGTCAAGCCGTTCGGGTCGTACGTCATGACCGACGTCGACCGGGTCGGCGGGGTGCCGGTCGTCATGCGTGCACTGCTGGATGCCGGTCTGCTGCACGGCGACTGCCTCACCGTCACGGGGAGGACGATGGCCGAGAACCTCGCCCGCATCGCGCCCCCCGACGTCGACGGCAAGGTCGTGCGTGCGATGTCCGAGCCCATCCACCGCACCGGCGGCATCACCATCCTCAAGGGCTCACTGGCCCCCGGGGGTGCCGTCGTGAAGTCGGCCGGGTTCGACTCCGACGTCTTCGAGGGCACCGCGCGAGTGTTCGACGGCGAGCGGACCGCGATGGATGCCGTCGCGGACGGCACGCTGAGCGCCGGCGACGTCGTCGTCATCCGCTACGAGGGCCCCAAGGGCGGCCCCGGCATGCGCGAGATGCTCGCCGTGACCGGAGCGATCAAGGGCGCCGGCCTCGGCAAGGACGTGCTCCTGCTCACCGACGGCCGGTTCTCCGGCGGCACCACCGGCCTGTGCGTCGGGCACGTCGCGCCCGAGGCGGTCGACGAGGGGCCGATCGCGTTCGTGCGCGACGGCGACGGCATCCGGCTCGACGTCGCACAGGGGCTGCTCGACCTGCTCGTCGACGAGGCCGAGCTCGACCGCCGTCGCGCCGAGGGCGTGACCCACCCCGAGCCGAAGTACACCCGCGGGGTGCTCGCGAAGTACCGCCGCCTGGTCGGCAGCGCGAGCTCGGGCGCCGTGTGTGACTGAGCCGGCGGGGGAGGGGCCTGCCCTCGAGCTGGTCGGCCTCGTCAAGGAGTTCCGGGGGCGACGGGTCGTGCACGGGCTGTCGCTCACGGTGCCCCGCGGCCTGCTCTACGGCCTGGTCGGCCCCAACGGCGCCGGCAAGACGACGACGCTCTCGATGGCGACGGGGCTGCTGCGGCCCGACGCCGGCACCGCCCGGGTGCTCGGGCACGACGTCTGGGCCGACCCCGCGTCGGCGAAGGCGGTCATGGGGGTCTCGCCCGACGGCATGCAGCTGTTCGAGCAGCTCTCGGGTCGTGAGCTGCTCACCTACGTCGGGGCGTTGCGCCGGATGCCGCGCGAGGTCACCGCAGCGCGCGCTGCCGAGCTGCTCACCGTGCTCGACCTCGCCGACGACGCCGGCACCGTCGTGGCCGACTACTCGGCCGGCATGGTCAAGAAGATCAGCCTGGCCGCGGCCCTCATCCACGCGCCGCGCCTGCTCGTGCTCGACGAGCCGTTCGAGGCGGTCGACCCGGTGTCGAGCCAGACGATCCGCACCATCCTGCGGCGCTACGTGGCGAGCGGCGGCACGGTCGTCCTGTCGAGCCACGTCATGGAGCTGGTCGAGGGGCTGTGCGACCGGGTGGCGGTGATCGCCGGTGGGCGGGTGCTCGCCGAGGACACCGTCGCCGGGCTGACCCGGGGCGGCACGCTGCATGAGCGGTTCCTCGAGCTGGTCGGGGCGTCCGACGTCGGGGGCGAGGGCCTTGCGTGGTTGGGCTGATCGTGCGTCTGCGGTTCGCCATGTGGCGCACCGCGATGTCCCGCAGCCCGCTCCACCTCGTCTCCTCGATCCTCGGTGGGCTCGCTGCGCTGGCGGTGCTCGGCGTGCTGGGCCCGGCCCTGGTGCTGCTCTCCGGCAGCCCGCTGCACGTCACTGCGCTGACCGTGCCGCTGTTCGCGGTCATCACGCTGATGTGGACCGTGCTCAGCCTGATCGCGAGCGGCGTCGACTCGATCCTGGACCCCGCGCGCTTCTCGGTGCTGCCCTTGCGCCCCGACGAGCTGGGGCGGGGGCTGCTGGCGGCGGCGTGCACCGGCATCCCGGCGGTGCTGCTCGGCGGGCTGGCACTGGCGCAGGTCGGGTCGTGGTTCGGGTACCCGGCCGCCGTGGCGGCCGCACTCGTCGCTGCGGTGCTCGGCGTGCTCACGGCGATCCTGCTCTCCCGGGTCGTCACGAGCGCGCTCGCCCGGGTGATGACGACCCGGGGCGGCCGGCTGTTCGGCGCGGTGGTCGTCTCCGCGTTCACCCTGGTGCCGCTCGGGATGAACCTGCTGCTCACCACGAGCTCGAACGACACCGATGCCACGACCTTCGACGCGACCCGGGCGGCGGTCCTCGCGTCATGGACCCCGTTCGGCTGGGCCTGGGCCCTGCCGTTCGACGTCGCCACCGGGCGGTGGGCGGCCGCTGCCGCGCACCTGGTACTGGCCGTGGGCTTCGTCGCGGGGCTCGCGGTGGTGTGGGTGCGGCTGCTCGCGCGCACCCTCACCTCGCCCCTCACGAGCTCGGGAGGCCAACGGATCGGCCGTGGCCGGCTCCTGCCGGCAGTGCTCGGCACCTCGCCGACGGCGACGATCGCCGCCCGGCGGGTGCGCGCCTGGTACCGCGACAGCCGCCTGGTGGGCATCGCCCTGCGCACCGGGGTGCTGCCGGTGTTCTTCGTGGTGCAGGCGCTCTTGACCGACACCCCCGGGCTGGCCGGCATCGGCCTGGTGACGTTGGCCGTGTTCGCCGGGCTCACCCTGATGAACGACCTCGCGTTCGACGGGCCGGCCTGGTGGCTGCACGTGGCCGTGGGCGTGCGCGGCTGGGAGGACCGGCTGGGTCGGGCGATCGCCTCCACCGTGGTGTTCGGCCCCGTCGTCGTCGTCACGTACGCTGCGAGCGTGGCTCTGGGCGTGATCGGCCACCCGGTGTCCTGGCTCACGGTCGTCGTGGCGTCGTTCCTGGCGAGCCTGGGCCTGGCCGTCGGCGTAGGGGCGGTGCTGCCGGGCACGGCACCGCGCACCGGCGGCAACCCGTTCGCCGCCACCTCGGGGGGTGCGGCCCAGGGCTGCCTGACCGCCATCGTGTCGTTCGTCGGGCCGATGGTGCTCACCCTGCCGGTCGGGGTCGGCGTGCTGCTGACCTCGGGCTCGACCACCGGTCGCTGGGTCGTGCTGGCCCTCGGCACGAGCTACGGGTTCGGCCTGCTCACCCTGGGGGTCGTGCTCGGCGGCGAGCGGCTCGACCGCCGGGGCCCGGAGATGCTCGGGAAGCTGGCCGCCGCCCAGATCTGACCCCCCACCCCACCTTTCTCGCCCGATGCGGGAAGCCTCACCTTCGCACCACTTCGGTACCCCTGCGATGGTGAAGCTTCCGGTGTCAAGCCGCAGCAGGTCGCGCTGGGGCAGGTTCGGGGTCGCTGACGTCGTGCTCGGCCCTCACTGCGGCCACCGGGGCGAAGCGGTCGTGCATCGTCACGAGCAGCGAGAGCAGCAGCACGAAGAAGAACGTGGCGGACAGGTCGAGGGCCGTGGGGCCGAGGACGAGCCGGGCCAGCAGCACCAGCGCGAGGTTGACGACCACGCGCACACCGAAGTCGCCGGCCAGCCCCTCGCGCGTACCGGCCCGCTTCGCGAAGGCGATCGAGACGGCGGCGTTGATGACCACGTAGACCCCGATGCCGACGAACATCCGCAGGTCGGACACCTCGAGCCCGGGGAGGATGCGCGCGTAGATCGTCGACAGCAGCCCGATGAGCACGACCTTCTCCAGCGTCGACCACGACCACACCCGCACGTTGGCGGCGGTCCAGGCATCGCGCTCGGAGGCGGTGTCCATCTCCTGTGGCAGCGGGTCTGCCGTGATGCGCCAGGCCCAGTCGGGCGGCAGGAGGCGCGGCCGCACGACGAACCACAGCAGGGCGAGGCCGACCAGCGCGGCCGCGATGACGAGCGGCGCGAACCACGGCACGTCCTTCCACGTGTCGGTGAAGTCGAGCTGCGCCACGTGGATCCAGTACTCCTGCGGCAGCTTCACGAAGATCCAGATGGCCGCCGCGGTCACGACCCAGAACCGGGTGCTGAAGCGTCGCGGGTCCCAGCGCAGGCGGACCAGCTCGTAGGCGATGAAGAAGTACTCGAAGGTGTTCGGGAAGATGAGCAGCAGGGTGCGCTCGCCGGTGATCTCGAAGGCCATCACGCCGACCATCCGGTAGAAGAACAGGAACCTCGAGATGCCTACGGCTGCGGAGTGGGTCCAGTTCTGCAGCGAGGTCAGGAACGCGATGGACAGGTAGAACAGGTCCATCGCCTTGTCGTAGTTCTGGTAGCCCGGCGGGTCGAACCCGAACGCCTGGAACACGCTCTGGTCGATGCCGTCGAGCACCAGGCACGCCAGGATCGCCGGCAGCGGGAAGCGCGGGATGAACAACGGGAGCAGGAACCGCAGCCCGACGACGATGACGAAGACGACGGTCGTCTCGGTGGTCATGCGGTGCTCCTCGACCTCGTGCGGCTCCCGCCGTTCGGTGGCGGGGCTCTGGCGAGGCTAGCGGAGCGGGCGGACCGGGGGTCACGACGGCCACGCGGTTTCACCCGAAGCGGGTGAGCAACCTCGGTTCCGGATGGTGGGATCGCCCGTCTCGCCGGTTGACACGGCGTACCGGCGGGGGGAGAGTTCAGGTGTGCCCCGAGTCCTCGTACTTTCCCGGCGCGTCTGACCGATCTCGACCAGACGCGCTCCCTCCGTCGTCCCGCCACGGGACTGGAGGGTTTTTTTGTGCACGGACGAAGGCCGCCGACAGCGGTTGACTTCGAAGAAACGGTGACAGCAGTGAGCGAGACCAGGCCGGCGACCCCGGTTGTCCCAGTGGCCCCCAGTGCCCCCACCCCGTCCCCCACCCCCGCCCAGGTGGCGCAGCGGGCGCGGGCCCGCACGCCCATCGAGGTGACGGGCGCCCAGAGCCTGGTGCTCTCGCTCGAGGCGATGGACGTCGACACCGTCTTCGGCATTCCCGGCGGTGCCATCCTGCCCGCCTACGACCCGCTGCTCGACTCGGTCAAGGTGCGCCACATCCTGGTTCGTCACGAGCAGGGTGCCGGGCACGCCGCCGAGGGCTACGCCGCCGCGACCGGGCGGGTCGGGGTCTGCATGGCGACCTCCGGCCCGGGTGCGACCAACCTGGTCACCCCGCTCGCCGACGCCCACATGGACTCGGTGCCGATCGTGGCGATCACCGGCCAGGTCAACTCCGCCGCCATCGGCACCGACGCCTTCCAGGAGGCCGACATCCGCGGCATCACGATGCCGATCACCAAGCACAACTACCTCGTGACGGATGCCGACCAGATCCCCCGGATCATCGCCGAGGCCTTCCACATCGCCTCGACCGGCCGCCCCGGCCCCGTGCTCGTCGACATCGCCAAGGACGCGTTGCAGGCGCGTACCCAGTTCTCCTGGCCGCCGCGCATCGACCTGCCCGGCTATCACCCGGTCACCCGCCCGCACGGCAAGCAGATCCGCGAGGCCGCGCGGCTCATCGCCGAGGCGGAGCGCCCGATCCTCTATGTCGGGGGTGGCGTCATCCGGGCCCGTGCCAGTGAGGAGCTGCGGCGCTTCGTCGAGCTGAGCCGGATCCCCGTCGTCACCACGCTGATGGCCCGCGGCGCGCTGCCCGACAGCCACCCGCTGCACCTCGGGATGCCGGGCATGCACGGTTCTGTCTCGGCCGTCACCGGCCTGCAGAAGAGCGACCTGATCATCGCCCTGGGCGCGCGCTTCGACGACCGGGTCACCGGCCAGCTCAAGACCTTCGCCCCCGACGCGAAGGTGATCCACGCCGACATCGACCCCGCCGAGATCAGCAAGAACCGCAAGGCCGACGTGCCGATCGTGGGGGACTGCCGCGCGGTGCTGGCGGATCTCATCGAGGCGGTCGACACCGACATCGACGCCGGTCGCGGCGGCGACTACGCGACCTGGCGCGAGCGGGTCGCCGGCTGGAAGGAGATGTTCCCCGCCGGGTACACCGAGCCCGATGGCGGCACCCTGGCCCCCCAGTACGTCATCGAGCGGCTCAGCGCGATCGTCGGGCCCGAGGCCTGCTACGTCGCCGGTGTCGGCCAGCACCAGATGTGGGCTGCCCAGTTCGTCGACTACGAGCGCCCCAACTCGTGGCTGAACTCCGGTGGCCTCGGCACCATGGGGTACGCCGTGCCGGCCGCCATGGGTGCCCAGGTCGGCGAGCCCGACCGCACGGTGTGGGCCATCGACGGCGACGGCTGCTTCCAGATGACCAACCAGGAGCTCGCCACCTGCGTCATCAACAACATCCCGATCAAGGTCGCCATCATCAACAACAGCAGCCTGGGCATGGTGCGACAGTGGCAGACGCTGTTCTACAACGAGCGCTACTCCGCCACCGACCTGCACACCTCCGTGGGCTCACGAGTGCCTGACTTCGTCAAGCTGGCCGAGGCCTACGGCTGCGCCGGGTTCCGTTGCGAGCGCCCGGAGGACGTCGATGCGACCATCCGGGCGGCGATGGAGGTCAACGACCGCCCGGTCGTCGTCGACTTCGTCGTGCACCGCGACGCGATGGTCTGGCCGATGGTCGCGGCAGGGGTCAGCAACGACCTCATCCAGGTCGCCCGCGACACCGCGCCGCAGTGGGACCGCGAGGAGTCCGAGGCGCTGGAACAGGGGCTCGACCCCGACCACGACGGGGTGCCCACGGGCTCCCATGAGAACTGAAGGCGGCACGTCCATGAGCAAGCACACCCTGTCCGTCCTCGTCGAGAACAAGCCCGGCGTCCTCGCGCGCATCGCCGCGCTGTTCTCCCGGCGCGGCTTCAACATCGACTCCCTCGCGGTGGGGGAGACCGAGTACCCGGACGTCTCCCGGATGACCGTGGTCGTCGACGTCGAGGAGCTGCCGCTGGAGCAGGTCACCAAGCAGCTCAACAAGCTCGTCGAGGTGCTCAAGGTCGTCGAGCTCGAGCCGCAGTCGGCGGTGCAGCGCCAGGTCATGCTCATCAAGGTGCGCGCCGACGCCGGCACCCGTAGCCAGGTGCTCGAGATGGTGCAGATGTTCCGCGCCAAGGTCGTCGACGTCGCCACCGACTCGCTGACCATCGAGGCCACCGGCAACACCGACAAGCTCAAGGCCCTGCTCGACGTGCTCGAGCCCTACGGCGTCAAGGAGCTCGTGCAGTCCGGGCTCGTCGCCATCGGGCGCGGGCCGCGCTCCATCACCGACCGGGCACTTCGCAGCGCCTGAGACCGCGCCGCGCGGCTCCGGCCGCACGGCATATGGTCCACACCGAAGCACCACCACCCCACCCAAGGAGAGGCCGACACGATGGCCGAGATGTTCTACGACGACGACGCCGACCTGGCCGTCATCCAGGGCCGCAAGGTCGCGGTCATCGGATACGGCAGCCAGGGCCACGCCCACGCGCTGAACCTGCGCGACTCCGGGGTCGA
>JBBQWX010000034.1:0-32133 GCA_038210185.1 Actinomycetales bacterium
CCGGCGTGTCTTCCATTGCGGTGGTTGGCTTTTCGTCACCGATCGTGTATTACCTAGATATGGCATCGATTGTGGGGAAGAAGCAGGGCGGACAGACCTACTACTACCTGGTCGAGTCCGCCCGGGTGAACGGCAAACCCCGGATCGTCTCCCAGCAGTACCTCGGCTCCGCCGCCGAGGTGACCGCGAAGCTGGCCGGGACCGGTGCGGGTGAACCAGTCCGCACCCAGCACAAGACGTTCGGCGACCTCGCCGCGGTCTGGGCCATGATCGAACGGCTCGACGTCGCCGGGGTGATCGATGCGGTCGTGCCGCGCCGGGCCGACGCGGACGCCTCGGTAGGCACCTACATCGCGTTGGCCACCGCGAACCGGATTATCGACCCCTGCTCGAAGCTGGCGTTCGCCGACTGGTGGGACACCACCGCCGGTCCCCGGTTGACCAAGGTCCGGTCCGCCACGGTGGACCACCGCCGGTTCTGGAAAGCGATGGACCGCCTGGACCAGAAGTCCCTGCAACGGATCGAGGCCGAACTCGGTCGGCGCATCGTGACCGAGTTCGGTCTGGACCCGTCCGCGCTGGTGCTGGACATGACCAACTTCGCCACCTACATCGACACCACCAACGCCAAAGCCCCGATCGCGCAACGCGGCAAGGCCAAACAGAAACGCGTCGACCTGCGCCTGGTCGCCCTGGCGCTGGTCGTCACCCGCGACGGCGGAATCCCGCTGATCAGCCACGCCTACCCCGGCGACCGGCCCGACGTCACCCAGTTCGCCACCGTCCTGGAGCAGCTCGTGACCCGCTACCGCGACCTGCCCGGCAGCTCGCACCCGCTCACCCTGGTCTATGACGCCGGGCAGAACTCCTGGGCCAACCACGAGCTGGTCGAGAACGCCGGGATCGGGTTCGTCGGGTCCCTACCGCCCTCGGACCACCCGGACCTGCTCGCCATCGCCAAACGGCGCTACCGCGACGTCGACACCGACACCTACCCCGGCCTGACCTGTGTCGACACCAGCGTGACCGCGCTCGGGGTGACCCGCCGCGCGGTCGTCACCCACTCACCGACCCTGCACGCCGCCCAAGCCCGCGGCCTGGACCAGACCCTGGCCAAGGCCCGCGCACGCCTCACCGAGCTCGCCGCACGCCTGGCCCGCGGGAAGACCCGCCGCGACCAAGCAGCGGTACAAGCCGAGATCGACACCATCACCAAACCCCGCTGGGTCCGCGACATCCTCACCGTCACCCTGACCGGCGACACCCCAGCGCACCTGCGGCTGACCTCACGCACCAACCAGCAGGCCCGCAACCGGCTCGAGCAACGGGTCTTCGGCAAACGCATCCTGTTCACCAACCGCACCGAGTGGACCCCTTTGCAGGTCGTGGCCGCCTACCGCTCCCAGAACGAGGTCGAGTCCTCGTTCCGGCAGATGAAGGACCCGCACGTGGTCTCCCTCGGCCCGATGCACCACTGGACCGACCAGAAGATCCGGGTGCACGTCTTCTACAGCGTCCTCGCCCTGACCATCGCGCACCTGATGCGCCGGCACGCCACCCAAGCCGGGCTGGACCTGTCCGTCCGCGAGCTGCTGGCCACCCTGGCCGGCATCCAGGAGACCGTACTGCTCTACCACGACGGCGCCAAGGGCCGCCCCCGCGCACGCCGCATGCTCACCGACCACAGCCCCACCCAACAACGACTGGCCGACCTGTTCAAGATCGACCAGTACGCGCCCACCCGGTAACCCCCCAAGCCCGACCTGGGTAATACACCCCGCCCGCCCCAAGACCCTAGCTGACCAGCACAAACACCGACCACCCCAAAGCTAGCGGGGAAACTCCCGCTAGGCGTGACGCCTCATCTCAGCTCAGGGAGCGAAGCGTGCACGGCACTCGCCCGCATCCGGGGCAGAGGTTCCTGCCGCGTCCGCTCGCGACCTCGGCGTGCACGCGGTGACTGGCAGGGTTCCCGTCAGTGGAGCTGCAGGCGATGATGACCCGATGAGCGTCGACGTCGAGGTTGAGGTCATCATCGACCGTCCCGTCGTCCAGGTCGCGGCCTACGCGGCCGACCCGCCCAATGCTCCGGCTTGGTACTCCAACATCGCCTCGGTGTCGTGGCAGACCCCTCCGCCGATCTCGGTCGGCTCGCGGATGGACTTCGTGGCGCACTTCCTGGGCCGCACCCTGGCCTACACCTACGAGGTCGAAGAGCTCGATCCGCACAGACTGCTGGTGATGAGGACCGCCGACGGCCCCTTCCCGATGGAAACGACGTACACCTGGACCGAGGTCACCGGTGGAAGGACCCGGATGACCCTGCGCAACCGGGGGACGCCAAAGGGATTCGCCCGGCTGACGGCACCAATGGTGGAGCGGTCCATGCGTCGGGCCACCACCAAGGACCTCGCCAGGCTCAAGCACCTGCTCGAGACCGGCCAGGGCGGCTGACCATGGCGTACGACGAGGCCCTCGCCGGGCGGGCACGCGAGCTGATCGCGGAGCTCACCGACTTTGACGAGCGCAAGATGTTCGGCGGGCTCGCCTTCATGGTCAACACCCACATGGCCTGCGGCATCGTCAAGGACGACCTGATGGTCCGCGTCGGCAAGGACAACCACGACGCGGCGATCAGCGCCGGCGCCATGGAGATGGACTTCACCGGCCGCCCGATGCGCGGGATGGTCATCGTCCCTGCCGACCTCGTGCGAGACACGACCGGCTTGGAACGCTGGGTCGTGCAGGCCATCGACTTCGCGAGATCGGAGCCACCCAAAAAGACAGTCCGGTGAGTCGATGGCGGATCCGGGACATGCCGCGCTCGATGCGACACGTTCGACGCATGACTCTCACTCCTCCTCAGAAGCGACCCCTTGACAAGGGCCAAACTTGAGAGAGACTCTCAGATGAGAGAAACTCGCGAGGAGGGTCTTGTCCGGACTGCGGGAGCGCAAGAAGCAGCAGACGCGAGCGGACATCCAGCGTGAGGCCCTGCGTCTGATCGCGGAGCGCGGCTATGAGTCGACGACGTGTGAGCAGATCGCGGCGGCGGCGGAGGTGTCTGCGGCGACGTTGTTCCGGTACTTCCCGACCAAGGAGGACATCGTCCTGCAGGACGGGTACGACCCCGTGATCGCCGCGGCGGTCGTGGCCCGCCCGGGCGCGGAGCCGCCGTTGGTGGCGGTGCGTCAAGGTTTCGCCGATGCGCTGGCCGAGGTCTTCCTTGGTGATGTGGAGCCGATCCGGCAACGGACGGCGCTGATCTTGTCGGTGCCGGCGCTGCGCGGGCGCGCCAGGGAGCAGAACGCCAGCCTGGTCGACCACCTCCAGCGGGCGTTGGCCGAGCGAGGCCGTTCGTCCCAGGGCGTCGTGGACCTCGAGGTGGCCGCCGCCTGTTGCGCCGCCGCCGTCTCGGTGGCAGTGGAGCGCTGGGCGACACAGGGTGGGGACCTACCGGCGATCGTCGACGAGGCGCTCGCCTCCCTCGGGCGGCTCAGCGCGAGGACGGGCCGATGACGTCCGCGGTGATCAGCGTGCAGGGGGTGAGCAAGCGATACGGCGACCTCGACGCCGTCGACGACGTCAGCCTCGAGGTGGGCGCCGGCGAGGTCTACGCGCTGCTCGGCCTCAACGGGGCCGGCAAGACCACGCTGATCCGGATGCTGCTGGGCATGATCCGACCCACCACCGGCACCCTCGAGGTGGCGGGCCGTCCGGTCCCGGACCGCTCGGTGTGGGCAGAGGTCGGCTATCTGGTCGAGACGCCGTCGGCGTACCCGGATCTGACAGTCCGCGAGAACCTGGAGGTCGCCCGCCGGTTGCGCCGGCTTCCGGTTGCCGGTGTGGTCGAGGCGGCGGTCGCCCGATTCGGGCTCGGCCAGTACGAGGGGTCCAAGGCGCGCACCTTGTCGCTGGGCAACGCGCAACGGCTGGGCCTGGCCAAGGCGATGCTGCACCGGCCCCGGATCCTGGTGCTCGATGAACCGGTGAACGGGCTGGACCCGGCGGGCGTCGTCGAGGTCCGTGAACTCCTGATCGGTCTCGCGCGCGAGGACGGCGTGACCGTGCTGCTGTCAAGCCACCTGCTGTCCGAGGTGGCCCGGATCGCGACCCGGATCGGCATCCTGCACGAGGGTCGCCTCATCGAGGAGCTGGACAGCACGACCCTGGACGCGAACACCCGCACCCGCTTAGAGGTGGTGAGCCGGGACCTCGCCCGGGCGGCCGGCATCCTGCGCGGCGCAGGGTTCGTCCTTCAGCCGGAGGCGGGCGACACCTTGGTACTGGGGGGTCGGGCGGTCCTGCACCCCGAGGAGGTCGCCACGGCACTCGTCAACGGCGGGGAGCCGCCGACCCGGCTCGTCGTGGTCGAGGAGGACCTCGAGGCCCACTTCATGCGGCTGGTCGGGCACCACGCCGACCCCACGGGCGGCACCCCATGAGCGCCGCCGAGCTGAGGGCTGCCGCCGGGGCGGAGCTGATCAAGGTCCGTCGGGCCGTGATGCTGTGGGCCACTGTCATCTCCTTCTTGGTTGCGGCCTTGGTCGGGGCGTTCTTCATGTTCGTGCTGCAGGACCCCGCCCGGGCCCGGTCGCTCGGCCTGCTGGGCACCAAGGCACAGCTCAGCGGCGGCACCGCCGACTGGCCCGGCTACTTCGCACTGGTCGCGCAGATGGTGGCCGTCGGCGGAATGCTGCTGTTCGGGATGATCCTGATCTGGCTGTTCGGTCGGGAGTTCGCCGACGGGACGGTGAAGGACCTCCTCGCCCTGCCGACATCACGGGCGGCCGTGGTCGTCGCGAAGCTGGTCGTGGCACTGGTGTGGAGCCTGCTCCTGACGGCTGAGCTGGTCGCGGTGAGCCTTCCCCTCGGAGTCATGCTGGCTCTGCCCGGCTGGTCGACCCAGGTGCTGCTGCACGGGGTCGGCGTCATCGTCGCCACCGCGTGCCTGACCGTCATCCTGACCACCACGTACGCCCTCGCGGCCAGCTGGGGCCGTGGCTACCTGGCCGCCGTGGCAACCCTGTTCGTCACGGCCATCACCGCCCAGATCGTCTCTGCGGTCGGCTACGGCGCGTGGTTCCCGTGGGCCGTGCCCTCACTGATGTCCGGCGTCGCCGGCCCCGACCAGGCCACACCCGGGCCGGCCGGCATCCTCAGCGTCATCATCGTCGGGGTGCTGGCCAGCACCGCCACCGTGCTCTGGTGGCAGCGCGCCGACCACGACCGCTGACCCACCAGCAGCGTTCAGGCAAGAACGAAGTACCACAGGGCGAAGTAGCCCCAGGCGATGGTGACCGTGACGGCGGTGACGACCAGCCCGTACTTGGTGAACTGCCAGAACGAGATCGGGTGCCCGTTGCGGGCGGCGATGCCGATGACCACCACGTTCGCGCTCGCCCCCACGGCGGTGGCGTTCCCGCCGAGGTCCGACCCGAGAGCCAGGGCCCACCACAGCGAGGTGGCCTGGTCGGAACCACCTCCGGCGTCGACCAGGTCCTTGACGATGGGAGCCATCGTCGCGACGTACGGGATGTTGTCGATGATCCCCGACAAGGCAGCCGAGCCGAAGATCAGCCCCGTTCCGGCGAGCAGGTAGTTGTCACCGACCGCCTCCGCCAGTCGCGTCCCCACGCTGCCGATGACACCGACCTCGACCAGGGCGCCGACCATGACGAACAGGCCCATGAAGAAGACCAGGGTCAGCCACTCGACGTCCTCGAGGAACTCGCTGGGCTGGGTCCGGGACACCGCGACCAGCGCCCCGGCACCCAACAGCGCGACCAGTGACGGGTCGATGTCGAGGGCACCGTGCGCGATGAAGCCGACCATCACCAGCGACAGGACGACCCCGCACTGCACCAGCAGGCGCTTGTCCTTGATGACCTCCCGCTCGTCCAGCCGCATGATGCTGGCCGCCCGATCAACGTCGTACACGAAGGCCGACCGGAACATCCACCTGCACATCAGCACCAGCACCCCGACCAGCACGATGATCAGCGGCGCCAGGTTGACCAGGAAGTCGTTGAAGGTCAGCCCGGACCGGCTGGCGATGATGATGTTGGGCGGGTCACCGATCAGCGTGGCGGTACCACCGATGTTGGACGCCATCACCTCGGCGATCAGGAAAGGCACCGGCGGGACGCCCAACCGGTGGCAGACCAGCAGGGTCACCGGGGCCACCAGCAACACGGTCGTCACGTTGTCGAGCAGTGCTGAGGCCACCGCGGTGATCACGATCAACATCACCATCACCGCGAACGGCCGCCCACGGGCTCGCTTCGCAGACCAGATCGCCAGGTACTCGAACACGCCGGTCTGCTTGACGATGCTGACGATGATCATCATCCCGAGCAGCAGGAAGATGACGTTCCAGTCGACCCCGGTGTCCTCGCTGAAGAACGCCGTGTTCGCGTCGACGACACCGAGCAGCACCATCGCCGCCGCGCCCCCGAGCGCCGCAGCGACCCGGTGAATGCGCTCGGTGGCGATCAGCACGTACGCCGCGACGAACGCTGCGAGCACCAGCCAGGTGGTCAACGCGGGGGCTCGGCCCCGAGCAGGTGCTCCAGCAGCGTGGAGACCACCACGGCCCCGACGTATCGGGACCCGTCCATGACTGCCACGATCGGGCTGCGCTGCCCGGCCATCACCGCGGCGATCTCGATGGACGTGGCGTCCGAGGCGACCACCGGAAGGTCGAACAGGTCCACCCGCTTGGGAAGGACCTCGCGCACCGTTCGCGCCGCGAGCTCGTCGCACATCGAGTCCGCGGAAGCCTCGTCGTAGGCGCGGGCCAACGCCGGGTCCTCCTGGACAAAGGTCGGCACGATGAACCGCAGCACCTGCGAACCGGGCAGCACCGTGTACGGCTGGCCGTCGTCGTCGAGAACGATCAGCCCGGGCAGCCGGGCGTCGGCCAGGATCCGGGCCGCCTCCAACGCGTCTGTGCCCATCGTGACTGTCGGGTAGTGCCGCGCCAGCGCACCAGCCAACATCGACCCACCACCTCACACCTCGGACCGGCGAGTCTAACCAAGGGCGGAGCGCCGCCGTCGACGCGCTGCGGCCACCGTCAGGACCAGGACCACGGTGGCCACGACGGCGTACCCGGCCCAGTACGGCCGGTCGAGCAGGGTGGGGTTGTCGGCTCGCGCCCCGAACCGCCCGAGTACCGGCACCGCGACGAGGGTCAGCGGGCCCAGGACCACCAGAGCCCACACCAGCGGAGTGCGCCACGAGGGCGAGGCGCTCAGGACGGCCAGCACCCCGAGAGCCACGACCAGCGGGGCCAGCAGCGCGTCGTGGACGAGGACCCCGCCGACCACCCAGACGAGCACGGACCCGAGCTGGCCCGGCCCCAGGCCGACGACGAGCAGGAGGCCGTATGCCGTGGCCGCCAGTCCCAGCAGCCCGAGCCCGAGCCGGGCGGCTCTCATGCCGGCACCACCTCAAGCTCGTGAACCCACTTCGTCTGCAGCACCCCGGGTCGTGCGGGGGCGATGAGGCGGCACGGGTAGCCGTGGTCCGGGTCGAGCGGCTGCCCGGCGAGGGTGAGGGCGAGCAGGCTGTCGGGGTGCTGCACGAAGTTCGCCGGGAGCCGGCTCTCCCGCCACGCGCCACGCGACTGCATGGACCGCACGACCACGGCCTCGCCGGAGCCGGCACCGACCAGGGCGGCGAGGTCGCGCACCGGTACGCCCGACCACTGCCCGCTGGCGCTCCACCCCTCGACGCAGGCGATCGGGAGCACCGCGGTGCGCTGGTCCATCGCACGCAGGTCGTCGAGGGACAGCTCGAGGGTGCTGGCCGGTCCGATGACGCGCAGGCGCCAGGCTGGGTCGTCGAGCTGGTCGGCGACGCCCGCGCCGACTGCGCTGCGGTTGACCGGGATTCCCTGCGGCCCCTCCCCGGAGCGGACTGCGAGGACGGCCACCCGTCGCAGCCCAGGCAGCTCCGCTGCCGTCGTCGCGACCACCGCGACGGCGGCCGACAGCCAGGTGGCCCGAAGGAGCGTGCGGCGGGTGGGGGCCACGGGGCCAGTGCTGCCCGGCGAAGCTGCGGCGACGTCATCGACGGGCTCGGACAGAGCCCGGCGGATGATGGGGAGCTTGACCGCGATGTGAACCACGAGCGACCCGGCGGCCACCCAGGCCAGCGCGTAGTGCGCCCCGACGAACCCGAACGACCACGGGTACCACTGGGCTGAGTTGGCCAGGCCGGTCACGAGCTGGAAGATGGCCGCGCCGACGAGCAGCGCGATGGAGATGCGCTCGAGGAGGTGCAGCGCCAGCTCTCGGCCCGGGCGTGGTGGCCGGACGAACAGGCGCGGGAAGACCGACCAGAGCTTGACGAGCAGGAGGGGGACGGCTGCCGTTCCGGCGGCGACGTGCAGACCTTGGGTCACCTGGTAGAGGCGGGCCGGGGCGGTCGGCAGGGCCACGGGTGGTGTCGCCAGCTGGGACGCGTGGCTGTAGAGGCCGGTGACGAAGGCGACCGAGAGCGCCACCCCCAGCCACACGCCGACGCGGGCGGCGGTGCGCGGACCGCGCAGTTCGCTCGTGAACGACTCGGTGTGCGGGATCCGGGCCTCGAGGCGTGCCGCGACACCGGTCAGGGTGCGTCCGCTCATCGCGCGCGCTCCCCCTCGGCGTCGCTGCCGCTTCGGTCGTGACCCTGCTCGGTGAGCTGGCGCCAGGTGGCGGCGAACCGCGTCCGGGGTGCCTCGAGGGCGACGGCTTCGGCATCCGGGGGCAGGTCGACGTCACGCAGGGCCACGGCCTCGACGGCTGGGTGACCCTCGGCAGCGAGCGCGGCGGCGGTCAGCCGGCCGGTGTCCGGACGGCTCATCGGGACGCCGGCCAGCACTGCGGCCTGGCCGGCATGGGTCGTGACCAGCACCCACCAGCCGCCGTCGAGGGCCGACCCCAGCACCGGGCCACCTCGGCGGTGTGCCTCCTGGGCGAGCTCGCGCAGCAGTGCCGCGCTGACCTGGGGTGTGTCCATGCCGATCTGGACCACGGGGCCACCCGCGAGGCGGTGTGCTTGCGCATGGCCGTCCACCAGACGCTCGCCGAAGGTCTGCCCGCCCTGCGGCACCACGAGCCAGCCCCGTGCGGCCTCGCGGATCTCGTCGGCCCGGCAGGCGTCGTGCAGGTCGCCGGCGAGCGCCAGCACCCGGCGGCCGGGTGGGAAGGCGGCGGCGCCGGCTTCGAGGGTGTCGAGCAGGGCCGCCGCGGCCAGGCGGGCGGCGCCACGGTCACCGGCGACCGCGGCCAGGCGGGTCTTGGCCTGCCCCGCGACGGGCGCCTTGGCCATGACGAGCACGCTGCCCCTCATGGCAGCACCTTCGCGAAGTCCTGCGCCGCTCGCAGGGACCCCCGAACCGAGCCCGACACCTTCGAGCGCGTCCCCGCCGCGCGGGGGCGGTAGGCGATGTCGTGCTCGGTGAGCCGCCAGCCGGCCTGCTGGGCGCGCACGAGGAGCTCGACCGGGTAGCCGAAGCGGCGGTCACGCACGTTCAGGGCGAGCAGGTCCTCCCGACCGCACACGCGCACCGGAGCGATGTCGTGGACGCCCAGCCCGGTGCGACGGCGCACCCAGGCGAGGACGACCGCGTTGCCGGCGCGGGCGTGCCACGGCCACACGCCGCGCGCGGCGGGGCGTCGTCGGCCGCAGGCCATGGTGGCCCGCCCGGAGCGAACGTCGTCCAGCAGGGGCAGCAGGTCGCGGGGATCCATGGACCCGTCGCCGTCGAGAACTGCGACGTAGCGCGCCCGCGCGGCCATCACGCCGGTGTGCACGGCGGCGCCGTAGCCGGGTCGGGGTTCGAACACCACGGTGGCGCCCAGGGCCCGCGCCACGTCGGCCGTGCCGTCGACGGAGCCGTTGTCGACGACGACGACGCCCATGCCGACGGGGACCAGTGCCAGGACCCCCGGCAGTGCTGCCGCTTCGTCGCGGCACGGGATCACGAGGTCGCAGTCGAGGTCCATGCCGCGACCCTAGGTTCGATCAGGGGCGACGGACCGGCGGCTTTCTTACGGGGGTGTGACGGCTGCCGGCTGGACACCCCACCGGGCTCGACGGGGGCGCCGCGCACGGCATCCTTGGGCTCATGACGAGGTCGGCGACGGACGTGACGGCACCCCCGGCGGGTGATGCCGTCGACCCGTCGGTCCGCGCGCGCCGCGGCCTTGTCGTCGCCGGCGTCCTCGTCGCGGCGGCCATGGCCGTGCCGGCCCTGACCGGTGTCGACGTCAAGGCCGGCACGGCGCCCCCGCTGCTCGGTGACTGGGCGCGGCGGGTGGGGTGGGGCAGCCCGGTCGCGTTAGGGATCGTGGCACTCACCGCATGGGCCGGACTCGCGGACGCCCTGGGCCGGCTCACCTGGCGGCGCCTGCTGGCCTTGTCGTGGTTGGCATCGGTGGTGTGGATGGTCGCCCTTGCGCTGGTCGACGGACCGCCAGGGCTCGGCCGGGTCCTCGACCACGGCACGGAGTACCTCCAGAGCGCCCGTGCGGTCGACGACGTCGGTGCGATGCTGCGGGAGTACGTTGCCCGCATACCCCTCGACTCCCCAGGGAACTGGCCGGTGCACCTCGCGGGACACCCGCCGGGGGCTGTGCTGATGTTCATCGGCCTCGACCGGTTGGGGCTGGGGTCCTGGCAGGCCGCTGGCCTCGTCATCGTGCTGGTCTCAGCGACGCTGCCCGCCGGGGTGGCGGTGACCCTTGACCGGCTCGGCGGCCGCGCCGCAGCGCGCCGCGTGTTGCCCTTCCTAGTGGTGGGCCCGGCCGCGATCCTGATGGCCGTGTCGGCGGATGCCGTGTTCGCCACGACGGGGGTCTGGGCTGCGGCCGCACTCGCCGCGGCCGTCGCAGCGCGTCATCGGGCGGCGCAGTACGGCCTGGCGGTGGTCGCGGGGTTGCTGTTCGGCTGGTGCGTCATGGAGTCGTACGGACTGCTGCTGCTCGGCGCGGTCGCTGTGTCCGTGTTGCTCGCCGGCCGGGGACCAGGCCGCGGCCGTGCCTGGGTGGCTGCCACGGCGTTGGCCGCGGCTCTGGCCGTGGTGGTTGCGTTCGCCGTCGTCGGCTTTGCCTGGTGGGAGGCCTATCCGGTCCTGCGCGAACGATACTGGGCGGGGTTGGCCAGTCGGCGGCCCAGCTGGTACTGGGTGGTGGGCAACCTTGCGGCCCTGGTTCTCGTCGCGGGGCCGATGGTCCCGGCCGCCCTCGCCGCGGGGTGGCCGAACCTGCGAGGGCTGTTGCGGCGCCGGTGGCCAGAACCCGTGGCGGCCCTGGTCGGGGCGGGGCTGGCGATGGTCGCCGTCGCCAACCTGTCGCTGATGAGCAAGGCGGAGGTGGAGCGGATCTGGCTGCCGTTCCTGCCCTGGCTGATGCTGAGCGTGGTCTGGTTGCCGCCGCGCTGGCACCGTTGGGGGCTTGTGGCCCAAGGGGTCGCCGCGCTGGTGCTGCAGCACGTCATCCGCACGCTCTGGTGACGCCCGGCGCGGTCAGACCCGCAGTGGCTCCGTGGCGAAGCGCGCCAACCCGGTCTCGGGCCGCACCTGCGCGGTGAACCCGAGCTCGTCGCGGGCCCGCTGCGGTGAGGCCACGATGTGGCGCACGTCGCCGATGCGGAACTGCCCGGTCACCCGTGGCTCGAGACCGGCGGCCACCGCGCGGGCCACGTCGGCGATACCGATCGGGTGCCCGGAGCAGACGTTGTAGGCGGCGTGTGACCCGGGGGCCCGATCGCTCACGGCCAGCGCCGCGGCGACGTTGGCGCGGGCGACGTCCGCGACGTGGACGAAGTCACGCATCTGGCCGCCGTCCTCGAACACGACCGGAGACTCGCCCCTTTCCAAGGAGGAGCGGAACATCGCTGCGACACCGGAGTACGGGGTGTCACGCGGCATCCCAGGTCCGTAGACGTTGTGGTAGCGCAGTGAGATGGCCGCCCCCGGTGACTGGCGTGCCCACGCCGCGGCGTAGTGCTCCTGGGCCACCTTGCTCGCGGCGTACGAGCTGCGCGGGTCGAACGGGGCCGTCTCGTCGACCAACGCCCACCTCAGGGGGGCGCGGCAGACCGGGCACGAGTTGTCGAAGCGACCCGACTCCAGGGCCTCGCGGGTGCGGGGACCCGGCACCTGGTCTCCGTGGTCCGGGCAGGTGTAGCGGCCCTCGCCGTAGACGACCATCGACGACGCCTGGACGAAGCGGTCCACCCCGCGCTCGTGCATCGCCGCGAGGACGGATGCCGTGCCGAGGTCGTTGTGCCCCGCGTACTGCGGCAGGTCGGAGGCAGTGGCGCCGGCCCCCACCATCGCCGCCAGGTGCACGACCACGTCGACCCCGTCGAACAGGTGGGCCCACTCCCCCGCGCGACGGGTGTCGAGCACGTGCACATCCGGGGGCGGCGTCGCCCGGGTTGCCTCGCCGTGCGCCTCGGGGAGCAGGAGGTCGACGGCGACGACCTCGACGCCGTGGCGGCGAAGCTCGCGCGCCGTTGCCGTACCGATGAACCCGGCCGCGCCGGTGAGGAGAACTCGCATGCGGCCCAGTCTCGGTCGGCTGGGCCCGATCCGGGCGTGGGCGGGCGAGGCTTCAGACTCTTGTAAGGGTTTGGGTCGTCCGGGGCCACCGCGCGCTCGTAGCGTCGCGGCCATGCATCCAGAGCACCGCAGGTCGCGCCCATGACCAGCCCTGCCCAGATCGGCGACCTCACCGTCTCGCCGACCCAGGTCCTCTCCGCCGCCCTACGCGGGGCCGGACTGACAGCCGTGGTCGAAGGGATCACCCACGAGCGCGAGCTCCCCGTGGCGCGGTGGGCGGGACGCGTGTCGCGCAGCGACCGCTTCCTGCTCGACCGGTGCCGCGGTGCCACGCTGGACCTCGGGTGCGGGCCCGGGCGCCTCGCGGAGGAGCTGGCTGCCCGCGGCCAGCAGGTGCTCGGGGTCGATGCCTCGGAGGTCGCCGTTGCCACGACCCGACGTCGCGGCGTTCCGGCCCTGCACCAGGACCTCTTCGAGCCCCTACCCCACGAGGGCCGGTGGGACACCGCCCTGCTCGCCGACGGCAACATCGGGATCGGAGGCGACCCCGAGGCACTGCTGACGCGGGCCCGTCGGCTGGTGCACGCCGGCGGCCGGGTCGTGGTCGAGCTCGCCCCACCCGGAACAGGGCTCCGCGTGCACCGGGTCCGGTTGCGCTGCGCCGGCTTGGCGTCCACGACGTTCTCGTGGGCCGAGCTCGGGCCGGACGCCCTGGAGGCCACCTGCGCGCAGGCGGGCCTGGTCGCGACCGCGGTGGCTCGGCGGAGCGGCCGCTGGGTGGCCGTATTGGTCCCGGAGTGTGGCCTGCCGTGACCAGCAACGACCGGCGCCCGCGCACACTAGCCTTGCCGCCATCGGGTCCACCGGCCCGACGACGGCGGTGCGAGGGAGCAGACCGTGGCTGACGTGCTCGTCGTGGACGATGACGAGACGGTCCGCGAGGTCGTCGTGTCCTACCTGCGGGCGGGGGGTCACGACGTGACCGAGGCCACCGACGGAGAAGCCGCTCTCGCAGCCATGCGACAACGACGCGCCGACATCGTCGTGCTCGACCTGATGCTGCCCGGCATCGGCGGCATCGAGGTGTGCCGACGACTGCGGGATCTCACCGAGGTGCCGATCATCATGCTGACGGCCCTCGGTGCGGAGAACGACCGGCTCACGGGGCTGCGGATGGGCGCCGACGACTACGTGACCAAGCCCTTCAGCCCGCGCGAGCTCGTGCTGCGCGTCGACTCCGTGCTACGCCGCGCCGGGCAGCGGTCCGCGCGAGGGGTGCGGGTGGTCGACGGCGACCTCGTCGTCGAGCCGCGCGAGCACACAGCCACCCTGGACGGAGCACCGCTGACCCTGACCGTGCGCGAGTTCGACCTGCTCCACTTCCTCGTGGCCAACCCCAGGACGGCCTGGTCCAGGGAGGAGCTGCTGCGCGACGTGTGGGGCTGGTCGTTCGGCGACCAGTCCACCGTGACCGTGCACGTGCGCAGGCTGCGCGAGAAGGTCGAGGTCGACCCCACCCGTCCGCAGCGGCTCGTCACCGTCTGGGGCGTCGGCTACCGATGGGAACCGTCGTGACCAGCGACGACGTGCACGTCGTCCTCATCGCCGCGGGATGGTCGCTCGTGGTGGGCGTGCTGGGGGTGCTGGCCGGGTACCTCGTGCGCCGCGCCCCGATCCGCTGGCCGGCCGGCCTCATCGCGCTCGTCGCCATCGGTGGGGTCGTCGCCGGCGTCGTCGGCACGGCCCGGGCGATGTTCCTGTCGACTCACGACCTCGGCGTGGTGGTCTGGGTCTGCGTCGTGTCGGGCCTGGTGTCCGGTGCGTTCGCCCTGCTGCTGGCGCGCACGCTCGCGGTGTCCGCCCGACGCCTGCGGTCGATGGCCGTAGCCGTGGGCGCCGGTGAGGTGGTCGACCCCGCTGGGGACGACCCACGCGAGCTGCGTGCCGTCGCCCGAGAGCTGGCCCGCAGCAGCGAGCGGTTGCGCTCGTCGCGCGAACGCGAACGCCGCCTCGAACAGTCCCGCCGGGAGCTGGTTGCGTGGGTGTCGCACGACCTGCGCACCCCCCTGGCCGGGCTGCGGGCGATGGCCGAGAGCCTTGACGACGGGCTCGCGGACGACCCTGCCCGCTACCACCGACAGATGCTCCGGGAAGTCGACCGGATGGCCCTGATGGTCGACGACCTGTTCGAGCTGTCCAGGATCCACGCCGGGTCGCTCAACCTCACCCTGCAGCCCACGGTGCTGCGGGACGTGGTCAGTGAGTCACTCGCAGGCGCGCTCCCGGTCGCCCGGTCCCGACGGGTCGAGGTGAGTGGTGAGATCGGCCCGGACGTCGAGGTGCACGCCGACCCCGCTGCTCTCTCGCGCGTCGTCGGCAACCTGGTGATGAACGCCATCCGGCACACCCCGGCTGACGGTGTGGTGCTCGTGGAGGGGCGCCGCGCCGGCGAGATGGTCGAGCTCTCGGTGACCGACGCGTGTGGCGGCATCGACCCGGGCGACCTCGAGTCCGTCTTCGAGGTCGGGTGGCGTGGCACCGGTGCGCGCACCCCCGACCCGGATGCCGGAGCCGGCCTCGGGCTGGCCATCGTGCGAGGACTCGTGGAGGCCCACCGTGGCACCGTCGTGGTCAGCAACCACGGTGCGGGCTGCCGGTTCATGGTCCGCCTTCCCGCCTGACCACGACGGGTTCCCGCAGCGGATCGGCCCGCGGTGGTGACGGCGAATGGCGTGAGACGTGGCCACCCGACGCCTCCTTGCACGTACTGAACAATCGTTTAGTATATTGAACATGCGTTCAATCGACAGTGACGCCGACCTCACCGCTCGCGCGACGATCCGCAACGTGGCGCTGCGCCTGTTCGGCGAACGTGGGCACGAGGCAGTGACGGTGCGCGACATCGCCACAGCGGCCAAGGTCTCGCCCGCACTGGTGCTCCACCACTTCGGCAGCAAGGAGGGACTGCGCAGCGAGGTGCACCAGTTCGCGGGGGATGCCTTCGACGCACTCTTCGTCGAGCTCGACGACGAGAGCCTGGAGCAGATGCTCGCTGAAGGTGGCGCCTCGGCATCCGTCGCGGAGGCATTCGCCCGCGCGTTCCCACCCGGGTCCCCGCTTCCGGCGTACCTGCGCCGGCTGCTGCTCACCAACGACCCCGCCGGGTCAGCCCTGTTCGGGCGGTGGCACACCGCCACCCGTCGCCTGCTCGACGCGATGACCGAACGGTCCGGCACGGCGCTGAGCGGCGACCCGGCGGTGCTCTCGGCCTTCCTGCTCATCAACGACCTGGCGCTGGTCCTCCTCCAGAACCACGTCGCGGCGGCGATCGGGGTCGACCCGCTGAGCCCGGGCGGCTTGGACCGCTGGGCCCGCGAGGTCACCCCGATCTACGCCGCGGGAGTGTTCAGGGCCGGAAGGGAGTCCTGACATGACCATCACGACGACCCCGGTGATCCACCTCGAACAGCTGGTGAAGACCTTCGGAGCCGTGCGCGCGCTCGACGGCCTGGACCTCGCGGTCGTCCCGGGGGAGGTGCACGGGTTCCTCGGCCCCAACGGGTCCGGGAAGTCCACCACGATGAGGATCGTGCTCGGCCTCATGCGGGCAAGCGGCGGTAGGGCCGAGCTCTTCGGCGGCGATCCCTGGCACGACGCGGCCCGCTTGCACGCGCGGGTGGCCTACGTCCCGGGCGACGTGGCGCTGTGGCCGGGCCTCACCGGAGGGCAGTGCCTCGACGTCCTCGCCGCGGCCAACGGAGGGGTCAGCGAGCAACGACGCTCAGAGCTCGTCGCCATGTTCGACCTCGACCCGACCAAGCGGATCCGCGACTACTCCAAGGGCAACCGGCAGAAGGTCGCCCTGATCGCAGCGTTCGCCACGCAGGCCGAGCTCCTGGTGCTCGACGAGCCGACCTCCGGGCTGGACCCACTGATGGAACAGACCTTCCAGCACTGTGTGCGCGAGCGGCGCGAGGCGGGTGTCACGGTGCTGCTGTCCAGTCACATCCTCGACGAGGTCGAGGCCCTCGCCGACCGGGTCAGCATCATCCGTGGTGGCCGTACCGTCAGCTCCGGGAGCCTGGCCGACCTGCGCCGGCACACCCGGGCCCAGGTGCATGCCCTGACCGTCGAGTCCCCTGGGGAGCTCCCAGCTGCCGCCGGTGTGGCGGACGTGACGGTCGAGCAGCTGTCAGGGCACGTGGACTCGAGGTTCACCGTCGACGCCGAACACCTCGACGCCGTGGTCGGCCTCCTGCATCGGGCGCACATCACCACGCTCACCGTCACCCCTCCGAGCCTGGACGCGCTGTTCCTGCGCAACTACGGCGATGGCTCCGAGGCGGATGTCGAGCCGACCGTCGACGTGGTGGCACGATGACCACGCGGTCAGAGCGCATCGCCCCCCCGTCGCCGGGTGGCACCGCGACAATGCTCATGATCCTGTGGCGTACCCAGCGGCGCGCGCTGCTGGTGTGGGTGGCCGTGCTGGCCGGCAGCATGATCGCGACTGCGACGGCGGTTGCCGGCCTGTACGACACCCCGGCCAAAATCCACAGCTACGCCACGGCCGTCGCGTCGGGCAACGCGCTGCAGGCGATCAACGGCCACGTCGAGGGGATCGACAGCCTCGGCGGGGTCGTGCAGGACGAGTTCGGCTTCCTGGCCGCGATCCTGCTCCCCCTGCTCGGCATCAACCTGGTCACCCGTGCCACCCGACAGGAGGAGGAGTCCGGGCGCGTGGAGCTGCTCCTCGGGGGCCGGATCGCTCGGCACCAGCCGACCCTGGCTGCTCTCCTGTCGGCCACCGGCGCGATCCTGGCCACCGCGGCCCTCTTCGCTGCGGGCCTGGCGGCCAGCGGGATCCCGGTGACCGGATCCGTCCTCTACGCCGCCTCGCTCGCGGGTCTGGCCTTCGTCTTCGCAGGTCTCACGGCCCTGTTGGCCCAGGTGATGGTCCACGGGCGCAGCGTCTATGCCGGCGCCCTGCTCGTCCTCGGCGCGTCGTACGTGCTCCGGGGTGTTGGTGACGTCACCGACACCTGGGTGACCTGGCTGTCGCCGCTCGGCTGGGCCGAGAAGGCGGCTCCTTTCGGCCAGCAACGCTGGTGGGCCATTGCCCTACCCCTGGCGGTCGGCGCCGTCCTCGCCGCGGCCGCCGTGCTCACGGCCCGGAGCAGGGACCTCGGCAGCGCCCTGATCCAGGGCCGCACCGGGCCGGCCAGGGCCACCGGTGCGCTGCTCAACCCGGTCGGGTTCGCCACGCGGGTGCACCGTCCGGCCATCGTGGGCTGGCTGGCCGGAGGCCTCCTGCTCACCTCGATGATGGGAACGCTCGCGCAGCAGCTGATCGACGCGATGACCGGCAACCCCGCTCTTGCCGATGCGATGGGGATCTCGCCCACAGCACCCCTCGAGGGCTTCGTGGCGGTGACCCAGCTCTACCTCGCCGTCATCGCCACCGGGTACGTGGTGCAGGCGGTGGGCGTCTTGCGTGGCGAGGAGACCGCCGGCCGGCTCGAGCACCGCCTCTCCGGCACCATCTCCCGGACCCGTTGGCTGGGCGCCCACATGCTCGTCGTCGTCGCCGGTCTCCTGGCCGTCGTGGGGGCGTCCTCACTGGCCCTGGCGGGGACCGTGGCGTGGTCCCTCGGCGACGCAGACCAGACCTCGGCGATCCTGGGCGCGGGCCTGGCCTACCTACCCGCCGAGCTGGTGCTCACCGGGCTGGCCCTCGCGGTCTACGGCGTCCGCCCCCGGGCGTACCCGCTGGCCTGGGCCGTCTACGCCCTGGTGGCGTTCGTCGCCTTTCTGGGCCCGGGGCTCCGGCTCCCTCGGTGGGCCCTCGACCTCGCACCCACCACCCACGTCGGGAACCCGCCGCTGGACGCCGTCTCGGCGCCTGGTCTCGTCGGACTCAGCTCCCTGGCGATGTTGCTGGCACTCATCGGCCTCCTCGGCTTCCGGCGTCGCAACATCCCCCAGGCCTGAGCAGCCTCGCCGCGACTCGTCATGAAAGCGACACACGCTCGCTCGACGGTTCGTCATCTCCCCTTGCCATGGTGGTGGTGTTCGCAGCACCCGACGTGACACCCACGCGGGTCACGAGAGAAGCGAGGTTCTCATGAGCACCGGCTCCATGGTCATGAACGACAAGCGGATCGACGACCACACGTCGCACGCCATCGCTGCAGCGCAGCTACGGGGCGAGGCCAAGGCCGAAGGACTGAGCACGCGACTCGTGGTCTGGTCCGTCGCCGAGGAGCTCGAAGGTCTGGGCCTGGAGCCCGACATCCGCGAAATCTCCCGTCGGTACAACGCCGGTGAGACCCGGATCCCCTCGTGGATGCGCCAGCGCGAGGCGCGCTAGGCATCCGCGAGGCAGCCGGGCCCGACGACGCGCCCGGATCCGCTACGGGGTCGGCGATGCCGGCCCCGTAGCCGTCGGCGAGGACGAGGTCGCCGCGGGTGGCGGGCTGCGTGGTGACCGCAGTGCGGCGTAGTCGTCGGCACGCAGCGGGCGGTCGCTGAGCGCCCCGCCAGGGAGCGGCGCCTCGATGGGGGCCCCTCTCGCCGTGAGGACGACCTCGTCGACACCTTCGATCGACGCCAGGGTCAGGACGAGCTGTCCCACCGCCAGCGGGAGCCGACTGGGGCTGGGCGCCTGGTCCCCGGCCCGGACGTCGACCACGGCGCGCCCTCCCGTCACGTCGGTCAGGGTCAGCCGCACGTCCGGCCCGAACGCCGTCGAGAGGCCGTCGGCACGCTGCTGTTCCGTCGGCCCCTCGGCCAGGCGCAGGAGCAAGGCGCTCGCCGTCGACCGGACGTCAGCTCCGGGCGTGCTGGCCGCGCCGGGAACGAGCGCGTCGTCACGCACCAGCCACACCGTTGGCCCCAGAGCTGGAACGGAAGAGCTCACGGAGGGCTCGGAACCGGACGGGCTCAGCAGGTCGTAGGGCACCACCGGGACCGACTGCGCTCCGGAGTCGGTGGGCACTCCGCACCCCGACGCGAGAGTGCCAGTGATGAGCGCCCCAACCAGGAGCGGCCCCAGTCCGGACCGTCTGGTCATGGCTCGACCACCTCTCCAGCCGTCGCCGCGGGCAGGCTGATCACGAAGGTCGAACCACCGCCCGGGGTCTCCTCGCACCACACGCTCCCCCCACCGGCCTGCACCGTCTCTGCCACCAGGCTCAGTCCGAGGCCGGTGCCCGGGCGGGACCCCCTCGAGCCCACTCGGACGAACCGCTCGAAGATCCGCTCCCGCTCCGAGTCCTCGATCCCTGGTCCCGTGTCGACGACGCGCACCTGCACAGCCGTCCCGACGCGGCGGATGACCACGTGCTGCAGGCCCCCGCCATGCAGGTCGGCATTGTCGAACAGGTTGACCAGGGCGCGGTGCAGAACCTGCTTGTCACCGCGGACCGCCATCGACCCAGGGTCGGGGGTCACGACCCGGGGAGAGCGGTGGCTCTCCTCCAACGCGTGCCCGACGAGGTCTGCAACATCGACACAGTCATGGCCCGCTGCCGCCACCGTGGCGTCCAGCCGCCCCAGCTCCAGCAGGTGCTCGAGCGCGCGGTGCAGCCGCCTCACCTCGCGGTCGACCAGGTCCAGGGCCGCCTTGCGTCGCCCCGAAGTCGCGCCCTCCGAGGACCGCAGCAACGTGACGCTGGTCATCAAGGTGGTTACCGGGGAACGCAGCTCGTGCGCCACGTCCGCGGCAAAGCGCGCGTCGCGCTGGATGCGTTCGTCAAGGGCCTGCACCATCGTGTTGAATGAGCCCACGATCACGGCGAGGTCGGGATCGGCCGTGGGCTCGAGGCGAGTGCTCATCTCCCCGGCGGCGATGCTCGCTGCGGCCGTCGCCACCTCGTCGAGGGGTGCGACGACCCGCGCCGAGGCCATGCGCCCGATGGCGGCTCCGCCGATGGTGGTCACCAGGGCGAACGAGCCCAGGACCAGGCCGAGTGTGTTCAGGGTCGAGTCGAGCTCCTCCGTGGGGGACAGCTCGTAGAACGTGGCACCCACCGATGGGATCGGGACTCCGACCGCCAGCACGGGCTGCTCGCCGAGCCTCCCCCACGCGCGGGCCGCGCTCCCCGCCTCCACGAGCTCGCGGACCCCAGCCGGCACGGCGTCCGCCCCCTCGTTGAGGGACGACGAGTACCAGCGGTCGCCCTGGTTGACGATGATCACGGCCCCGGGTGGGGGCGAGGTGCTGTCGAGGACGTCGCTGACCTGCGAGCCCGAGGTCAGCAGCCCGTCCCGGACGAACGCGGCATCCACGAATGCCTGTCGGGCCGCCGTGGCCTGACGCTGCTCGACCAGGAAGTGTCTGGCCGTCAGGTACGTGCCGACGGCGAGCACCGCAGAGATGGCCAGGGCCAGGGCCGCGAACGAGATCGTCGCGGTGGCGCGGACCCCGAGGGGCGAGCCCGCCAGCCTCACACCGGGTCCAGCCGATACCCGAGCCCGCGGACGGTCACCAACAGGGTCGGCTGGGCAGCGTCGACCTCGATCTTGGTCCGCAGCCGGCGCACGTGGACGTCCACGATGCGCTCGTCCCCGAAGTACCCGTGGTCCCAGACCCGTTCCAACAGCGCCCGGCGGCTCAGCACATGGCCTCGGGCGTCGGCCATCTCGCACAGCAGGCGGAACTCCGTCACCGTCAGGTGCACCGGGTTGTCCCCGCGACGAAGGACACCCGCTGCGCCGTCCAGCACCAGTGGGCCATGAGCGCTGTCGAGGACCTGCAGCTGGCCGTCAACGGGCGCGCTGTCGACCTGGACGAGCGGGCGCACCGGCGGTCGACGCCGCAGCGCACGGAGCCGGGCGCTCACCTCCTTAATCTCGAACGGCTTGGTGACGTAGTCGTCCGCTCCCGCTTCCAGGGCCGCCACGATGTCGTGGGTGTCGGCCTTCGCGCTCAGCACGATGATCGGCACGTCAGTCATCCGGCGGACCTCCCGGATGAAGGCGAAGCCGTCCATGCCGCCGAGCATGAGGTCGACCAGCATCAGGTCCACGCCGAGCGCACCGCGGTCCTGCAACGCGGCCTCCGCCGACTCGTGGCACGTGGTCACGTACCCCTCATCCTCCAGCGCCATCGAGAGCGACTCGCGGATTCCGTCGTCGTCCTCGAGGACGAGCAGGCTCACAGACACCACTACAGTCTCTCAGCGCATGAAGCCCGAAAGAGCTGACAGCGCCCCGTGGCGGAAGTTGTCACACAACTGCAAAGGACTCGTCCCGGCGTTCGTCATCCGTGGTGGGCATGCTCCAGGACATGTCCAGAGGCACACCATGAGCACGGCGACCACCACGACCGACTGCCGGCAGCCCGGGGGCCAGAGCGCCGTGCGGATACGGCTGGTGAACGAATCCATGTCAGCGAACCTGGCGGAGCTCAGGAGCCAGGTCGCCGCTGGTGTCGTCCAGGGCCGGGGCGTGCTGCTGGACGTCTCCGCGGTGGAGCAGATTTCCTCCCCCACTGTGGCCGCGATTCTCTGGGCTCGTCGCAGCTGCGCCGCCCGCAACCTGCCGTTCACCGTGACAGGGCACCGGGCGCGCAACCACCGCCTTCTGCGCTCCTGCGGGCTGGTCGAGACGGCACCCAGGGCTGGCTCGTGAGCCGGGTTGTCGGCTCCGCCCTGCTCAACCAGAAGGCCGACGAGCGCTGGTCCGTGACGTGCATCGAGTACCCCAAGGGTCTCGCATTGCTCCAGCCCGGCCCCACCATGACGCGAGTCATCGTCGCCGACAGCACGAACACCTTCGCCGGGCCCGCGTCCCCGGACGCCTACTCCGCGGCGGCCTGCACCCGCGATGGCGAGCTCGCGCTCGTCGTGCACCACTCCCCACCCGCCCTGGTCGTCGGCTCGACCGGATGCCGGACCCTGCCGGCAGACGGAGCCAGTCGCGACTGCGTGCGGCTGGCTCCGGGCGAACGCCTCCTGCTCCTGTCTTGTGCGGCCTTCGAGAGCTTGCCCAAGGTGTTGGCCAACGGCATCGCCAACGTCCGGACCGACCTCGCGGACCGGGACCCCGAGGACCTCCTGCTGGAGATCTTCCGAGAGCTCGGGCACGGCGCCGGAGCGGTCATCGACCGACTTCCCCAACTTGCACCGGAAGGAGCCACGTCATGAACCCGTCCGCAGAGTTCGTCTCCGCCCTCGAGGAGGAGCGCTCGACCGCCCGCTCGAAGCTACGCGTCGCGAGCACCGAGAGCGACCGGTTCGAAGCGCTCGGACGCCTCGCCGACCTCGATGAGCTCGCCCAGCGAACCCTTGATGGAGTCGATCGGGGGCGATCCCTTTCGCTGCCCTCGGCGCACGCCGAACGGCTTTCGCCGCAAGGCCGTCCCGGACGGTGATGCCGATGCGCGCGGCGAACCTCGCGCCGATGTGCCCCCTCCTCTGACGTCAGCGGAGCCCGATGTCGGTGGGCGAGAGCGCGTCCACCGCCGGCGACACCGGCAGCCCCTGATGACGCGCGATGGCCGCTATCACCGGGGGCCTGTGCTCTGGCCGGGCGGCGGCCTCCAGATCTCGGAGCGCGACCTGCAGGCGGCGTCTGACGCGCGGACTGTCCCTGCCCCAGTAGGCGATCTCGTCGAACGCGAGGGCGAGGTAGTCGGCGAACTGCGGCTGCGGCACCCAAAGGAGGAGGCGCCCGTTGTCGGCGCTGCGTTGCCGCGGCGGCAGAGCACGGGTGGCCAGTCGGCGCACGAGGTCGTGCAGATGGTCAAGCGACTGCACCGCGGTCGAGGGGTCGTTGATCCCGGGGGAGAGAGCGCGCTCGGCGATGTCGACCAGCTGACGCAGACCGAAGCCGACGTCTTCGTCCATGCTGCGCTCACGACCGACATGCACGGCTGCATACAACAGGTCGTCCTCGAACGGCGCCTCGCCGTGCACGAGCGCGAGCGGGGCGCCGGTCGCGACGAACTCCCCCACCGCGCGGATCAGCTCGATGCAGACGCCTTGGCTGTTGGCCGCATCGGCCAGCGCGGTGTCGTCGACCCACTGCACCACCCCGGGGCGATCCGCGGTGATGGTGCGGGTCGGGCCGTTCCTCGGGGACAGCACCGGCTCGGGCTGCGTGTCGGCGGGGAAGCGCTCGTCGAGGAGTGCCCGGGTGTCGTCGGCGATGGAGGCCAGGATGGTCGCGGCGCGGATGGACTGGGCGATGTGGTGGATGTAGGCAAGGAACACCAGCACCGAGGCCAGGACGAAGGCGAAGGCGAGGGTGACACCGATCTGGGGGACGAACGGCTCGACCTGGGCGGTGCCCTGCACGCCGCGCAGGACCACGAGCGCGTAGACGAACGTCGCGACGAAGACACCGAGAGCGACCTGGTTGAACCGGTCCTCGAGGAAGGAGCGCAGTACCCTGGGTGAGAACTGGCTGCTGGTGAGCTGCAGGACCACGATGGTGATCGAGAAGACCAGGGCGGTGAACGAGATCATCGAGGTGATGATCGCTGCCAGCAGCGCCCGTGCACCTTCGGGGCCGCCGGCGAACAGGAACGGCAGGCGCAGGGAGGTGTCCAGCGACTCGTCGATCGCGGTCACAGCAAGCGCGAGCAGGCTTGCGGCGATCGCGAACAGCAGCGGTATCGCCCAGAAGCGGTGCGTCAGGGCTTTCAGCGTTGCCTTCACGCGCGCGGGCCCCCGAGGTCCCAGCCATCGGGGTGGTCCAGCACCGCGGGCACCATCGTGAGCATGCTCAAAGAGCCATTCGTTTCAAGCACGACGGCCGCCACTGCGTCCAACCGCGCGTTGGCCGCCGTGCGCAGCCTGCCGGATCTCGTCCTCGGTGACCCGCATTCGCCGCATCGGTCCGCTGAGGAAGCCATTGCGGTAAACCAGTGTCGGTTCGGACTTCACGAGCCTTTCCACTGCGCGGCTGCGGACCGACAGCCACGCGACGAGGAACTGCAGGGCGACCAACAGCACCATGGCCGCCACGGCCACGACCAGTGCGACGTCGGAGGACAGCAGCACCGTGGCCAGCGTGGACCCAAGGGCGACGGGGACGACGAAGTCGAACGCGTTGAGTTTGACCAGCGTGCAGTTGCCGGACACGCGAAGCGCTGCGAGGAGGGAGAAGCAAGCGCATGTGCCCACGACCAGAACACGCACCACACCTTCCCGGTCGTCGAAGAACACGTGACTCCCTCCCGGCTGTTGCGTGGTCTCGGAGAGTATCGCGGCGGCGGCCAGGGAGGCCGGAAAGGGCCGAGCGCACCGTCGTCGCTGGCCTCGGACAAGGCGCCGGTCCATGCTGAGGGCAGACGGGCACACACAGGGCGGGGCTTCGCACAACGCTCCCCCGCGGGATTGAGGTCACACACATGCCAACACCCGGACCGATGAGGCTCAGCCGCCCGGTCGTCATGGTGTTGGGGCTTCCCCGGCACCTGTACCGGCACGGCTGGGGATGGCTGCTGGGCCGGCGGTTCCTCCAGCTGACCCACACCGGCCGTCGCAGCGGTCGCACGTTCACCACCGTCTTGGAGGTGGTCCGCCCGGACCCGGACTGCGGGGAGGTGATGGTGGTCTCGGGGTTCGGTCCTGGCTCCGACTGGCTCCGCAACATCCGGTCCGACGGGCGAGCGGAGATCAGCACCGGCCGAGAGTCGTTCGCGCCTCGTTCCGGCTCGTGCCGGCCGATGAGGCAATGGCCGTTCTCGCGGACTACGAGCGCAGGAACCGCGTGGCCGGCCCCCTGATCCGCTTCGTCCTCAGCCGACTGCAGGGGTGGCGCTACGACGGCAGCACGCAGGTTCGTCGTCGAGCAGCCGAGGCGCTGCCCGTGATCGCCTTCTCGCGCCGCTGACCTGCACGCGCGACCCCAGGCTGTCCGCCATGGGCGCGGTTGCAGCGCCTGCGCCATTACGGCAGAAGCGATCTCCCACCAGGTTCGACGTGTCTGCGAGGGTGGCTTGTGACCACTGGACGCCTGAACGTGGAGGAGATGCCATGAGCAGTCACGACCAGCACTCGCAGCAGCCGACCACCCACGAGAGCCCGAAGTCCGAGCACGCCGGGACCGACCATGCCGGGGGCCGCGCGCCGTACCTCAGGTTCGGTCTGATGATCCTGACGTCATCGGTCGTGATGTACGTCGTCATGTACCTCAACACGTACTCCATCGACCACGTCTACTGGAGCTGGACGCGGTTCTTCATGACGATGATGTCCGCCGCGACGATGACGGTCATCATGCTGGGCTTCATGCTCGGCATGTACCGCAACCGGACAGCGAACGCGGCCATCGGTGCCGGCGCGGTGGTGCTCTTCGGTGCGGGCCTGTTCCTGGTGCGCTCCCAGGCCACCATCGGTGACGTCGCGTGGATGCGCGCCATGATCCCCCACCACTCCATCGCGATCCTCACCAGCGAACGGGCCCACATCGAGGACCCCCGCGTTCAAGAACTGGCCGACTCCATCATCGAAGCCCAACGCAAGGAGATCGAGGAGATGAAGACCTACATCGAGGACCTCGACTCCCGGTGACGCCGCTTCGGCGTAACGGTCGCGTTCGCCCTCCGAAGCATCGACGGGAACCAGGGCCAGCACCTCCTCCTCGAATCCCAGGAAGGGCGCGCCCACCGGCTTGTGGCTCCTCGCGGCCAGAGGACTGTGCGCCATTCGGCCGCCACTCCATCCAGGGCGTCACAGCCGCCGTGTTCCAGTTCGCCGCTTCGACCCCATAGCTCGTCGAGGCTCTCCGGCCGAGTCGGTCTCCACGTCGGCGCGCCCTTCGATGCCTGCCGATCCGCGGTCCAGCCAGCGCGATCCTCGTGCGGTCCAGACCGCAAGGCCCTCGATCGTGCCTATGCGCGCTAGGGCCGTACCCGTCCACCGCTCCCAGTCCTGGGCCCCGAGTCGCGCTCACGGCATGCCATCACCACGGCGACCCCGAGCTCGCTGCACCGGTCGACCTTCGCCTTGCGCTGCGCCCGCCACCTGCCCTGGCTCTCCAACGCGCTTCGCCGCGCCGCGACCGAGTCCTCACGCCGGCCCATCCCGACCACCCCTTCCCGTGACACCCGAAACAGCCCGTCACCCCCTTTTGCCCACTCGCACCCGCCTACCGGCCACCCACCCACAAGTTCGTCGCTCAAGGCCGCGACCGCCCAGCCTCCGCCGACCCCGCGACCCCGTGACCCTGCCGTCGCCAGCGGCCCAGAACGTCCCTCCCCCGAAAACGAAAACGCTCGTCGCCTGCAACACCCGGTGCATTGTCGGTAACGATTTGATAACGAGCGGCCCGCAGTTGGCCCCCGAGGACCTCCCCGGGTGCGTTGGGAGGTATGATCATCAGTTTGCACAAGCTCACGGCCGGGTCGGGGTACACCTACCTGACCCGGCAGGTCGCTGCTCACGACCGCGCCGGCGGGCCGCGTACTTCGCTGGCGTCGTACTACTCCGACCGGGGCGAGACTCCGGGGCGGTGGGTGGGTTCCGGGGTGGCGGGGATCGGAGGTCTAGCGGTCGGGGACGAGGTCACCGCGGAGCAGATGCGGCTGCTGTTCGGGTTCGGTCTGCACCCGCTCGCCAACCAGCGCGAAGAGCGGCTGCAGGGCCCCGGGCTGACCGAGCGGGACTACCGCGCGGCGCGGCGGCTGGGGGTGCCGTTCAAGGTCTACACGGCCGAGGCGACCGCCTTCCAGGTCGAGGTCGCCAAGGGGATCGAGGACCACAACGCCGCGCTCGGGCACCCGCGCGACTATCCCGTTGCGACCCAGGACCGGGCCCGAATCCGCTCGAAGGTAGCCGCGGAGATGTTCCGCGCGGAGCACGGACGGGACCCGCGCGACGCCCGCGAGCTGTCCGGAACGATCGCGAAGCTGTCCCGCCCACGGACCACGGCGGTGGGCGGGTACGACCTGACCTTCTCCCCCGTGAAGTCGGTCAGCACCCTGTGGGCGATCGCCCCACCACAGGTCGCGGCCCAGATCGAGCTGGCCCACAACGACGCCGTCGCCGACGCCCTGGCGTTCATCGAGGCCCACGCCCTGTACACCCGCGAAGGCACCAACGGCGTCCGCCAGGTCGACGTCACCGGCCTCGTCGCGACCGCGTTCACCCACCGCGACTCACGCGCCGGCGACCCGGACCTGCACACCCACGTCGCGGTCGCGAACAAGGTGCAAACCCTTCAAGGCAAGTGGCTCGCGATCGACGGACGGATCCTGTTCAAGGCCAAGGTCACCGCCTCGGAGACCTACAACACCGCCCTCGAGAAGCACCTGCGCACCCGGCTCGGGCTGACCTTCGCCGAACGGCCAGGGACCGAGCGCGGCAAGCGCCCGGTCCGCGAGGTGGTCGGTGTCGACCTCACCCTGAACCAGCGCTGGTCGACCCGCCGGGCCAGCATCGAAGCACGCCGCGGTGAGCTCGCCACCGCGTTCCAACGCGACCACGGCCGCCCGCCGACGGTCGTGGAGGCGATCCTGCTCGCCCAGCAGGCCACCTTGGAGACCCGCGACGCCAAGCACGAACCACGCACCCTGACCGAGCAACGAGCCGCGTGGCGGGAGCAGGCCGAGGACGTCCTCGGCGGGGCCCAAGGTGTGTCCTCCATGGTGGCCACGGCCTTGTCCGCCAGCCGCGCAGCACCCGGCGGCACGGTGGATGCGGCATGGATCCGTGACACCGCATTGCGGGTCCGCGACGAGATCCAGGCGCGCCGCTCGACCTGGCAGGTCTGGCACGTGCGCGCCGAGGCGCACCGTCAGGTGCGCGCCGCGAACCTGCTCGCCGAGCACGTCGACACCGTGGTGGACCTGGTCACCGACCACACCCTGACCACCGCCTCGATACAACTCACGCCGGCAGGGGACGGCATCGAAGAGCCGGCCGAGCTGCGCCGCACCAACGGGTCCAGCGTGTACGAGGTCGCCGGCTCCGCCGTCTACACCAGCACCCAGATCCTCGCCGCGGAGAAGCGCCTCGTGCACGCCGCCGGGCTCACCGACAGGCACCGTGCCAACCCTGACAGCGTCGACCTGGCCCTGCTCGAGCAAGCCGCCAACGGGACCACCCTCAACCCGGGACAGGCCGCCTTGGTCACTCAGATGGCCACCTCCGGTACCCGGGTCCAGCTGGCCATCGCGCCCGCCGGGGCAGGCAAGACCACCGCAATGCGCGCCCTCACAGCAGCATGGGGCGAGGACGGCGGCACCGTGATCGGGCTGGCACCGTCGGCCGCCGCGGCGGCGGTCCTGCGTGAGCAGACCGGCGCGATGACGGACACCCTGGCCAAGCTCACCTGGTCGATTACTACCGGCGACCTGCCTGACTGGGCCGACGCAATAGGCCCACGAACGCTGGTGGTCATCGACGAGGCCGGGATGGCAGACACCCTCTCCCTGGACACCGCCGTCGACTTCGTCACCGCGCGCGGCGGACAGGTCCGCCTCGTCGGGGACAACCAACAGCTCGCCGCGATCGGCGCCGGAGGCGTCCTGCGCGACATCGCCGCCACCCACGGCGCGCTGCACCTGTCCGAGGTGATGCGCTTCACCGACCCCGTCGAGGGCGCCGCGTCTTTGGCTCTGCGCGAAGGGCGCACCGAGGCCCTGGGGTTCTACCTCGACCACGACCGGGTGCACGTCGGCGACCTCGCCACCGTCACCACCGACGTGTTCACCGCCTGGGCCAAAGACCGCGCCCAAGGGCTCGACACGCTCATGCTGGCCCCCACCCGGGACCTGGTCTCCCAGCTCAACCAGCAAGCCCAAACCCACCGCCTCGCCGGCCGCGAAGGTGGACCCGGAGTGCCCCTGGCCGACGGCAACACCGCCCTTGTCGGCGACACGATCGTCACCCGCAGCAACGACCGCAGGCTGCGGCTGAACACCAACGACTGGGTCAAGAACGGCGACCGATGGATCGTCCACGACGTGCACCGCGACGGGTCCCTCGCCGTGCAGCACAACAGGAGTGGACGACTCATCACCCTCCCCGCCGACTACGTCGGCGCGGCCGCCGAGCTCGGCTACGCCAGCACCATCCACGGCGCCCAAGGCATCTCCGTCGACACCGTCCACGGCCTGGCCACCAGGGACGAGTCCCGACAACAGCTGTACACGATGCTCACCCGCGGCGCCGATGCCAACCACCTCGACCTCCAGGTCGTCGGCGACGGCGACCCACACGACATCACCCGACCCGAGAACGTCCACCCCCCGACCGCGACCGACCTCCTCGAGAGCATCCTGGCCCGCGACGACGCCCCCGTCTCGGCAACCACCACCGCCCGCGAGGAGGCATCCCCCACCCTGCGGCTCGGCGCCGCCACCGCCCGCTACGTCGACGCCCTGCACCTCGCCGCCGAACACCACCTCGGCACAACAGTCACGGCCGAGGTCGAGGCCGGCGCCGACCGGATCGTCCCCGGTATCGGCGACGACCCCGCCTGGCCGACCCTGCGCGCCCACCTCGTCCTCCTCGCCGCCACCGGAACCGACCACACCACCGCGCTCCAATTCGCAGCCAGCTCCCGCGAGCTGGACTCGGCCGACGACCGCGCCGCCGTCCTCGACTGGCGCCTCGACGGCCCAAGTACGGCCGGCGCGGGACCGCTCCCCTGGCTCCCCGGCATCCCCCAGGGGCTCCGCGATGACCCGCACTGGGGCGCCTACCTGAACGCCCGGTCCCAGCGTGTCGCTGATCTCTCCCAGGAGGTGCGCCACCAGGTCACCAGCACGGCGAACACCCCACCCTGGTGGCCACTGGGCCGCTCCGTGCCCGGGCCGGGCCTGCTCGGCGACCTCGCCGTCTGGCGGGCCGCGAACGCCATCCCCGACAGCGACCAACGCCCCACCGGACCCACTCAACCCGCCAAGGCCCACGCCCTCTGGCAGCACGAGCTCGACGTCCGGGTGGGCGACACCAACGCCTCGACCGTCACCGACTGGACCAGCCTCGTCCACACCCTGGTTCCCGCCACACGACGCGACGAGTACACCCCCATGCTTGCCCAGCACCTCGCCGAGCTCTCCGACGCTGGCATCGACGCCAATGCCCTGCTCCACACGACCACCGGCGCTCCGCTACCCGACGACCACGCCGCCTCGGCCCTCTGGTGGCGCATCCAACGCCACCTGCCCGACCCCCAAGACCCCGATGAGCCCGGTCCGCGGAGTGGGCCATCGAGGACGCCACGGCCGCCCGAGAACGGCCACGGGGCTCGACGAGCCACGCCGACCACGAACGTCGCATCATTTCGGCCCGGCACGACCAGCCACACGGACCGGGGCCAACGCGATGAGCCGTCGACAGATCTGATGTGGCGACACGTGACCACGAAGCGCCCGTCGAGGGCTTTAGGAAGCAGGAGGCAACCATGACCACGAAGATCCGCCGAGAGTTCGAGTCCCTGTCCTCAGCCGCCGAGCGCACGGGTCTGAGCATCCGCACCCTGCGCAGGAGGATCGCCAGCGGCGAGCTCGCGGCCTACCGCAGCGGTGCGCGGGTCATCCGGGTCGATCCGGATGACGTCGACCGCATGATGGTGCGCATGCCCACCGCGTGGAACTGATGCCGCTTCGTCCCGGCTGAGACGTCCCTGCGAGATCATGTCCGGCGCGGCTTGGACGACGTCTGCCAGTAAAGCCGTCAGCCCGTGAAGGAGCCCCGGCGTCGATGCGGGGGCGTCCCCTGCCGTTCGCGGGGCCCCGGATCCCGCCCCCTACGGGGGTGCCAAGATGGCGGCTGCGCCGAACAACTGGCTCTACCGGACATGCCGAATGTCGGACGTTCGGCAAGGTGCAGACAGGGTTGGGGTCGCCTGTCGCAGCCCGCGAGCAAGAGGCAGCAGCAGGCGGACCGGTCAACTGGCACTCGGCGCAGCGCGTGCCTTCGATGAGCACGGCACCGCCGACGTCGGTGGCCCACTGCCTGTTGGCAGGTTCGCTCGCCCGGTCTTTCCGCACCAGACCCGTGGGCCTTCGGCTCGATTCGAAGTGCTGCGGTCGAGGTCGCTAGGTGCGTTCGAGCATCGCCTTGAGCCGGGCCAGGTCCTTGCTCGTCGCTCGCCGCATGGCGCGCTCCATCACGGGGGCGGCGAAGCGGGCGAAGCCCGCGGGGTTGCCGCGGTTGCGCAGCGTCATCCGGGTCGTCGCCGGTGTGCTCGCCTCCCACGTGTAGGTGGTCTCCATCGGGAACGGGCCGTCGGCGGTGCGCATCACCGGCCGGTGCTCCGGCTCGATCTCGACGACCTCGTAGGTGTAGGCCAGGCGCCGTCCGAGGAAGTGGGCGACGAAGTCCATCCGCGATCCCACCCCCACCGGTGGTGGGGTCTGCCAGGCCACGGACCGGATGTTGGTGTACCACTGTGGTGCGTTGGGGGGGTCGCCGGCGAACGCGGCGACCTCGGCGACCGTTCGCGCGATCGTCGTCTCCACCTCGACGTCGACGGTCATGCTCTGGCCCTCCCCTCGGTGCTCGGGGTGCTCAGCAGCGCCGCGAGCTCGGTCAGCGAGTCCGCCTCGAGGTCGGGGCGGTGCATGGTGCTGGGGTAGCGGCGGCCGGTTCGGTTGACCCAGGCGGTACGCA
>JBBQWX010000035.1:0-32023 GCA_038210185.1 Actinomycetales bacterium
GTGGGGCTCTCGACGAAGGTGTGTGTGAAGACCTCCATCGTCCGGGCCAGCCCCACGTCGCCCCAGCAGCGACACACGCCACATCCGTCACACACGTTTCAGCAGGTCAGGAACCTACACCCGGACTTTGCCGACCCCCTGCTGTACCCCCATCGACCAATAGGTCACTGTGGGTACGCGGCCGACCCGGATCCACGGAATCCACCCCCCACCCGTCAGACGAAGTCGACCTCGGCGGCGAGTGCGCCACCGGAGAGAGTGGCGTACCCCGGGCCACGGTCGAAGAACGGCTCCTGCCCGGTGCGAGCCGCCTGCCGCTCGGCGCGCAGGGCGTCGGATGCCGTGACGTCGACGACGGGCTCGTCCTTCGTCCCGCTCACCACGACGCCGTAGTCGGTGCGCGCCCCCTCGAGCGACACCTTGCCCCACCGCAGGTCGCGCTCGACCTCGTCGTAGGGACGCTCGAGCGGGTCACCCCACCCGCCGCCCCCGGTGGTGCGGATCCGGATCACCTGACCGGCCAGTACCGGCTCGGCGTCGGCGAGGGCGTCGACGGTGCGCTCGGTCGGGCCGCCGAGGTCGACGGTCACCTCGAACGACCGCCCGGCGCGGCCGCCCTTGACACCCCAGCAGGCGAGGATCGACCGGTCGGCGATCGACATGAAGTGGGCGTCGCGCAGCATCCGGATCTGCTTCTCGTAGCCGAGCCCACCGCGGTGGCGGCCCGCGCCCCCCGAGTCGACGGCCAGCCCGAGCCGCTCGACGAGGAACGGGAAGCGGCTTTCGGTGAACTCGGTCGGCAGGTTCCTCGAGTCCGGCACGACGTGGATGGTGTCCTCGCCGTCGGCGTAGTAGCGGCCGCCCGACCCTCCGCCGAGAACCTCGCGCATGAGGTAGTCGTTGCCGTCGCGGTCCGTGCCGTAGACGCCGGTGTAGCGGATCGTCTCCTGGTCGGCCGGCATCCGCCCGTCGACGGCCTTGGCCACCACTCCGGCGAGCACGCCGAGCAGCCGCAGGATGACGAAGGTGCGAGCGTTGGTCGGTGCCGGGTAGATCGGGGTGAGCAGCGTGCCCTTGTCCGGGAAGCGCATCTCGATCAGCGGCACGATGCCCTCGTTGACGTCAAGCTCTGCCATCCGCTCGGGGGTGTCGGCGAGGTTGCGCAGGACGGGGGCGAGCCACTTCTTGAGGAAGTTGCCGCCCACGTAGTCGCCGCAGTGGTTGATCGGGCCCTTGGCCTGGGGGCCGGTGCCGGTGAAGTCGATGACCAGCTTCGGGCCGCCGTCATCGGGCCCAGGGCCGCCGGTCGACATCTTCGTGAGCGTGATCCGCTGGGTGTGCAGCTGCGGCTCGTCGACACCGTCGTGCTCGGCGTAGTCCTCCCAGACGTAGGTGCCGTCGGGGATCCTGCCCAGGATCTCGCGCCGGTAGGTCTCGGTCGTGGCGTCGAGGATCGCGTCGAAGGCCGTCTCTATGGTGTCGCGCCCGTACCGGGTGAAGAGCTCGGCCAGGCGCCGGGCGCCCATCAGGCAGGCGGAGCACTCGGCGTCGAGGTCGGCGGCGAGGCTGTCCGGCATCCGGCTGTTGCGCGTCATGATCCGCAGCGCTGCCACGTTGGGCACCCCGGCATCCCACAGCTTGATCGGTGGCACCGACAGGCCCTCCTCGAACACGGTGCGCGCGTTGCTCGGCATCGACCCGGGAACGGCGCCGCCGATGTCGTCGTGGTGGCCGAACGCCTGCACGAACGCCACGACCTCGCCCTGGTGGAAGACCGGCACCGTGACGCAGAGGTCGGGCAGGTGGCCGATGCCGCCCTCCGACTCGTAGACGTCGTTGTGGAAGAACACGTCGCCCTCGCGCATCTCGGCGAGGGGGAAGTCGCGCGCGATCGGGTGCACGAGAGCCGAGTACGAGCGCCCGGTGAGCTTGCGCAGCTGCCGGTCGTGGATCCCGGCGCGGAAGTCGTGCGCGTCGCGGATCATGGGGGAGCGCGAGGTGCGGGCGATGGCGGTCTCGACCTCCATCTCGACACTCGCCAGGGTGCCCTGCACGATCTCGACGAGGATCGGGTCGACCGTGGAGCCCGGCGTGGTCAGCCGGTTGCCGTGCTCGTAGGCCGTGGGCAGGCCTGCGCTGTTCACTGCGCCTCCCTGGTGACCAAAAGGTTGCCGAACGTGTCGACGCGCACGGTGAAGCCGGGGTGCACGGGCAGTGTCGAGCCGAACTCCTCGACGACCGCCGGGCCGCAGAAGGTGTCGCCGGCCCGTAGGTCGGGGCGCCAGTAGATCGCGGTGGCGACGTAGCCGGCATCCGCGTCGAAACAGACATCGCGCGTCGAGCGGGCGGTGAGGGGGCCCTCGTCCTGTACCTGCAGTGACCTATTGGTCGACGTGGGTACGCGGGTGGGGATCTCGCGCAGCTCGGGGCGGGTGATCGGCCCCACGCCGGTGACCCGCAGGTTGACCCACTCGACCTGCTGGCGCGGGTCGTCGCGGAAGTCGTAGCCGTAGAGCAACCGGTGCTCGTCGTGGAACCGCGCGGCGACGGCTGCTGCGGCCGCCTCGTCGAGCGGGCCCGAGCCCACCGGCACGCGCACCTCGTACGCCTGGCCGAAGTAGCGCAGGTCGGCGGTGCGCACGTACTCGCGCTGCTCGAGGGGAAAGCCCTCGGTGTCGAGGGCCGCAGCGGCGCGAGCCGTGAGCTCGTCGAGGATCCTCCCGACCGCCGTGAGGTCGAGCGACTCGTGCCGCGCCACGTGGGTCTGCACGTAGTCGTTCTTCACGTCGACGGTGAGCAGCCCGAACGCCGAGACGTTGCCGGGGTTCTGCGGCACCACGAGGCCGGCGAGGTCGAGCACGTCGACCAGCCGGCACGCGAGCAGCGACCCCGAGCCACCGAACGTGGTGAGCATGAAGTCGCGCACGTCGAGGCCACGTTTCACCGACACCTGACGCAGAGCGTTGGCCTGGTTCCACGCGGAGATCTCGAGGATGCCGGTGGCACAACGCGCCTCGTCGAGCGTGAGCCGGGCAGCCAGCGAGGCGATGCCGTGTCGCGCGGCCTCCACGTCGAGCGGGATCTCACCCCCCAGCAGGTGCGGGGGGATGCGGCCGAGCACGAGGTGCGCATCGGTGATCGTCGGCTCGGTGCCGCCGTGGCCGTAGCAGAGCGGGCCGGGGTCGGCACCGGCCGACCTGGGCCCCACCTTGAGGGCGCCCTCGGGAGTGACCCAGGCGATCGAGCCGCCACCGGCCCCGACCGTGACCACGTCGATCATCGGGATCTTGCTGGGGTAGGCGCCGACGGTGCCCTCGGTGGTGAGCGTGGGCTCGCCGTCGAGCACCACGGAGACGTCGGTGGAGGTGCCGCCACCGTCGCAGGTGAGCACCTTGCCGAAGCCCGCCCGGCGGGCGATGAGGGCCGCCCCCAGCGCCCCTGCCGCCGGCCCGGAGAGCACCGTGGTGATCGGCTGGTGCACCACCTCGTCGGCCGAGAGCACGCCCCCGTTGGACTTCATCACGTAGAACCCACGGGTGGGCGCCCACGCAGAGCGTGGGACCCGCGCCCCCCCGTGAACCCCCCCGACGGCCTCGAGCTCGCTGCGCTCTTCCGATTCCTTCCACAGCTCTCGCAAGCGCGAGCTGATGTTGCTGACGTAGCGGCTGACGTCCGGCTTGACGGCTGCGTCGACGAGGGTCGTCATCGACCGTTCGTACTCGCGGTACTCGCGCAGCACCTCGGAGCTGATCGACACCACGGCGTCCGGGTGCTCGCGCCGCAGCACCTCGCGCATGGCGAGCTCGTGCGTGTCGTCGGCGTAGGAGTGCAGGAAGCAGACGCCGAGGGTCGTGATGCCGCGCTCGCGGAACCAGCGGGCGGCGGCCACGGCATCCGCCTCGTCGAACGGGCGCAGCTCGTGGCCCTCGAAGTCCATCCGCCCCCCGACGGTGCGCACGTGGTCGGCCGCGACGATCCGCGGCGGCTTGACCCAGAAGTAGGAGTTGCCGTAGCCGTCGGGCACGGCCTGGCGGGCGATCTCGAGCATGAACTCGTAGCCCTCGTTGGTGATGAACCCCAGCCGCTCCACCTTCCCCTCGAGCAGCTTGTTCGTGGCGACCGTCGTGCCGTGGCAGACCGCCGTGATGTCCCGGCCGGTGGCGCCCAGCACCCCGAGGATCTTCTCGATGCCGGTGATGAACCCGTCGGCGGGGTTCGCCGGGGTGCTCGGGGTCTTCGTGGTGACGAGCTCACCGCTGTCCTCGTCGAACGCCACGATGTCGGTGAACGTGCCGCCCGTGTCGATCCCGACCCTGACTCGTCGCCGCCCGTGCACCATGTCGTCGATTCAACCGGGGGGTGCAGGGTGGATTCCTCGTCAGTTTGTGCCGACGGCGGCGCCCGGCAGCGGCCAACCTCGCCACCGGGCGCTTCGTCCAGTCCGCTGTCGGGGTCGGCTCCGAACGTCCGGTGACCCGGCATGCGGGGTCGCAGATGAGAACACTCTCAACGGCATCCGCGGCGACGGTCCGGCCCCACCGGCGAAGATGGTCGACCTGCTCTCCCGCAAGCGCCTCCTGGCCCTCTGGGTCGGTGTGGGTGTGGTGGCCGTCATGGCCCTGACGCTGATGTCCGGTGCCGCGAGCCCGGCACCCGACCTCGGCACCCGACCTCGGCACCTCGATCGACCTCGACGAGGCGGCCGAGGTGCAGTCCGGCCCGGGTACCACGTCGACCCCATCGTCCGCTCCCACGACCTCCCCGTCCCCCGAGGCGACTTCCGCTCCGCCGGCGACCAAGCGCCCCGTGGTCGTCGCGCCGCCTCCGCCGGCCGTGAAGGTGCCCGCCAAGCCGAAGCCGAAGCCCGCCCCGCGACCCCCGCCTGCCGATGACGACGCGACGATGACAAGGACGACTGAGCCCGCCCGCGCCCGGTCGGTGCCCGGGTTCGGCGGCGCGCCCTCGCTGTCGGTGCGGACGCGTCTGGTGGGGTAGGTCGCCGTGCTGACCGCGCTGGGCTTCATCGGGGCCGGTGCGGCGGCCCTGCTCGTCGAGCGACAACGGGTCGAGGACGGGGTCGAGGCGTCGCTGGCACAGGAGATCGGGGAGTTCACCGAGCTGGCGCGCTCGGGAGTCGACCCACGCACCGGAGAGGCCTTCGCGGATGCCGAGAGCCTGGTGAACCTTCGAGCGGTTCGAGCCCGGTGTGCGGATCCCGGGCGGCCCGAGCACCGGGCTCGGGCTGGCGATCGTCTCGGCCATAGCGCGCGCCCACGGTGGCATCGCCCGGGTCACGCCGGCCGGGTCGGTCGGCGGGGCCATGTTCGTCCTCGAGCTGCCCGCGGAGCAGGGTCGTGCGATGCCTCCGTCGTCGGTGTCGTGCATCGCCGAGGTCCTCCAGTGTCAGTAAGTGGAAGGCCCGGTGGCACGGGCTCCGGAGGGTGGGTGCCTCGCCTGCAGTGCGGGGCGACGACCGGGCGGATGGGTGGCTCTTCAGGGGAGCCGTCCATCCGCCCCCGGCACTCCGGCCGCGGTGCTGGGGGTGTCGGGGGTGTCGGGGGCGCGGTCAGGCGCGCGTTCGGCACCCCTTGCGAGGGGGTGCTGGGTGGTGGGGTGTCGGGGGCGCGGTCAGGCGCGCGTTCGGCACCCCTTGCGGCGGGGGGCTCGGGTGACGCGTCGGTCGCCGCGGCATCGGTCGCCGCGACATCGGTCGCCGTGGCACGGTGGGGGGATGTTCGACGACGCGGCGGCCTACGAACGCTTCATGGGGCGGTGGAGCGCCGGTCTCGCGCCGCTCTTCCTCGACGAGCTGCGGATGCCGGAACCCCGAAAGGTGCTCGACGTCGGCTCCGGCACGGGCAACCTGACCCGCGCGGTGGCCGAGCGCTGGCCTTCCTGCCAGGTCGTGGGGGTCGACGCCTCGCCGGAGTTCGTGGAGGCCGCCCGGGCCCGGGCCGCCCATCTGCGCGGCCGGGTGCGGTTCGAGGCGGGCCGGGCCGACGACCTCCCGCTCGACGACGGCTCCGTCGACGCCGCCCTCGCCCTCCTGGTGCTCACCTTCGTGCCCGACGCCGACCGGGCCGTGGCGCAGATGCAGCGGGTCACCCGGCCCGGCGGCCTGCTCGCCGCCGCCGTGTGGGACTACGGCGGGCGCATGCAGATGCTGCGCAGGCTGTGGGATGCCGCCGCGCGGCTCGACCCGACGGTGGTGGGCCAGGACGAGGCGACCATGCCGCTGGGCCGGCCCGGTGGGCTTCTCGACCTGTGGCAGCGGGCCGGCCTGGCCGACGTCGACGGCGACCGGGTGACGGTGTCGACCCGCTTCGAGGACTTCGACGACTACTGGGAGCCGTTCCTGATGGGGCAGGGGCCGGCGGGCGCCTACGTCACCGGTCTGCCGGATGCCGCCCGCGCGGCCCTGCGCGCCGAGCTCGCCGCGACGGTGGGCCCGGGGCCGTTCGAGCTGAGCGCCACGGCGTGGTGGGTGCGCGGCACGGTGCCGGCCTGACCGGCGACCGGCGACCGACGACCGACGACCGACGACCGACGACCGACGACCGACGACCGACGACCGACGACCGACGACCGACGTGCTGCGTCAGGCGTGGGGGAAAGACGTCCTCGCCGGGCCCTCGAGCTCGGCGCGGTGGTTGCGGATGAGGTCGAGGTTGCGGTCGCGCAGGTGGTCGAAGCCCTGCGGAATGTTCGACCCGGGGGTCAGGGACGCCAGCGCCTCGTCGGGGTCGAGCCGGGCCGAGACCCAGCCCTCGTGCGTCGCGGCCTTCGCGACAATGTGACCGATCGGCGTGACGATGTGGGAGTTGCCGAAGTAGAGCACCCCGGCGGGGTCCTGGCCCACGGCGTTCGCTCCCACGAGAAAGACGTGGTTGTCGTAGGCCCGGGCCCGTGAGGTGAGCTCCCAGATGTCGGCCGAGCGCAGCAGCGCTGACGGCCGGCAGATCACCTCGGCGCCCTGCACCGCCTGGATGCGTGACAGCTCGGGGTAGTCGCCGTCGAAGCAGATGATCATCCCGATGCGCCCGAGCTCGGTGTCGCAGACGGTGACCGTGTCACCCGGGGTCACCCAGCCGCCGCCCGAGACGGCCTCGGAGCAGAACGGGTGGGTCTTGCGGTAGACACCGAGCAGCTCGCCGCGCGGGTCGATCAGCACCGAGGAGTTGTGGACGACGGCGGGCGTCACCCCCCGCTCGTAGGTGCCGGCCACCAGGTGGATGCCGAGGTCCGCGGCGACGTCGCGCAGCGGCTGGATGACCGGGCCGGGCAGCGCCGACACCAGCTCCCACAGCTCCTCCGTGGGGCAGCCGGGTGTGAAGCCGGTGGTGGCCGACTCGGGCAGCACGACCAGCTCGGCGCCGGTCGCCTCGACGCACCGGCGGGTGATGTCGACGAGCTTGTCGAGGTTCGCGACGACGGACTCCGGGGTCAGCGGTCCAGGCACCGGCGCGACCTGCACGGCCGCGGCGGTGAAGGCGCGCATCAGCGCCGCCCACGCAGAGCGTGGGACCCGCGCCCGATCCGCGCGCCGAGCGCCACGCCGGCCAGCGCGAGCAGGCCGCCCACGAGGGCCCCGAGGGCGAAGCCCGCCCCCGACCCGAGGTCGAACGCGCCCTTGCCGGGCGCGGCGGCCCGACCGGCATACACGGTGGGCGTGGATGCCGTGCCCTCACCGCCCGCGAGCGGGGCACCCAGCGCGGTGGTCGCCCCGGCCGGGACGAGCACCCCGGCGATGTCCTGGTCGAGCGCCACGAAGAACTGCCCGGCCATCTTCTTCGTGACCCCGGTGAGCATCCGCTGGCCCACGCCGCCGATGGCCCCACCGATCGTGGCGTCCGCGTCGTAGGTCAGCTCGGTGCCGCCGGCGAGTGACGGCACGAGGCTCACCCTGACATCGGCGTCGATCGTCCCGGGAGCGCCGGCGCCCGACGCCTTCATCGTCAGGGATCGGGGCGCGACCTTGTCGGCGAGTGAGACCTCGCCGGCATACGTGCCCTTGATCGCCGCGACTCCGGCAGTGACCGACATGGCGTAGCGGTCCTCGCCGATGGTGCTCAGGGCCTCGCAGCCGGGGATGCACCGGGCGAGCACCGCGGGGTCGAGGATGGCGTCCCAGACCTGGTCGACGGGGGCCTCGAGGGTGGAGGTGCCGGAGATCTTCATCGCGAGCCTTCCTGCGCGGGAACGGGGTCGGTGGTCGGTGCGTGCATCTGGCGCAGTTCCCAGAGCTCGGCGGGGCTGATCGGCATCGAGCGGATGGGGAAGCCCTCGGCATCCTCGAGGGCGGACGCGATGACCGCGGACACCGGGATGGTGCCCGCCTCGCCGGCGCCCTTGAGGCCGAGCGGGTTGAGCGGGCTCGGGGTCTCGAGGTGGTCGGTCTCGATGTGGGGGATCTCGGAGGCGTAGGGCACGAGGAAGTCCATGAAGGACGCGTTGAGCAGCTGCCCCGAGTCGTCGTAGGCCATTCGCTCGTAGAGCGCCCCGCCGATGCCCTGCGCGACGCCCCCGTGCACCTGCCCCTCGACGATCATCGGGTTGACCATGACCCCGCAGTCGTGCACCACGCAGTAGCGCAGGATGCGGATCTCGGCCGTGACCGGGTCGGTCTCGACGATCGCCGCGTGCATGCCGTTGGCGAAGGTGGCCTGGGTGGGGGAGTAGAAGTCCTTGCCCTCCAGGCCCGGCTCCTCGTCGTCGGCGACCGGCGGCTTGTCCGGGTCGAAGGTGCCGGCGAACTGCGTTGCAGCAGCCGCTGACTGGTCGAAGGCGTAGCGCAAGGGGTTGGACAGGACGGCGACCGTCGACAGCGCGATCGAGTTTCCGGGCGCCCCCTTGACCGAGATGACACCATCGTCGATCTCGAGGTCGTCGGGCGAGACCTCCAGCGCGTCGGCCGCGATCCGCAGCGCCTTGGCTCGCACGACCTGGGCAGCGAGGGCCACGGCGTTGCCCGACATCACGGCGCCGCGCGAGGCGAACGTGCCCACGGCGTACGGCATCCGGCGGGTGTCGCCCGTGGTGACGTGCACGTCGTCGATCCGCACCCCGAGCTCGTCGGCGACGATCTGCGCGAGGATCGTCTGGTGCCCCTGGCCCTGCGTGGTCAGCCCGGTCGCGACGTTGACCCGCCCGCTGGTCTCGACGTGCACGTGGCCGCCCTCGTAGGGGCCGACACCGGTGCCCTCGACGTAGCAGCCGATGCCCAGACCTACCCTCCGGCCCTCGGACTCGGCCTGAGCACGGTAGTCGGCGAAGTCGTCCCAGCCCACGAGGGCCTTGAGCTTGGCCAGGGATGCGGGGAAGTCACCGGAGTCGTACTTCAACGGCCGGCCGTCCTGGAAGATCAGCCCGTGGTCGTAGGGCATCTCGTCGGGCTGGATGAAGTTGCGCGAGCGCACCTCGGCGCGGTCGAGGCCGAGGTGCGCGGCGATCGCATCCATGGCCCGCTCCATGGCGAAGCAGCCCTGCGGCCGCCCGGCACCCCGATACGGCGTGACGAGAACGGTGTTGGTGTAGAGCGACCAGAACTCCACGCGGTACGCGCCGGGCTTGTAGGGCCCGAGCAGCTGGGTGGCCGTGATGATCGGCACGATGATGCCGTAGGGCGTGTAGGCGCCGTTGTCGTGCCAGAACTTCACGTCGAGGGCGAGCAGGTGGCCCTCGTCGTCGAAACCGACGGTCACCTCCTGCAGCTGGCCGCGCTCGTGGGCGCTGGAGATGAAGTGCTCGCGGCGGTCCTCGGTCCACTTGACGTCGCGGCCCAGGCTGCGCGCCGCCCAGGGCACCAGCACCTCCTCGGGCCACGGGTGCATGATCTTGACCCCGAACCCTCCCCCCACGTCAGGCGCGATGCACTCGACCTTGGCGAGCGGCATCCCCAGCTTGGCGGCGACCGCGGCTCGCACGCCGGTCGTGGTCTGGGTGGAGGAGTAGAGGCGCAACGATCCCTCGTCGGGATCCCACTTGGCGTAGACGCCCTTGCCCTCCATGGGGGTGCACGCGCTGCGCTCGATGGTCAGGTCGAGGGTGAGCCGGTTGGGGGCGGCGGCCAGGGCGGTGTCGAGGTCGCCGACCTCCTGCAGGAGGTGGGCACTGACGTTGCCGGGCACGTCGTCGTGCACCAGCGCCGCCCCGGAGCGGGCCTTGTCGATGCCGACGACGACCGGCAGCTGCTCGTAGGTGACCCGGATGCGTTGGGCGGCGTCCTCGGCGACGTAGCGGTCGCGGGCGACGACCATGACCACGGCCTCGCCCACGTGGTTCACCTCGTCCTTGACCAGGCAGTAGCCGGTGCGGGCGTGAGTCAGCGCGGGGTGGGGGATCAGCACCGGCAGCGGTTCGGCCACTCGGCCGGGAAGGTCGTCCCAGGTGTAGATGGCCTCGACACCGTCGACCTCCCACGCGTCGTCGATGTCGACGTCGACGACCCGGGCGTGGGCGTGCGGGCTGCGGACGAACGCCGCCGCGAGGGCGGTGTGGCCGAGGTCGTCGAGGTAGCGGCCGTTGCCGGTGAGCAGGCGGGGGTCCTCGCGGCGCTGAACCCTCTCACCGAACTGCCGGGTGCTCATCGCGCCTCCTCGCGGCGGATCTCGGCGGCGCGGCACACGGCCCCGACGATGTTCTGGTAGCCGGTGCAGCGGCACAGGTTGCCCGAGATCGCCTCGCGGGCCTCGTCCGGGGTGGGGTCGGGGAACTCGTCGAGGTAGGCGGTGATGGTGGTGACGAACCCCGGTGTGCAGAAGCCGCACTGCAGCGCATGGCACTCGGCGAACGCCTGCTGCACCGGGCTCATCGCCCCGGGGTCGTTGCCGATGCCCTCGATGGTGGTGATCTCGTGGGCCTGCGCCGACACCGCGAACATCAGGCACGACCGCATCGGCTGACCGTCGACCAGCACCGTGCAGGCCCCGCAGACGCCGTGCTCGCAGCCGACGTGCGTGCCGGTGAGGGACAGGTCGTGCCGCAGGAAGTCCGACAGCAGCCGCCGGGCCGGTGCCTGCGCCGAGCGCACCACGCCGTTGACCCGCAGCCGGATGCCGTGCAGCGGCTCCGCGGTCGACTTCCCCGAGGCGCCACTCGGGCCGGACGCGCCGCTCACGCCGCTCACGCCGCTCACGCCGCTCACGCCGCTCACGCCGCTCACGCCGCTCACGCCGCTCACGCCGCGCCCATCCTGTCGTGCCCGGAGGTGGCCGCGGCGAGCGCCCGCCGGGTGAGCTCCGCCGCGAGCATCCTTCGGTAGTCGGCGCTCGCGTGGATGTCGCCCTCCGGGTCGACGTGCGCGCGCACCAGGTCGACGACGTCGGCGTGTACGGGTGCCCCGGCATCGCGCCCGGCGAGCGCCGGCGAGAGGTCGAGCACGGTGGGTACGGGCGTCACCGAGACGAACGAGGCTCGGGCCGAGCGCACCACGCCGTCGGTGACCTCGACGGCCACGGCCACGCCGGCGAGGGCGTAGTCACCGTGGCGCCGGGCCGACTCGAGGAAGGCCGTGCGCGTACCGGGGGCGAACCGCCCGAAGCGCACCGCCTCGACCAGCTCGTCGTGCGCGAGCGTCGTCTCCAGGGGCCCCTCGAAGAAGTCGGTCGCAGCGATCTCGCGCCGACCGCCGGGCCCGACGGCCTCCACGACGCCACCGGTGAGCACGGCCACCGACGGCATCTCGCCCGCGGGGTCGGCGTGGGCGATGGAGCCGACGGTGGTGCCGCGGTTGCGGATCGCAGGGTGCGCAACGTTGTCGAGGGCCTGGCGCAGGAGGGGGAGTGCGGCATCCGCCCCGTCGTGCCGCTGAAGGCCCGCATGGCGCACCAGCGCACCGACCCGCACCCACTCGTCGGTGACGTGCACGGCATCCAGCCCGGCCACGCCGTTGATGTCGACGAGGTGACCCGGGGTGGCCAGGCGCATGTTGAGCACCGGGATCAGGCTCTGCCCGCCGGCGAGCACCTTGCCGTCGGAACTGACCTCGGCGAGCACGGCCACGGCCTCGTCGACGGTGCGCGGTGCGTGGTGCACGAACGGAGCGGGTTTCACCTGAGTGATCCTGCCTCGGAATGGGGCTGTGGGAAAGGCACCGCCCCGTCCGGAAGTTCGCGGCGCTCGGGCGGGGCGGTCTGCGGTGCAGGTCGGGGGCGGCGGTCGCACGCCGGGTCGCGGTGACCAGGGTGCCGGGCGCCCAGCCCTGCCGTCCTGCCCCACGAGAGGCGCTCAGCAGCCTTGGCAGCCGGATGCCGTCTCCTTCAGCAGACCTGCGACGCGCGACTGCGAGCCGTCGGCCCGGCCCTGTTGGGGAATCGGTGCCCGTAGCATCGAGGTGGTGACGACCCAGCGCTTTCCCTTCGCCTTCGCCCCTGCCCACCGGATCGCCGCCCTGCCGTTCGGAGTGCTCCCGGCGACCACCTGGGTGGAGGTGGACGAGAAGAGCCTGCGGGCGCGGTTCGGCCTGTGGACCCTTCAGACCCCGAGGTCCAACATCGACGGCGTCACCGTGACGAGGAACTACTCCTTCATCCGCTCCGCCGGCCCCGCGCACCTGTCGTTCGCCGACCACGGGGTCACCTTCGCGACCAACGGCGACGCAGGTGTGTGCGTCCACTTCCGCGAGCCGGTGCGGGTGCTCGACCCCACGGGCCGCCTCCGCCACCCCGGCGCGACCTTCACCGTCGCCGACCCGGACGCGCTGGTCGCCGCGCTGGCGAGGTGAAGCCCCGAGTCAGATGCCGCGCATCTGGTGGATCCGCAGCGCCAGGGAAAGCGTCAGGCGCAGCTGCGGGTCGGAGGTGAACGGGCCGAGCATCCGCTCGAGCTTGGCGATGCGGTAGCGCAGCGTGTTGTAGTGGAAGAAGAGCTGCCGCGCCGTCTCGGCCACGTTGAGGTTGGTGTCGAGCAGCACCGACAGCGTGCGGCGCAGGTCGGCGTTCTCGGGGGCGTCGTCGGTGGCCAGGCCGCCGAGGGACTCCTCGACGAAGCGGTGCAGGTCGGCGCCGTCCGGGATCAGGGCCAGCAGCCGGTAGATGCCCAGGCCGTCGAAGTGGGTCAGGGCCGACTCGCCGTGCATCTGCCGGCCCACGTGCACCGCCTTGAGTGCCTCGTCGTAGGCCGCGGGCAGGTCGGCGACGGTGCTGATCGGCCGCGAGACCCCGGTCGAGAAGCTGCGGCGGCCCCCGCCGCCGTCGCCACGCACGACCTTGGCGATCTCGCCGACGGTGCGCATCACGGCATCCGTGTCCAGGTCGGAGCCGACCGGCACCAGCACCACGACCTCCTGGCTGAACCCGGCGACGGGCACGCTGGTGTCGCGCGCCCGCACGGCCCGCACCCAGGCGCGCACGAACCGCTCCTGCAGCGAGCGCACCTCGTCGGCCGAGCGGGTGGTCTCCTCGTCGTTCTCGTCGGTCTCGGCGACGACGACGACCATCGGTCGCGCGATGTCCCAGCCCAGGGATGCCGCGTGCGAGACGGCGTCGGCCGGGTCGCCGGCGCGCCCCGCGAGCGCGTCGCGCAGGAACTCGGCGCGGTACTTGCCCTCGACGGCCGAGACCGCATGCTCCTTGGTGATGGCGAGCGCGGCGACGGTGGCGGCGCGCTCGAGCAGGTGCACGTCGGCCGCCGTCAGGGGGCGCTGCGGTGAGAAGGCCCCGAGCAGACCGTGGTCGGAGGGCCCTGCCACGATCCTGACGAAGGCGCGGGTGCTGTCGGGGGAGCCGGGGTCGCGGGGGCCGACCGGCTCCTGCTCGACGACGAGGCGCCCCGTGCGGTCGAAGCAGTCCAGGGCCCGGGCGCGCTCGACCTCGTCGCGGCTGCCGGCCATGGCCAGCACCCGCCCGTCGGTGGTGGTGACGACTGCGGCCCCCCGGAAGAAGCCGGCCACGGCGTCGCCGAGCTCGGCGAGGGCGCCTCCGGCGAGCACGATCCGCACGAGCACGCGGTGCACCTCGTCCTCGCGCTCGAGCAGGGCGGCCTGCTGCTCGATGATGCGCTCGAGCGCCGTGACGCGGGCGACGGGGTCGCTCGGAAGGGCAGCCAGGTCGACGGCGGGGCTGGCGGCAGTCTGTCCGAGTGATGGCAAGGTCTGTGCGTCCCCCGGTCGATCGTTGGCAACAATGACCATCCGGTCACTGTAGACCCCTCGCTCACGTCGCCCCATGCCCTCGCTCACGTCGCCCCGTGCCCTCGCTCACGTCGCCCCGTGCCCTCGCTCCGCGCGCCGTGCCCTCGCTCCGCGCGCCGTCGCGGCCCGGGTTGCCTTCGGCCGTGTGGTTCCCGGAGTTGGGTGCTCAGATGGTGGCCAGGGCGGCCACTTCAGCACCCAACTCGAGGTACCCACCCGCGGTGAGTGCCGTCGTCGCGGTGAGCGCGACCGGAGGCGAGAGCGGGTGGCTCGCGGGCGGCATCCGCGCTGCCCCTGCCCGAGTTGGGTGCTCAGATGGTGGCCAGGGCAGCCACCTCAGCACCCAACTCGAGGTACCCACTCGCGGTGAGTGCGGAAGTGGCTGCCAGGACGACCACTTCAGCACTGACCGCGAGGTGAGGGCGAGGTAGAGCTGGGGGTGGGTGTGGGGGAGGCCGCGGTGGCGGGGCTGGTCGGGCGGGGGCGGAGTTGACGCCCTCGGGTGACGCACGGGCTCGCCGGCGCGCTGCTCGTGGCCCACGCGCTGGGCACCGGTGACGCGCTCGCGGATGCCGTGCTCCGGCATCCGGGCCTCGTCGTGCTTCCTCTCGTCTCGTCTGGTCTCGTCTCGCCGCGGGAGGAGACCGTGCCGACCGTGAAAGGATCGGCAGCGTGACTGCAACCACGCTGGACGGCAGGGCGATCCTCGGCACGATCAAGGAGGAACTGCGACGGCGCGTGGCCGCGCTCGCCGAACACGGGGTCGTGCCGGGGCTCGGAACGGTGCTCGTCGGTGACGACCCCGGCAGCCACTGGTACGTCGGCGCCAAGCACCGCGACTGTGCCGAGATCGGCATCCGCAGCATGCGCCACGACCTGCCCGCCGGCACCCCGCTCGGCGACGTGCTCGCCGTGGTGCGTGCGCTCAACGACGACCCCGACTGCACCGGCTTCATCGTTCAGCAGCCCACGGGCCTCGACGAGAACGCCATCCTGTCGGCGGTCGACCCGGCCAAGGACGTCGACGGGCTGCACCCCACCAACCTCGGCTGGCTCGTGCTCGGCCACCCGGCGCCGTTGCCGTGTACGCCGGTCGGCTGCATCGAGCTGCTCCGCCGCCACGACGTGCCGATCGCCGGCGCGAAGGTCGTCGTCGTCGGTCGCGGCATCACCGTCGGCCGCCCGCTGGGACTGATCCTCACCCGTAAGTCTGAGAACGCCACGGTTACCTTGTGCCACACCGGAACCCGCGACCTGGCCGAGGAGGTGCGCCGCGCCGACATCGTGGTCTCCGCCGCGGGGGTGCCCGGCATCATCACCGCCGACATGGTCAAGCCGGGTGCGGCCGTCCTCGACGTGGGGGTCTCGAGGGTGCTCGACCCAGCGACCGGCAAGTCGGTCGTCGCCGGCGACGTCGCCCCGGACGTCTGGGACGTCGCCGGGTTCGTCAGCCCCAACCCGGGCGGGGTGGGCCCGATGACCCGGGCGATGCTGCTCTCCAACGTGGTCGAGGCCGCCGAACGGTCGCTTCCCGAGCCGCCGGCCGGCGTCGGCGGCTGACCATGGCCGCCGCCGGTCGCACCACGACCCTGGTGTGGCGGGTGCTCCCCGTCGTCGCGCTCGTCGCGCTCGTCGCGGCCTGGGGCCGCGACATCGGCATCGCCGTCGTCGTGGTCGTAGCCCTGCTGCTCGCCGGTACCGTGATCGCGGCCGTGCACCACGCCGAGGTGGTGGCCCACCGGGTGGGGGAGCCGTTCGGCTCGCTCGTGCTCGCGGTGGCCGTCACGGTCATCGAGGTTGCCCTGATCGTCACGCTGATGCTGTCCGGCGGCGACGAGGCCGCCACGTTGGCCCGCGAGACCGTCTTCGCCGCGGTGATGATCACGATCAACGGCATCCTCGGTCTGTCGCTGCTGATCGGCGCCCGGCGCTTCGGCACGGTGCGCTTCAACGCCGAGGGCACCGGGGGCATGCTCGCCACCGTCGCCACCCTGGCCACCGTCTGCCTCGTCCTCCCGACCGTCACCCGGAGCCAGCCGGGGCCGGAGTTCACCTCGGGGCAGCTGGCGTTCGCGGCGGTGGCCTCGCTCGCGCTCTACCTCGCGTTCGTCGTGACCCAGACGGTGCGGCACCGCGACTTCTTCCTGCCGGTCGCGGCCGACGGCGGGCCGCTCGACGAGGACGAGCACGCCGAGCCGCCGCCGTCGCGTGACGCCTGGGTGTCGCTGGGCTTCCTGCTGCTCTCGCTGGTGGCGGTGGTCGGTCTGGCCAAGATCGAGTCGCCGGCCATCGAGGACGGCGTGCTCGCGGTGGGCCTGCCGGTGTCGTTCGTGGGTGTCGTCATCGCGCTGCTCGTGCTGCTGCCCGAGACCCTGGCCGCCGGCAACGCCGCCCGACGCGGGCGCGTGCAGACCTCGCTCAACCTCGCGATGGGGTCGGCGATGGCCAGCATCGGCCTGACCATCCCGACCCTGGCGGTGGCGTCGATCTGGATCCCGACGCCGCTGCTCCTCGGCCTGGGCGCGACGCAGATCGTGCTGCTGGCCATCACCGTCGTCGTGGCGGTGCTGACCGTCGTGCCGGGCCGCGCCACGCGGCTGCAGGCGAGCGTGCACCTCACCCTCTTCGCGGCGTTCCTGTTCCTCGCGATGTCCCCCTGACCCCCTCGTCCCAACTTTCTCGCCCGATGCGGGGAGCTTCACCTTCGCACCACTTCATTTCCGGTGCGAAGGTGAAGCTCCTGCTGTCGAGCACGCGCCTCGGCCCGCGCCCGGGCGTCATCCACAACCGGCCGGATGCCGTGCCGATCGTCCACAGGTCGCCCGGCGGTCTGGTCCCCGGCCGAGGTCGGGGACCAGCCTTCCGGCCCATGACAACGACACCCGCCGCCATGACGGCCGCAACGACTCCAGCCACCGACCGCGGGCCCGACCGTGGGCCCGACCGTGGGCCCGACCGTGGGCCCGACCGCGGGCCCGCGCCCGCCTCCGAGCCCGCGTTCGCCGGTGCCACGGCCGCTGACCCCGGGCCCCCCACCCCCTCCGACGCCGCGTCGCTCGCCTCCTTGGATGCCGAGCTGGTCGCGACCGCGCGTGGCCAGCACGGCATGCTCAGTACGGCCCAGGCCACCCGGGCCGGCCTGTCGGCGGCGGTGCTGTGCACGTTGGTCAAGACCGGAGCGCTGAGGCATCCGGGGCGTGGGCTCTACGCCGTCGGCGCGCTCGTCGAGACCGACGCCGAGGGGTGGCACCGTCAGCTGTGCGCGGGTGCATTCCTCCTCTACCCCGACGCGGTGCTCGCCGGCACCTCGGCACTGCTCGCGCACGGCATCACCGTCTGGGGTGCGCCGCTTCCCGCCCCGAGCATCCTGCGGCCCGTCAAGCGCGCGGGGGGCATGAGCGCGTTCTGGGTGCGCCCCGTCCGGGGGGAGTCGGTCGTGACCGCCTGGGGCCCGGCATCCCCGGTGGCACCGGCGCTGGTTCAGCACGCCGTCGACCACGGCATGGCCACCGGCGTGGTGAGCGCGGATGCCGCGCTGCGCAAGGGCGCGGTCTCTCTCGACCAGCTGGGCAAGGAGATCGAGGCAGTGGCGACCTGGCCGCACAGCAGCCGAGCGGCATCCATGCTCAGGCTCGTCGACGGGCGGCGCGAGTCGGTGGGGGAGTCCAGGTGCGGGGTCGCCCTGGCGATGGCGGGCATCGACGTGACACCGCAGGTTCCGATCCTGGACGAGCGGGGCGACTTCGTGGCGCGGGTCGACTTCCTGGTCGACGGCACCCGGGTGATCGTCGAGTTCGACGGCAAGGTCAAGTACGCCGCAGGCGACCCGAAGGTGCTGTGGGACGAGAAACGCCGTGAGGACCGGCTTCGTCGGCTGGGCTACGTCGTCGTGCGCATCACCTGGGCGCAGCTCGAGCGGCCGGGCGCCGTTGCCGCGGCCGTGCGCGCCGCCCTGGCCACGCAGTGAACCCACCGGGGGCGACTAAGCACCTGGAGTTTCACCATCGCACCGGAAATGAAGTGGTGCGAAGGTGAAGCTTCCCGCACCGGGCGAGAAAGATGTTGCGCAGGGGTTACTGGGCGCGTTCTTCTGGGGTGGCCCGGCGCACGACGAGGCGGGTCCAGGCCCCGACATAGATGCGGTCGTCCTCGGAGAGCTCACGCCGCTGGCCCGGCGGCACCGGGTCGGTCGGCAGGGGACCGCTCGCCGGCCCGACGTAGGTGCCGTTCGAGGACTGGAGGTCCTCGACCCACCACCGCTGCCCGTCGGTGGTCAGCTGCGCCTGACGCCGGCTCACCCCCGAGTCGCCGGTGCAGTCGATCTCGGGGTGGATGTTGCGGCTCGCGGACGGCCGACCGATCAGCACGCTCTTGGCGGCGAGCTCGACCACCGCCGGAAGGCCGGGCGACGGGCAGGGTTCCTCGCTCTCCTGCACGTCGTACCAGTCGGGGTCGACCCAGACCTCGGCCACCCAGTCGACGGCGATGGCGGGGGCCAGTGGCGCCTGGTCCTCTCCGCCGGTGGCCGAGGCGGCGTTGAGGTCGGCTCCGGTCGGGGCGTCGGGCGGGCGCGGCATCGTGCCGGTGGTGAAGTCGTAGCCGCAGGCCTCGCAGAACAGTGCCGCCGCGTCGTGCGGTGACGCGCAGTTGGGGCAGGGCTGCGGGCCGGTCGCAGCGCCCGCCGCAGCGGCGGTCGGGTCCGGTGACGTCGGGTCCGCGGACAGGTCCAGTGACGATGCGGCTGCGGTCGGGCCACCGCCCGCCGCACCCGCGCTCGCGGCCGGGTCGGGTGGTGTCGCGGCACCACCGGCCGGGATGGGCACCCCGCAGGTGTCGCAGTAGTCGCTCGACGTCGACGGGTGCCCGTTCGGGCAGGTGAAGGTGCTCACGGGGCCAGCCTGCGCCATCCCGGGCCTGCTGTGGCGCAGTTGGTGGTCACTTCTTCACCCGGGTCGTCTTGGTGGATGCCGTGTCGAGCGCCATCTCGTCGAGCTTGCTCACGCTGCGCTTGAGCCGGATGGTGCCGGTGTCGGCATCCTCGATCTCGACGATCTTGCGCAGCCTCGACGTCGCCTCCTCGTTGCCCGTCTCGGCCGCGAGCTGCACCGCCCGGCCGAGCTTGACCGTGGCCGTCTCGGTGTCGCCCGCAGCCTTGGCCGCCAGGCCGTCCTGGATCGCCTCGGCCAGCTCGGCCTGGCCGGTGTAGTGCGCGACGGCCGGGTCGATCCGCGTGGTCAGGGTGTCGTCGCTCGACCACATCGCCTTGACCAGCGCCTGCGCCACCACGGCGTCGGCCACGGCCACCTGCACCCGCGCGGCCAGCTGCTCCTGACCGACCGCCTTCGCGGGCAGCCGCACGGCCACGTGGTAGTCGCGCGACTCGTCGCCCCAGGCGCCGGTCGGGTACGCACCCGTGAGCGCGTTGACCTCCTGCCGCCGCGAGGTGAGGTCCTCGACGGTCGGCGAGACCTGTCGCAGGAAGAGCACCTGCGACCCCTGCGGCGCCCACACCCGCACCGCCGCCTCGGCCACCCCGCGGCCCATGGCCTGCCGCATGATCTGCTCGAAGTCAGCGGCCATCTCGTGTGGCTGGGCGATCAGGTCGACGCTGCCCAGCAGGGCGGTGGCGATCCGGCGCACCTCGGCCACCTGCCAGGCGGAGCCGACGCCGCGGCAGTCGCACTGGAAGTGGCCCCGGGCGCCCTCGATCGCAGCGCTCAGCTGCTCGGGGCTCTCGTGCTGGTTGTACCCGTCGGTCAGCAGGATGGCGTGTCGCTGGGTCGCGCTCGGCACCGCGGCGAACAAGCGGGTCGCCAAGGTGAGCCAGGTGCCCATCGCCGTGCCGCCGTCGGCCCGGAACCCGGCCACGGCGGCCTTGGCCTGCGCGCGGGTCGTCGGGTCCATCCGCACCATGGCGGAGCGCCCGTCCTGCGGGTACGCCAGCCGCGCCTGGTGGCTGCCGGCGACGACGGCGAACCACACGCCGTCGAGCACCTGGTCCAGGGCGGCCGCCGCGGCGATCTGCACGGCCGCGATGTTGTCACCGCTCATCGAGCCGGAGGTGTCGACGATGACGATCTCGGCGGCATCCCCCGACCCGGACTGACCCGCTCCGCCCGCGCCGGAGCACGCCACGGTGACGATGGCGTGCACGTCGGTGCCGCCGTCCGGCAGGAACTCGTTCTGGTAGACGTCAGCTGAGAATGTGGCCATCTGGCTGGTTCCTCTCGGTGCGGTGTCAGCGGCGAGCTGTTCGGCAGGCGTGCTGGCGGGATGGAGACGCGTGAGGCAGATCGGTGCTTTCCGCCGAGCAATGTGGAACGTCAGCTCAGGACTCGGCACACAGATCGTTGGCCGCGAGCCTATCTGGCGGCGCATGACGGCCGCTGCGATCTCGAGTGCGACGCTGCCCGCACTGCCGAGTTCCGTGGCACCCGAAAGGCGGCCTTGTGGGGTGTGCGTCTGCGGACGGACAATCGGCCGCCGCAGGGGCGCATTCACGCTCAGCCGCCGGCCCACCACATGTGTCTGTCCGTCCGGGGGAGCAGCGCAGCAGGACCCGGCGGCAGGAGAGGGGGTGAGCTACTGCGGTAGCAAACTGGATGCTACCGCAGTAGCATTCAAGGCATGAAGTTGAGCATCAGCTTGCCCGATGAGGACGTCGCCGCCTTGGATCGATACGTGCAGGCGGCGGGAGTGCCGTCGCGTTCGGCCGCGATCCAGCGGGCCATCCGGATGCTGCGTGACCCTGAGCTGGAGGACGCCTACGCAGCCGCCTGGGGCGAGTGGCAGGCATCGGGTGAGGCCACCGCCTGGGAGGTCACCACCGCGGATGGGCTGGCCGATGCTGCGCGGTGAGATCCGTCTGACCGACCTGAATCCCGCTCGGGCCAGCGAGGCGAACACGCGTCGCCCGGCGGTCATCGTGAGCAACGATCGCGCCAATGCCAGTGCCGCGAGGTTGGGCCGCGGGGTGGTGACCGTCGTGCCGGTCACCAGCAACGTCGCGCAGGTCTACCCGTTCCAGGTCCTGTTGACCGCGCAAGAGACCGGCCTTCGCGTTGACTCCAAGGCGCAGGGCGAACAGATCCGCTCGGTATCCGTGGAGCGCCTGGGGCAGGTCATCGGCCGGGTGTCCGCCCATCAGATGAGCCAGCTCGAGGACGCCCTCCGTCTCCACCTGCAGCTCTGACCCTCGGCGGCACAGCAGCGGCGTGTCCGTGCCCTCGCCCCTGACTCAGTTTCGTCTGGACACGAGCCGGCCCCGAAGACGTCCAGATCGTCGAATACCACTGGACGGAGGCACGCACATGGCAACCATCGCCCCCATCCACCCGGGGGAGGTACTTCTCGAGGAGTTCCTTGTCCCTCTGGAGGTCACCCAGCACCGGCTGGCTGTCTCCATCGGCGTGCCCCCACGCCGGATCAACGAGATCGTCCACGGCGAACGCCGGATCACCGCCGACATCTCCCTGCGGCTGGCCCGCTACTTCGCCACTCCCGACCGGTTCTGGCTCAACCTGCAGACCCGCGTACGACCTCGAGATCGAGAAGGACCACCTCGGCGGCGCACTCGACCACATCCAGCCGCTCCGGAGCGCCTGACCCCATACGCACCCGGCGCGGCAGCGGCGCACAGTCAGCCGAAGGGGCGGTTGGCCAGGAGTGTGCCGAGCACCTGACCCGCGTCGGTGGTGTCGATCAGCAGGCGCTGGCCGTCGCGCTCGTCATCCCACGGGGGTCCACGCAAGGCCTTCAACTTCAGCCCAGGACGGAACCTCATGACCGGGGATGTCGGCCGTCCGCGCTTCGACGCGACGACGGTGCTCTGCCGGGTGGGGCAGCATTGTCTCCACCTGCACCAGGTGTGCCCCACCGCGCTCAGCGGCTACCGCCAACCGGCCCGGGCCTCTGCCGCAGCGTTGACCGCGTCGACCACGACGTCGGTGCCCAACAGGAGGTTCGACACCGCCAGCTCGTGAACCACGGCATAGCCCTCGACACCGACCTGCATCCCGGAGCGGGCCAAGGCCGTCTCGACCGCATCGATCCGCAGATGGCACGCACCCAGCTGTCGGGAGAACGCCTTGGCCAAGGTCGTCTTGCCCGTGCCTGGGAGCCCCGAGATCACTGTCAAGGTCGCCGGGCGCGCAGGAGCAAAGCCTCCCGGAACCTCGTGGCTGGTCACCCACCCATCCAAGCGTGCTTCCGGCTCCGACCTCGCACAAGGCCGCGCGGTTCTGCGAGCGGTGGGATGACGCCGCCGGACGTCATTCCCGAGTGGCTCGAGGTGGTGGAGGACGTGACCAGCGACGAGGCATGGACCGGGGTAGCGCTCGCTCGGTTGATGAGCGCTGATCAGCAGTCCGTGACATCACACCCGCACCGAGAACGGACGGTGCCTACAGGCGATCCAGGGCTCGGACGTACCGCTGCGTCATGAACCTCTGAACGGATCGGCTGACCGGGCCGCCCAGTCTGGCCAGTGCAGATGCCGGCCGCGAACACGCGGTGATGGTGAACAGGATTCGCCCGCCGTCCAGGTGCTCGAGGAGGAAGCGTTCTTCGCCGGCCTCCGGATGACCGGGGAGCGTGCCATACGTGAAGCCTCGGCGGCCCGGTTCCTCGACGACCTCGAGCACGCGACAGGGGATTGTGAGGGACAGCGCACCCAGCCCCCAGCGCATCAGCACGACGGTGCTCAGGCGCAGGGGGATGTCGGAGGCTTGCACCCGCAGCCCGGCGCTGGAGTGCATCCGCCATCCGAAGAGGTCGCGGGCGGCGGCGTCGAAGTCCCGACGGGAGAGCGCGGCGGAGTGGTCCAGGTGGGTGAAGCCGACAGCTGCCGCTCCGGCCGGTCCGCGCTGCGGCGTGTACGTCAGGGGTGACGCGCGCAGTACGGCCGCCTGCTGCTCATCGAGAAGCCGCACTGACATGGAACCCATCATCACTGACCCAGAACTGGGGCAGGTGATCCCGGGATCATGCAATCGCCCCGTGACAGCAGCGGCTCCACGCTCAGCGGACGCCCGTGCATTCCGATGGCCTGTTCGTGGGCGCGCTCATCGCCCGGGGCCGGGTGCCGGGCGCGCGGTGGGTCGCGCTTCTGGCATCCCCTGGTGGCCGCGGGCCAAGGGCTGCCGGCTGAAGGGATGCCGGGCGCGCGGTGGGTCGCGCCTTCGGCACCCCTGGTGGCCGGGGCCTTGAGCTTGCGGGTGCCGAATGCCGTGCCCGCGCGTGGGACGCAGCTACGGGGATGACACCGCGATGGGCTGGGTGGAGCGGGCGGTGGCGTCGGGCGTGCCGGGGGCGGCGACACGCGCCAGGGCCACCGTGATGTTGTCCTGACCACCCTGGGCGTTGGCCCAGTCGACGAGGGCGCCGGCCAGCGACAGCGGCTCGGCCCCCGCCGACCCCGCCGACCCCGCCGACCCCGCCGACCCCGCCGACCCCGCCGACCCTGCCGACCCTGCCGACCGGCTGGACTCCGCCACCAGGGCGGCGATGTCCTGCGCCTCGGAGCAGTAGTTCCACAGCCCGTCGGAGCAGACCAGCAGCCACCCCGGGCCGTCGAGGTCGAGGGAGACCGTGCGTGGCGTGTGGTCCGGGGCGTCGATGCCGAGCCACCGGGTGATCGCGTGCGCCTGGGGGCCGCTCTCGGCCTCGGCGCGCGGCATCCCGTTGGCGATCTGCTCGGCGGCGAAGGAGTCGTCGACGGTCAGCAGCCGTGGCGCACCGGTGTCGGGCAGCCAGTAGGCCCGGCTGTCGCCGACCCAGCCCACGGTGAGATCGACGCCGTCGAGCACGGCGGCGACGAAGGTGCACGAGGCGGGGTTGCCGGGGCCGGTGGTGGTGTTGGCGATCACGGCGTCGTTGGCCGCGTCCGTCGCCGCCACGAGAGCCTTCGTGCTTGCCGCGACCCGCGTCCCGACGCCGTCCGTCGAGCTGGGACGCGGCACGGCGGCCAGCACGTCCCGGGCGGCCCGGGCGGCGGCCAGGCTGGCGACGTCCGAGTCGGTCGACGAGGAGACGCCGTCGCAGACCACCAGCACGGCGTGAGTGCCGGGGTCGGGCCCGGCGGCGATGGCGACGGCATCCTCGTTGCGCACATGGCGGATGCCTCGGTCGCAGACGGCGGCCACCCACGGGGCCGGCTGCTCGGTGAAGTGGTTGCGCGCACTGACGGCCGCAGCCCCGCACTGGGTGCAGTACCCGTCGTCGGCGACCTCTCCACCGCACTCGTGGCACGCCGCGGGAGCGGCGTCAGGAGCAGCGTCGGGAGCGGCGTCAGGAGCGGCGTGAGGAGCGGGGGTTCCGGAAGCAGCGTCGGGTGCAACCGCCGGCTCAGGGATGTCGCCGGCATCGGCCGTGCCAGCGGCCGCAGGCTCGGGTCCGAGATCGTTACCGCAGGCCTCACAGAACCGCTCGCCACTCGAGACCTGGCTCTGGCACGACGGGCAGACCGGCATGACGACGGCGGGCTCTCCAACAGGCGCGGACACGGCGACATCATCCCCCGACGGCACCGTCATCGCAGCGTCCACCGACGCACCGCATTGGCCTGGTCGACGAGGTGCACCCGATCCTCGCGGCTGGGCGCATACCCGGCCAGGTCACGGTAGGCCGCCTCGAGCCCGTCGCGCAGGGGGGGCTCGGCGGCGGGCCGACCGGCGATGACGACCGTGGCGTCGGGCCCGGTCGACTCCACCAGACCCAGCGCAGCGGTGAGCACGTCGACCCGGAAGCGGGACCGGTCGACGGGGTCGATGGTGAGGCTCTCGATGCTGTCGAGGGCGGCGGCCAGCGAGGGCAGGCCGCCCCCCGACTCGGCGAGCAGGCCGGCCCGTCGGCGCCGCGCCTGGGTGAACGCGCGGCTTGTGACCGGGACGAGGTCGAGCGCGCGCACCGCGCCCGCGACGTCGCCCCGGCCGGCGCGGATCCGGGCCAGGCCGAACGCGGCCGGCGCGATGTAGTTCGCGTCGCTGCGGGCGCAGACCACGTAGAGCGACTCGGCGACGTCGGTGTCACCGCCGGTCTCGCAGGCGAACGCCAGCGCCAGCTTCGGTGCCAGCTCACCGGGCACCTGGCCGTAGACCGCGTTGAACGCGCCCTGGGCCTCGGCCGTCTGCCGCCGCGCCAACGCCACGAGGCCCGACATCCACACGGCGCGCCACTCCCACGGGTCGTCGGCGAGCAGGGCTCGCACCGCGTCGTCGACCCGGTCGAGCTGCCCCGCCTCGAGCGCCGCCCGCGCCCGGGCCAGCAGCACCTCCGGGCTGGAGGCCGGAGCGCCCTCGAGCGCGACCAGGCGCTGCACGGGGTCGTCGATGCTCACCGTGCGCAGCCACGGCATCTGCGGGTCGCTGTCGTCGGTGCGCAGGCGGGGGAGGTCCTGCCAGTCGAGCGAGTCGTCGGAGACCGTGGGCACGTCGAAGAGCAGGGATGACGTGGAGTGCTCGGCTGCGCCCTCACGCGCTGAGGCCACCACCTCCCGCAGCACCCCGAGCAGCTGCACGCGCAGCTCGTCGGCCGAGACGAAGCGGTCGGCCGGGTCGGGCGCGCAGGCCTTGAGCAGCAGCCGGTAGAACGAGTCGTGCTGGCGGAACAGCGGGGTCTGGTCGACCGGGGGGAGCGAGGCGACGTAGGTGCTCTGGTACCCCCGGAACTCCATCGCGAGCACGGTGAGCGTGCGCCCGATCGTGTAGATGTCGGAGGCCACGGTGGGGCCGACGAGCGCCACCTCCGGCGCCTGGTAGCCCGTGGTGCCGTAGATCGCGGAGTCGAGGTCGTCAGCGCGGCGCACCCCGCCGAGGTCGATCAGCTTGATGCCGTCGCCCACCTGGATGAGGTTGTCGGGCTTGAAGTCGCAGAACACCAGGCCGAGGTCGTGCAGGTACTGGAAGGCCGGCAGCACCTCGATGATGAACGCGATGGCCTGGTCGACCGGCAGCGGGTTGTACGCGCCGCCGGCCGCCCGCATCCGCTCCTTGAGCAGTTGCTTCAGCGAGGTACCGCCGACGTACTCCATGACGATGTAGCCGGCGCCCTCGTGCGTGACGAAGTTGTAGATCTCGACGATGAGCGGGTGCTCGACCTGGGCGAGGAACTGCCGCTCGGCGATGGCCGCGGCGAGGGCGTCGGGGTCACCGGAGTTGAGCAGGCCCTTGAGCACCACCCACCGGTCGGACACGTTGCGGTCGCGGGCGGCGTAGATCCAGCCCAGGCCACCGTGGGCGATGGCCCCGGCGACGACGTACTGGCCGCCGACCACGTCACCGGCGACCAGCTTGGGCGTGAAGGAGAACGGGTTGCGGCACGACGGGCAGAACCCCTCGCTGCGCCCGGGCTGGCCGTCGCGGGAGCGGCCCACGGCCGACCCGCACGACGGGCAAGTCCGCCGGTCCTCCGGAACCATGGGGTTCTCGAGCACGGCTCCGGCGGCGTCGACGGCCGGCACGGGTGGGATGGAGGTCATGCCGGCCCCGAGGCGTGCCCCGCGCAGCCGGGTCGACGACGTGCCGACCCGCCGGGTGACCTTGCTGCCGGACGCGCTGGCCCGACTCGAGCCCAAGGCGGTCGAGGCGAGCTGGTTGGAGGCGCGCGACACCGTCGACGGCGACTGGGCGATGCCGGCCGCCATCGTTGCCACCGACACGCTGCTCGACGGCGTTCCCGGGATGCCGGGCGCGGCCGTTGCGCTCGAAGGACCCGCCGCGCCGGGCGACCCACACACGTCGCAGTAGCCGTCGACCACCGTGCCGGCGCACCCGGGCTGGGCACACCGTCCGGCCGCGCCGCCGATCGTCGCAGCGCTGGGTGAGGCAGCGCTGGGCGAGGCAGCGCTGGGCGAGGCAGCGCCGGGTGAGGCAGCGGTCGAGCCGGCCCCCACAGGGCCTGGTGACCCGCAGACGTCGCAGTACCCGTCGAGAATGGTTCCCGTGCAGCCGGGTTGCACGCAGCCGATCTGGCTCATGAGGGCCCTCCACCGTTGCGACGGACGTTGGCTTTCGGCGCGGGGGCACTGCCCAGGTAGGCCGCGTAGGCAGAGACGAGGGCGCGGCCCCGCACCAGGTCGGCCGGCTCACGGCCCAGTGCGTCGTCGGCCCGCCGTCGCAGCTCGGCGAGGTCGGCCTCGGCCTGCACCGACCGTGTGGAGGCGCGCCGGTCGGCGGCCTTGGCGGCATAGGCGCCGAGCGTGAGCCGCAGCTCGTCGCGCTCGGCCAGCGCCGACGCGTAGGCGTCCTGGGCCATCGTCATCGCCCGGCCGACGGCGTCGAGCCGCACCAGGTAGGCGTCGACCGCCGCGGGGTCCGTGGGCACCGGCCCGAGCGCCGACACGTCGGGTACGGCGAACCGAGGGGCGGGGGTGACCTGCGCGACGCACCGCGCGGCGAGGTCGCGCAGCGCTGCACCGCGGGCCTCCAGCTCGGTTCGCAACGCCCTGGCGCGCTCCTCGTCGTGGGCGTCGGCCCGGCGGTTCGAGGCACCGACGATGAGGTCGCGCTCGGCGCGGGCGGCATCCTGCTCCAGCGGCCCCAGCAGGCCGCCGACGTCGGCGCCGCGCTTGAGCCGGGCCAGCACGTCGGTGGTGCGGGTGTCGAGCCGGTCGAGCACCGCTGCAGCAGCCGCGCGCCCCCGCGCCGGCTCACGGTCGACCAGGTCGCGGACCCGCTCGACGGAGGCGCGCAGCGCGCGCAGCCGCGCCTGCTGGTCGGCTTCCGACGGGTCGAGGCCGAGCCGGGCCCGCAGCGAGGCGGCCAGCGCATCGGACAGGCGGCAGGCCTCGGGCAGCGAGACGGCCAGGGCGGATGCCGGAACGGGCGGTGCGCCGGCAGCGGCCCGCGGCATCGCCGCCCCGCGGGAGGCCGTCGCGTCGAGCCGGCCCCAGACCAGGGTCGACAGCCGGGCCAGCTCGGTCGGGCCCACCCGGCCGGAGTCCCAGGTCGCCACGAGCAGGTCGTGCCGGTCGGCCACGGCCTTCCACAGCGCCATCGAGAGCATCAGGTCGCCGGTGTACGCCACCCCGTCGGGGGCCGCCAGCGCCGCCTCGTCGAGCAGGTCGAGCTCGGCCTTGCGGTCGTCGCGCCAGGTGCCGAGCGCCTCGAGGTAGCGCAGCGCGTCCTGCGCGAGCAGGGGGTGGCCCAGCCGGCCGGGGGCGGTCGGCGCCGTGGTGCCGTGCATCGCGGAGATCACGACGCCCGTCCGTAGACCGCGGTCGGGGGAGCCGGTGCCTTGCCCAGCGCGTCGGCCAGCCAGGTGTTGTAGCTCCTGGTCCACCGGCCGTCGGCGCGCATCTCAGCAAGGACGCCGTTGACGAACTGCACGAGGTCGACGTTGTCCTGGTTGACGCCCAGGCCGTACGGCTCGGCGGTGAAGGCGGGTGCCTGCACGACGTCGGCGTAGGGGTCCTGGGACGCCAGGCCCGCGAGCACCGTGTCGTCACCGGTGATGCCGTCGACCGCGCCCTGCTGGAACAGCACGAGGCAGCCGGTGTGGGTGTCGGCCCCCACGGCCTCGATGTCGGTGAACGTGCGCAGCTTGTCCATGCTCGTCGACCCGTTGGGGGCGCAGACCTTCTTCCCCGCCAGGTCCTCGATGCCCTTGATCGGGTCGCCGCTGTCGGTCGTCGCGCCCAGGCGCACCAGCACCTTCTGGCCCGAGCGGTAGTACTCGCTGGAGAACGCGATCTCCTCCCAGCGGGCGCAGGTGATCGTCATGTTGCGGGCCACGATGTCGACGCTGCCGTCCTTGAGGGCGGGCAGTCGCTGCGCGGCCGTGATCACCTTGAGCTCGACCTTGTTCGGGTCGCCGAAGATGGCCTGCGAGACCGCCCGGAGCATGTCGATGTCGAAGCCCTCGATGCGGCCGGAGACGGGGTTGCGCGCGCCGAGCAGCAGCGTGTCGGCCGAGACACCGGCGATGAGGCGGCCTCTGTCCTGGATCTCGGCCATGGTGCTGCCGGCCGGCATCTGGCCGCCGGGCTCCGGCATCGTCGCGGGCGGCGCGTAGGACTTCAGGCAGTTGGCGGTGACGACGTCGGTCCCTGTCGGTGCCGGCGAGGGCGTGGGGGTCGCGCTGGGCGACGGCCCGGCCGGTGTCGAGGGGGTGTGCAGCGGGGTCGGGTCGTAGGCTCCGGCGGTGGTGCACGCCCCGGCAGCGAGGGTCGCGGCCACCGCGGCGACCACCGCGAGCGTGCGGTGGGGTCGGCGGCTCATCGGTACTCCTCCAGTCGCATCGAGACGCCCCACCAGGCGCACAGGGCGGCGACGACCCCGGCCAGCAGGCCCAGCACCCCGGCGAACGGCAGCCACCCCCCGGTGTCGTCGAGCTGCCGCGACGTCTGGCTGCTCAGGCCGGTCAGCTGCTCGTCGGATGCCGTGTCGAACGCGGCGAACGCGGTGTTGCCGGACTTCGGGTCCGACCCGGTGGCCAGCGCCACGGCCCCCTCCCAGTTTCCTGCGTCGTCGAGCCGCCGAATCTCCGTGTGCACGTCGACGTAGCCCTTCCATGGCAGCGTTCCAAGGCCCGAGGATGCCGGGTTCTCCCCGAGCCGGGCGACCTCACCGACCACGGCGGCGGATGACGCCTGCCACGCCTTCTCGAACGAGGCGCCCGAGCCGCGCGCGATGAGGGTCAGGCTCTCGTTCGACTTCGCGTCGAAGCCGGCGATCCGGGCCTGCGCCGTGGAGCGGGTGGCGGCGTAGACGCCGTCCCGGGTGGTGTCGACGTCCCCCTTGACCGACAGCAGCCCGACCGTGCCGAGCACCAGCGTCACGAGCACCAGCAGTGCCCCGGCCGCGAGCGGCACGTTGACGTAGCGACGGGTGCGCCGCGCCAGCCAGACCAGCGACAGCGCGAGCACGGTGAGGGCGAGCAGGCCGGGCAGCACGAGCCACAGCGCCGACCGGGCGGCCCGGTCGAACTCCTCGGTGACCCGGGCGTCGTTGGCCTCACTGAGGTTGGTCAGCAGCGGCAGGGCCTCGGCCCGCAGGTCGGCACTGGCGCTCTTGAGGTACTGCGCCCCGACGGGCAGCGCCTGGCGGTTGTTGGCCCGGGCCTGCTCGACCTGGCTGGTGTAGGCGACCAGCGACTGGTTGAGGGCAGCGAGGGCGTTGCCGTCGGCCGGCTGGTTCTGCGCGGCCTGCGCGATCAGCCCGGATGCCGACGCGACCGCCTCGGTGTAGTCGGCGCGTTGGGTCGCGGGCTCCAGGCCGCCGACGAGAAAGGCGTTGGTGGCGTCGGCATCCGCCTGCACGACGTTGGTCTGGATGGCCTGGATGCGCACGAGCTGGTCGGAGTTCGCGGCCGCGCGGCCCAGCGCGCCGTCGGCGGACCGGAACGCCTGACCTGCCGCGAGCCCGAACAGCAAGGTGACGACCACGCTGACGATGCCGGCGGCCCGCAGCCGGCCGGGGGTGCCGGCCATGGCCGCGCGCACCGAGGCCATCACGGAGTCGACCCGACCCCGGATGCCGTCGGCGCCCGGTGCCGGGGCGGGCGCCGGGGGCAGGGGGGCGCCCGAGGGGGCCGGAGGTGCGCCGAGCGGGGAGCCGGGTCGTAGGGCCATCGCTGACGGTGGCGGGGGCGGGGGCGCGGTGGCTGCCGCCCGGGGCGGAGTGGGGGTCACGGGGTGCCTCCGGGGTCAGGGGTTGTATCGCCGGGGTGCGGGACCGCAGGTACCGGGTCCGAGTCGGACGCAGCAGTGGCTTCGGCGGCTCCCTCCTCCAGCGGCTCCTCGTCGAAGTCGCGGGCCACGAGGAGGCGCAGCTGCTCGATGGTGGGGGCGGCCGTGTCCCGCAGCCGCCACGCGTGGTGGCCGATGGCCGCCTCGAGCGCGTTGCGGGCGTACCGGCCGTTGCCGAAGGAGCTGCCCCGCGGTGTGCGGCCGAGCACCTCGCGGAACCGCTCGACGGCCGCGGGGTCGAGCTCGTAGTCGGCGCCTTCCGCCAGGTGCCGCAGGATCGCGACGAGCTCGTCGTCGGTGTAGTCCTCGAACTCGATGGTGGTGCGGAACCGGCTGGCCAGACCGGGGTTGGCGGCGATGAAGGCCGCCATCGGCGCGGGATAGCCGGCCACGATGACCACGAGATCGTCGCGCCGGTCCTCCATCTCCTTGACCAGGGTGTCGACCGACTCCTGGCCGTACTGGTCGCCCCCCGGGCCGCTGGCCGTGAGGCTGTAGGCCTCGTCGATGAAGAGCACCCCACCCGAGGCCGACGCGACGACGTCGGCGGTCTTGGTCGCGGTCTGGCCGAGGTAGCCGGCGACGAGCTCGGAGCGGTCGACCTCGACCAGGTGGCCACCGGTCAGCAGCCCGAGCGCCTGGTAGATGCCGCCCACCAGCCGCGCGACCGTGGTCTTGCCGGTGCCGGGGTTGCCGGTGAACACCAGGTGCCGGGTGATCGTGGGGCTCTTCAGGCCGGCATCGATGCGCAGCTTCTCGACCCGCAGCAGCGCGACCTGCCGGTGGATCTCGCGCTTGACCCGCTGCAGCCCGATCAGGGCGTCGAGCTCGGCCAGCAGCTCGTCGAGGCTCTTCGCGGGCAGTGCCGGCGGCTTGGCTGGAGCGGCCTCACGGGGCTCTGCGCGGGTTGGTGTCGTCACGGCGCTCGGGATGCCGCTGCCGGTCGAGGGGACGCTCGGGATGCCGCCGCCGGTTGGCGGGGCGCTCCCGGTGAACTCCGCCATCAACCCCGCGGCCGGCCCTTCGGTCGCCGGGTCGGACCGGACGGCGGAGAGCTGGGCGGCAGCGGCACCGGAGGCGTTGCCGACGACGCGCATCGTCGGCTCGCCGAGCTCGCAGGCGGCCGCGGCCACCTCGGCCAGGGCTCTCGCGTAGCCCGCGGCGTGGGGGGCCCGCGGGGGCGCGCCCGCGCCGCGGGTCGCCCGGGGGGG
>JBBQWX010000036.1:0-31772 GCA_038210185.1 Actinomycetales bacterium
CAAGCTCGCCATGCTTTAGGTCATACACTATTCCGACCCCGCAGAACAGCCGACACGCCGAGAAACCGCAGGTCAGCCCGGGTGTCTCGTCCGCCTCACCCGATCAAGACCCGAATAGCCCGGAAACTCCCGCTAGACCAGCGGACGCACCGACCACCCAGAGCCCAGCGGGGTCAAGGTCGCGGTCCCTGCGAACCACACTCCGATCCCAGCAACCGCCAAAGCCGCGACGGAACCGGTGGCCAGCGCCGCAACCGGCACCGAACGCTGCCGCGGCAGGAGTAGGCATGCCATGACGCCCACCAGCGCGCCGACACCGCCAACCAGCGGGATCATCATCATCCCCCAGAGCAGCCAACCCGACAGGACCGACAGGGTGCCCCCCGCTTCGGAGAGTCCCCCATCGACACCATTGAGGACGATCCACCCCCCTCCGAGGAGGAAGAGTGCCAAGAACAGCACATAGCCACGCAGGACCCACCACCAGATGACCGCGGATGTACTCCGCACGTGACCCCCGTCCCCTGACAACGCACCGAAGCGCTACTCACTCCAAGGATGCCCTTGATCGAGGGAGACGACAACGGCTCCATCGGTCACGGGGGCTGTTGGACTCGCCAACGGTGTCCAACCAGGCCGTCGGGGTCGTTTTCACTCTCATGCCGCACTGGGTAGCAGTCCGGCTACAGATTTCGTGAGGCGCGCAGCGATCAGCGCTGGGCGGGGTCGCGGTACAGCGGTGCCGGGTCCCCGTACTGGACCCGTCGGACAGCACCGGGCAGTGCTCCGGCCAGAGCGTGTGCGGCGTCGTCGGAACATCCCACGGTGAACTCGATCTCCTCGTCGACCTCGCAAGCCAGGCACCAAGCTCGATCCTCGGGCCACACGAGGTGCGGTTCCTGATACCTCCCTTGTGTAGACCCGTACCAAGCCAGGGCTGGTGCGTCTCTGAGTACCTCGACAGGTCCGGTGAACAGCAGCATCGCTCGATTCGGAATCTGCACACGCGGCGCCCGAGGAGCCGGGACCCCGCTCGTCCAGCCCTCCCAGATTGCGGCATACCCGTTGGCAGGCGTGGCGGTGAATGGGGCGAGCGTCGCGAGTGCCAGGCGAACAGCAGGATCCTCTCCGGGAGGATCGACACCATCCGGACCTTGGGAAAGGGCGATGCGCACGTACACGTCGAAGTCCGGCGGGCCGTATCGAACAAGATCCCACCAATCAACCTCAGACCGCAGCAACCACTGCCCTTCGTCCGAACTCGCCGCGGGGTGTAGGTCCGTCACGCGGACAGTCTGTCGCAACACCACCCCCAACCGCACCGGCTCACTGCCGAGCCTCGTTTGCAACGGCGCTCCTCGTGCGTCTATCGCCGCGTTGTGGCCGGCGCGCAACGCCCGGTCATGCCGCAGGGCGCGCGTTTCACGGGGGCTCGGCAACGCTGGCGAGACGCCACTGTGCACGTGGGTCCCCACCGTCATCAACCGCCAGACGGGTCTGTAGCCGACCCCTCTGTATCTCAAAACCCTCGGCTGAAGTCTCACAATGCTCGGCGGAAGTCCCGGTCTGTCTCACTCGTCTCGACCTCGCTAGTATCTTTCACAACTGCTCGCCACTGGCATTGGGGGCTACCGAGAGCGCGAACTGGTGTGCTCATGGTCGCCCGCAGAAGGCGATCTCCCGTCCGGCGCTCATCGCTTCGTGCCGCTCCTCCCGCCATCGGTCGTAGTCCTCGCCGTGGGGATCTTGCGCGGAGGCGAACTCCAGAAAGCACTCGTGGAAGTACGGCGCAGACTCCGATACAGCAGCCTCGCGAAGGGAGACGCAGACGACTGCCGACACCGGCTCACCACCAAGCGAGAAGGCCCGGGCATGCTTCAACACCAGCTCGGCGACCGGCCCGGAGTCCACCCGATCTTGAATCCGCCCCCAGGTCAGGAAAGAGCGCTGGTCCCCGTTGCGAAGACCGACGCGAACAGCCACCACATCCTCCATGCTCGGATTCTTACACCCACGGCCAGATGCGAGCCGCTCGTGCGGAGAGCTGCCTGTTGTCGACCAGCTACTCATCGTCCGTGGACACGTCGTGGTACCAGTTTCGCCCGAACGGGGAGCAGCCCTGTTCGTACCGCTGGGCCGGCCGGGGTCCTGACACGAAGTGGTGCAGCGCCAGGGTCGCCGTCGGCAGCACGAACCGGTGCCGATCCACGCAGCGCACGTGCACGTGCTCGACCGGTCCGTCGGTGCTCGGCCACACGTCACGGTCGACGACCTCGGCGAGAAGCCCGCACTGGGGGCAGTTGGTCCACTCGCTGAGCTCCATGCGGCACCTCCTGCTGGGCGTGGTCCGACGCGTCCTGGTGCTGTGAGGAGGCGTACGTGTCGAGGCCTGATACGTCGCCACGGGTTCGTGGGTGACAATGGCCGCTCGTCGTGGCAGCAGGGCTTTCGCGGTGAGGAGCACCAGTGAGTGAGGAGCACCAGTGAGCAAGTCGTCCAGGCCGCACGGTGGCACCAAGGCCGGCAGGACCAAGGTCGACGAGGTGCGCCAGGCGCAGCGGGCCAAGGAGCGGCGCTCGCGGATCATCCTGGTCACCGCCGTGTCGAGCGTCGTGCTATTGATCGCCGGCATCGTCGCGTTCACCGTGTGGAAGGACGTCTCGGGGCGCCCGACCCTGGACGCGGTCAAGACCTACCCAGTGACTCGCGACCACACCACCGAGCCGGTGACCTACGCGCAGACCCCGCCGGTCGGGGGCGACCACGACGCGACGTGGCTGGACTGCGGGGTGTACCCGGATCCGGTGGCCGATGAGCTCGCCGTGCACTCCCTAGAGCACGGCGCCGTCTGGGTGACCTACCGCCCCGACCTCCCGGCCGAGCAGGTCGACAAGCTCGAGGCGTCGATCCCCGACACCTACATGGTGCTCTCCCCCTTCGAAGGGCTGCCGGGCCCGGTGGTCGCCAGTGCCTGGGGCACCCAGCTGGTGCTGACCGGGGTCGACGACCCGCGCCTGGCGGAGTTCATCAGGGCCTACCGCCAGGGCCCGCAGACCCCCGAGCCCGGTGCTGCCTGCACCGGCGGGAGCGCCGGTGACCTGCCGCCGGCCAGCGGATGAGCCTGCGGGGGGTGCTGGCCGCTGTCGTGGGGCTGCTCGTGGGGGTGCTCGGCACGCTGTGGGTGACCCAGGTGCGCAGCTCGCCACCGTCGGACTTCGGGGCGGATGCCGGCTTCGCCCGCGACATGCAGACCCACCACTCCCAGGCCGTGGAGATGGCCCTGCTCGTGCGGGACCGCACCGACGACGACGAGGTGCGCACCCTCGCCTACGACATCCTCACCAGCCAGCAGCAGCAGGCCGGGCAGATGTACGGGTGGCTGGTGCAGTGGGGACTGCCGCAGACCGGGTCGCGCGCACCCATGGCCTGGGTCGGTGCCGCGCACGCCACGGATCACGCGGGCTCGAACGAGCCGATGCCGGGTATGGCCACCGCCGGCGAGCTCGCCGAGCTGCAGGCCGCCAGCGGGGTCGCGGCCGAACGGCTCTTCCTTTCCCTGATGATCGACCACCACACCGGCGGTGTCGCGATGGCGCAGGCGGCGGTGGCCGACGCGCGCACGCCCGAGGTCACCTCGCTGGCCGCAGCCATCGCAGCCTCCCAGGCCTCGGAGATCGAGCTGCTCGAGCAGCTGCTGGACGCGCGCTCCTGACGGTCCATCGGTCATCCGTATCGGTCACCCGCTGGGTGGCCGCCGACGGCTCAGCGTGCGCGCCTCGACCTCGTAGCGGCTGGCCACCGAGCCGCCGGCCCGGAAGAACCGGCGCCGCAGCGCGCCCTGGATCTCGACGTGGTCGTCGACGGCGCACCGCGCCGCCGATCGCCGTGCGGCAGCCGACCAGCAGGCGACGTCGATGGTGTCGACCCCCGCCCGGGTGTGCCCGCGGCGCGCCTCGCGCGGCACCACCACGCGCAGCGTCACGACGGTGTCACCGCTGGGCAGCTCGCGCGGCTCCCCCGTCGCAGTGACCCGGCCGACGAGGTGCACCGAGTTGACATAACTCATGACCCGACCTCCTTCCGGGAGCCCGTGCCCCCACCGGGCCAGCCTCGCCGCTGGAACCGCCGGTCACCAGCCAACCGCCGCCGCTGTGGACCGCCTGAGCGACGCCTCGCCCCTGTGGACGAGCGGCAGCAGCCCGAACGACTACGATTGTCTTGGTTCGGGTGTCGATCACCAGATCTGCGCCTATCGTGGAGCCGGGACGTGCAGCAGGGGCCGTGCCTGGTGCCTACGCAGGTGCCGTCGAACATCACAGGAAGACGGAAGTCTTGCGCTTGGCACTGGGGATGCGCGTGACGGCTGGATCGGCCGTGCTCGCAGCGGTACTCGCCGCGACCGCACCGCTGGCCGCGGCCGAGGACCCCACCTCGGGCCTGGCTCGCACGGCCACCTCCACCGCGACTGCGTCGCCGAGCCCCTCGACGGCGCGCCCCACGCCCACCACCGGGTCGCCCACCCCGACCCCCGGTGAGGGCGACGGTGTGCCCGACCACCCGGTGGGGTTGTCGGGGGCGTTCCTGGCCGCGCAGATCGCCGAGGCGCAGCGGATCTCCGCAGCCCTCACCGCGAGCAACTCCACGGTCGCCGCCGCCACCCGCGAGATGGACGAGCTCTCGGACCGTTCGAACGCGCTGCTGGAGTCGCTGCTGGAGGCTCGCGAGACCCAGCGGGCCGCGACCGACGAGGCCGACACCGCGCGCGCCGACCTGGTCGTGCTCGAGGGCCGGCTCACCATGGCCCGCCAGATCATGCGGGAGTGGGTCTTCTCGGTCTACGCCGGTGGGGGCGCCGACTCCGACCTCTCCGGCATGCTCGACGCGCTGACCGCCGAGCCCGATGAGGTCGGCGATCCGCTCGGCGACCTGTCCTACCTCACCGAGCAGCGCACGCGGGCCCTGCAGGACGTCAAGGTCCTGACCGCCGAGCAGGTGCGGCTCAGCGCCGCCGCCGATGCCGCCGCGGCGACCTTCGCCGCGGCGACCCTGGTCATCGAGCGCGACAAGGCCGAGCTCGACACGCTGGTCCTGGCCCAGCGGGCCCGGGTGGGCGAGCTGCGCCGGCTGCAGGTGGCCGAGGTCGCGAAGGCCGGCCCCGTGGCCAGCGTGCTGGTCGGCGCCCGCACCCCAGCCGCCAAGGCCGCAGCCCAGCGGCTGCGCGACGCCCTGGGCGCCGCGTCCATCGATATCACCGCCATCGGCAAGCCGTGCACCAGCCTCGCCGCCAGCTATCCCAACGGAATGATCCCGGCCAGCGGCCTCTGCCCGGTCTGGGGCGCACCCGGCGAGCGACTCTCCCCCGCCGCCGCCGCCAGCTTCACCGCGCTGAGCAAGGCGTACGCCGTTCAGACCGGCACCCCGCTGTGCATCACCGACTCCTACCGCTCCCTGCCCGAGCAGATCGCCGTCAAGGCCACGCGCGGGCGGTTCGCCGCGACCCCGGGCACCAGCCGGCACGGCCTGGGCCGGGCCGTGGACCTGTGTGGCGGTGTGCAGGACTTCGGCTCCCCCGCCCATCGCTGGATGCGCCAGAACGCCCCGCTCTACGGCTGGTTCCACCCGTCCTGGGCCGCCGCGGGTGGCTCGCTGCCCGAGCCGTGGCACTTCGAGTTCGCGGGCTGAGCTGCTGCCCCGGTGGCCGGGTCCCGCCGGACCCGACCGCAGTCACATCCGGTGCTCGGTGTGCTCCTTGACCGGCAGCATGACCGCGAACCCCGCGGCGAGGATGAGCACGATGCCCAGGATGCCCCAGTACTGGGTGTTCTCCTGCCCGGTGATGAGTGCACCCAGTGCGATGAACAGGCCGAAGGCCGCCGGCGACAGGAAGGACACGACGCGCCCCGTGGTCGCGTACAGGCCGAAGATCTCGCCGTTCTTGCCCTCGGGGATGAGCCGGGCCAGGAAACTGCGCGACGCGGCCTGCGCCGGCCCGACGAACACGGTCATGAGCAGGCCGAGGACCCAGAAGGTCGAGGGCCCCCCGTCGTGCAGGACGAAGATGAGGACGCCGAGGACGACGAGCGCGCCGAGCGAGATGAGGATGACCCGCTTGGGCCCGACCCGGTCGTCGAGCATGCCGAAGCCCATGGTCGCGAACCCGGCGACGATGTTGGCGGCGGCCCCGAAGACGATGACGTCACCGGCCGACAGCCCGAAGGTGCCGGCCGCGAGGACGGCACCGAACGCGAACACCCCCGCGAGTCCGTCGCGAAAGAGCGCGGAGGCGAGCAGGAAGTACACGGTGTGCCGCGAGGTGACCCACAACCCGCGCACGGACTGCCACACCAGCCGGTACGACTGTGCGACGCCGACCCGTGGGGCGCGCGCACGCGGACGGTCCTTGAGCACGAGGAAGGCGGGAATGGTGAAGAGCAGCGTCCACAGGCCGCACACCAGCATCGAGACCCGGATGTTCGTGCCGCCGGTGTCGGAGACCCCGAACAGGCCCACCTCGGGCTGGATGAGCAGGAAGTAGATCAGGAGCAGGACGAGGATGCCGCCGAGGTAGCCCATCCCCCACCCGAAGCCGGACACCCGTCCGACGGTCGACGTCGTCGCGACCTGGTCGATCGTCGCGTTGTAGTTGACGCCGGCGATCTCCGAGACCACCGACCCTACCGCCAGCAGCACCAGGCCCACCCACAGGAACTCGGGCTCGGGCTTGACGACGTAGAGCGAGGCCGACAGCCCGGCGAGCAGCCAGGTCAGGAAGCGCAGGTTGCGCACCGTGCGCCCCGACCGGTCCGAGTTCTGCCCCAGCACCGGGGCGAGCAGGGCGACGAACAGGCCCGAGATCGCCGTCGAGATGGCCAGGGCCGTCGACGTCGCGTTGGTCGCGCCGAAGCTCTCACTGGTGATGTAGACGGAGAACACGAACGTGGTGATGACCGTGTTGAACGGCTGGGCGCCCCAGTCCCACATCCCCCACGCGAACACCCGCCGGCGCGAGGTGGGGCCGGCGACCTCGAGGGCGGTGGGGCCGGCGGCGTCCGCGGCCTCGGGCGGTACGGTGGGAGTCGTCACGCGGCAGACGCTAGCGAGGGCGAGGCTTCCTGGGAACGTGCAACGCGGAAGTTGGGGTCGGGCACTTCTCGACGGGCACGTCCCGCCCGGTGGGACCACCGGCCCACCAATCTGTGAGCGCTCTCACACCGAACCCTCCACACGGCGAAGGACCTCACGGAACAACGCCACTCAGCCGGTCGTTGGACGCCCTAGACCCGGTCGGGACGACCTGCAGATCGGGACACCACAGACCCGGGAGATTCCCATGGCAGAACGCAGCCTGCGCGGCAGCCGTCTCGGCGCCCTGAGCATGGAGACCGACCAGAACGTCGTCCCCAGCGAGCGCAACATCACGACGTACCTGTGCCCCAACGGACACACCATCAAGCTCCCCTTCTCCGTCGAGGCCGACGTCCCGCACATCTGGGAGTGCCGCTGCGGTGCCGAGGCCAAGCTCCAGGGTGGGGGCCCTGCGCCGGAGGCCAAGCCCGTCAAGCACGTGCGCACCCACTGGGACATGCTGCTCGAGCGCCGCTCCATCCCCGAGCTCGAGGAGCTCCTCGAGGAGCGCCTCACCCTGCTGCGCGAGTCCCGGGGCGAGCGGCCGCGCAAGCGCAAGTCCGCCTGACCTTCCCCCACCGGTGCCGGGTACCCCTCGCGGGTGCCCGGCACCTGCGTGTCACGGCTCGCGGTCGACGACCTCACCCGAGATGACGTCGGGCCGACCCCCGCCGGATGCCGGGGAGCCGGTTCCGGCCCCGGTTCCGGTTCCGGTTCCGGCGCCGGGAGGCGTCCCCGTGCCGCCGGTGGGCCACTCCCGCATCGAGCCGAGCAGCCGCCGGGTGACGACGACCTCGAGCCAGGCCCGGGTGAGCGGGCGGGTCAGCGGCAGGATGAAGAAGAACCCGACGATGTCGGTGACGAAGCCGGGCGTGAGCAGCAGCGTGCCGCCGATCAGCACCAGCGCGGCGTCGGAGAGCTGGCGGCTCGGCATCGTGCCGCTGCGCAGCGCCTCCTGCAGCGCGGTCCAGGTGCGACCACCTTCGCGCTTGACGAGCCACGCCCCGAACAGCGACTCCAGAACCAGCAGCAGCAGCGTCTGCCAGCCCCCGATCACCCGGCCGACCGCGATGATGGCCGCGATCTCGACGATCGGCACGACGAGCAGGGCCAGGAAGACCCAGCGCAGGATCCGCGGACGTCGCCGACGGGCGGCGTACGGGGTGGCGCCGGCGCGGCTCACAGCTCGTGCCACCTCGGCTCGCGCGCGCCCGCGAGCCGCCCACGGGCCTGCCGGGCACGGTGGTGCACTCCCCAGCGGGTGATCAGTCGCAGCGACTCGATCATGATGTCGCGGTTCATCTTGGAGTCACCCACCTCGCGCTCGACGAAGGTGATCGGCACCTCGACGACGGTCAGGTCCGTCTTGACGGCCCGCCAGGTCAGGTCGGTCTGGAAGCAGTAGCCCAGGGACGCGACGTCGTCCAGCCCCATCGCCTGCAGCGCGGCACTGCGGTAGACCCGGTACCCCGCCGTGGCGTCGTGAACCGGCATCCCCAGGAGCACCTTGATGTAGAGGTTGCCGCCGACCGACAGGGCCTTGCGGTGCAGCGGCCAGTTGACGATCGACCCGCCCCTCACCCAGCGCGAACCGATGACGACGTCCGCGTCGGCCGCCGCCGCGAGCATGGCCGGCAGGTGCTCCGGGCGGTGTGAACCGTCGGCATCCATCTCGACGACGGCGTCGTAGCCGGCGTCGAGGGCGTACTCGAACCCGGCGAGGTAGGCGGCCCCCAGGCCCTCCTTGCTGGCCCGGTGGATGACGTGCACCTGGCGGTCACCGGCCGCCAGGGCGTCGGCCACCTCGCCGGTGCCGTCGGGCGAGCTGTCGTCGAGCACGACGACGTCGACCCCCGGGACGAGGCGGCGCAGTCGCTCGAGGAGCACCGGCAGGGTCTCGCGCTCGTTGTAGGTCGGGATGAGGACGGCGACGCGCCGCAGCGGTGGTCGAGCGGTCTCGGTCAACGTCGTGGGTCCTCGTCGTCGGGTCGTTTCGCGGGGTCAGCCTCCGAAACCCTAACGCTCGGCACGGTCCGGGTGCTCCCGAGCGCCAGCAGCAGCAGCGCAGCGGCGGCGAGCCACTCGGGGGCCGCCCCGAGCCGGTCGGCCGGGGTGCGCTCGTCGCGCAGCACCGGGCTGGACACCCGCTGGTCGGCCGTGAACAGGCGGGTCTTGTCGGTGACCGACCCGTCGGGGGCGACGAAGCCGGACACGCCGACGGTCGACACGTGCACGACGGCCCGACCGTGCTCGATGGCGCGGATCCGTGAGATGGCGAACTGCTGCTCCGACTCCGCGGTGTAGCCGAAGGTGGCGTTGTTGGTCTGCACCACGAGCAGGCTGTCGTCGTCACCGGCGGCCCGCACGCTGTCACGCATCAGGCCGTCGTAGGCCACCTCGAAGCAGATCGTCGGGAGCGCCACGTACTCGCCCCCGGGTGCCGGCACCCGGAACACCCCGATCTCATCGCCCGCGACGAAGTTGCCCGCCAGGTCGGCCATCGGGGTGAACATCCGGAAGAACGCCCGGGCCGGGATGTACTCGGCGAAGGGCACCGGGTGCAGCTTGACGTAGCGCTCGGGCTCCGCGGCCCCCGGTAGGTAGAACAGCGAGACGTTCGAGCTGTACCCCACCGGTTCGGCGAGCACGGCGCCGATCAGCAGCGGCACCCCGACCGCCCTGCGGGCGCGCACGATCTGGGCGGCCGCGTCGGTGTTGCGGAAGGGGTCGATGTCCGAGGAGTTCTCCGGCCAGACGACAAGGGTGAGGTCGTCGGGCGCGGTGTCGGCGAGCTGCTCGGTTCCGCTGACGTGGTTGTCGAGCACGGCCCGGCGCTCGGCGTTGAACTCCAGCCCCGCCTGCGGCACGTTGCCCTGCACGAAGCCCACCGACGCCTCGCGGCCGTCGGTCGGCAGCGGGATCGCGAGCGCGAGCGCCACGAGTCCGACCGCGACCACCGCGGCGATCGTGGCTCGACCCCAGAAGCGATGCACGGCAGCGGTGGCGACGACCAGCAGCAGCGTGCCGACGACGGCCACGGCGAGGGTGACGCCGGGAGCGCCGAGCCAACGGGCCACGGGGGCCAGCGGGCTGTCAGCCTGGCTGAACGCGAGCCGGGCCCAGGGGAACCCGCCGTAGGGGGTGCTGCCCCGGGCCCACTCCTGCACCACCCAGCCGAGCGGCACGAGCAGGTGGGCCGTGCCGGCTCGGCCCGCCGCCACGAACCGTCTGCCGGCGAACCCGACGACTGCCGACATGGCGGCGATGTAGAGGGCCTGCAGGGTGGCCAGCGCGAACCACGGCAGCGCGCCGACGTACACACCTGACCACGAGAGCACCGGCACGAAGAACGCCAGCCCGGCCAGCAGGCCGAGCACCGCCCCACGACGCCCACCGGCGGTCAGCGTGGCCGCGGCCAGGAGCGCGACCCCCACCGGGGCGAGCCACCACAGGTTCGCCTCCGGGAAGGCGAGCCAGAGGCACAGCCCGGCGGCGACGGCGGCAGCCGGCCGCGCGGCAGACCTGAGCGGGGTGGGCACCCGGCAACGGTAGGTCACCCGGCTGGCGGCACCACCACGACCCCTCGGGCGGTCGTGGCCACCACGGGTGGGTCGAGCACGTCGGCGGCGGACGCGCCACGCTCGGGGCTGCCCCGGCCGACGACGCGCACCTCGAACTCCATCTCGCGCGAACGGGTTCCGACCCGCACCAGGCGTGCCTCGATCTCGATCACGTCACCGGCGCGCACGGGCGCGAGGAACTGCACCGAGGAGTACGAGGCGAACAGGCCCTCGTCGCCGTCGGTGCGGACGCACAGCTCGGTCGCCACGTCGCCGAACGCCGCGAGGGAGTACGCCCCGTCGACCAGGTTCCCGGCGTAGTGGGCATGGCTGTAGGGCACGTACCGCCGGTGGGTGACGGTGGCGCCGACCTCGGCACGGGTCATCGCTGGGCTCCTCGCGGGTCGGGGTGGGTCCTGCTGGTCACGAGCTGGTGCACGAGGTAGGACGCGACCTCGCCCGGCGTGGTGCCGCGACCGAAGACCCGGTCGACCCCCAGGCTGCCGGCCGAGCCCTCCTCGAAGCGCGGGCCGCCGACGACGAGCAGCGGCACCTCGCCGGCCGGGAACGCCTCACGGAAGGCCGCCGACATCGCCGTGGTGTTGTGGATGTGAGCGTCCCTCTGGGTGACGACCTGCGAGACCAGCACGGCATCCGCACGCACCTCGCGAGCGGTGTTGACCAGGTCCGGCACGAGCACCTGGGCGCCGAGGTTGACCACCGTCATCTCGCGGTAGTACTCCAGGCCCTTCTCCCCCGCGAAGCCCTTGATGTTGAGGATGGCGTCGATGCCGACGGTGTGCGCGTCGGTGCCGATGCAGGCCCCGACGACCACGAGCTTGCGACGCAGGCGCTTCTTGATGTCGGCGTTGATCTCCTTGGAGGTCAGCAGCGGGAACTCGCGCTCGACGACCTCGACCTCGCGCACGTCGACGAGGTGGGTGACCGAGCCGTAGACGACGAAGAAGGTGAAGTGCGGGCCCATCGCCTTCGCGTGCACGAGCAGCGCGGGCTCCAGCCCCATCTTCGCGGCGAGCTGGAGCGCGGCACCCTCGGCGCGCTTGTCGTGCGGCAGCGGCAGCGTGAACGAGATCTGCACCATGCCGTCGCCGGTGGTGTCACCGAACGGGCGCACGATCGGGCCGGGCTCGGACAGGCTGGGGTCGCCCTCGACGGCGTGCTCCATGCGGCGCTGGGCGTCGTGCGCGTCGCGGCGGCGGGTCATCATCGGGTGGCCCCTTCCTCGAGCAGCGTGGTCGCGGGGTTGTCGTACCCGGCGGCCTTGACCACGACACCCGCCAGGCCCTTGCCCTTGGTGGGAGGGCGCTTCATCGAGCCGAAGGTGCCGTCGGCGATGGCGGCCAGCAGGGGCTGCGGGTGGGCCGTGCCGCGGGTGGTGGTGTCGCTGACGATCTCGTCGAGCAGGTCGACGGCCTCGCCCAGCACCTGGCGTGCCCGGGTCTGGATCAGCCCGTCGTGCGGCGGGTGGAAGTCCTCGGTGAGGCCACCGGCGGCGTTCAGCACGTAGCGGACGTTCTGCAGGGCCAGGTCGCGGTCGGACAGCCACGGCGTCACCACGGCCTCGGTCATCATGCCGACGAGCAGGATGCCCTGCCCGGTCATCGCCCCGACCAGGTTGAAGAAGCCGTCGAGGAGGTAGCCGCGGAAGACGTCGCCGGTCATGTGCTTGGTCGGCGGCATCCACTTCAGGGGGGCGTCGGGGAAGAGCTGGCGGGCGAGCAGGGCGTGCGCCAGCTCGAGGCGGAAGCTGTCGGGGATCTCGGGGTTGATCTCGAAGGCGTGTCCCAGCCCGAGCTGCCAGTCCTGCAGCCCCGCCTCCTTGGCGAAGTACTCGTTGAGCAGCTGGCTGACCGTGACCGTGTGCGCCGCCTCGACGGCATCCGCGGTCGTGAGGTAGTTGTCCTCGCCGGTGTTGATGATGATGCCGGCGCGGGCGTGCACCTGGCGGCTGAAGCGCTGGTCGACGAAGGTGCGGATCGGGTTGATGTCGCGGAAGAGGATGCCGTACATCGAGTCGTTGAGCATCATGTCGAGCCGCTCCAGACCCGCGAGCGCCGCGATCTCCGGCATGCACAGGCCGCTGGCGTAGTTGGTGAGCCGCACGTAGCGTCCGAGCTGCTTGCTCGACTGGTCGAGCGCAGCCCGCATCAGGCGGAAGTTCTCCTGGGTGGCGTAGGTGCCGGCGTAGCCCTCACGGGTCGCGCCCTCGGGCACGAAGTCGAGCAGGCTCTGGCCGGTGGAACGGATCACGGCGATGACGTCGGCGCCCTCGCGGGCCGCCTGCTGGGCCTGCGGGATGTCCTCGTAGATGTCGCCGGTGGCGACGATGAGGTAGATCCACGGCTTGGTCTTCGGGTCGCCGTAGCGCCGCACCATCGCGTCGCGGGTGGCCCGCTGCCGGTCGATGGCCCGGATGCCGCGGGCGACCGCCGTCCGCGACGCCTTGCGCACCGCCGCGGCGTCCCTGCCCTCGGGCTGGCGGAAGGTGACGGCGCCGCTCGCGGACTTCTGGGCGAGCGTCAGCAGGTCGGGTGCCTGACCGCGGCGCAGGGCGTCCCAGACGGGGCTGGTGACACCGTGCTCGAGCCCCACACCGTCGCGGACGGCATCGACGAGGTGGTTGACCCACGGCACGTTCTCGTGGTCGGCTCCGGCCAGCCCCGCCAGGCGCAGGGTGGCCCGCTCCACCGAGACGGTGGTGTGGCTGCGAGCGAGGTCGACGACCGGCCTGCCCGCCCGCCGGGCCAGCTGTCGGGCGCGCCGTACGGTCGAGGAGTCGAGGTCGAGGAGGGGACGCGCACGTGAAGACACGGCATCAATCTACCAACCCGGGCGACAGTATTTCCGGCCCGGTGGGGCGACTGCGACAAGATCTGTCGGGCAGGGGGCCTGCCGCCGTCGAACTGTGTGCACCGACACCCCGCCCGATGGGCCCCTCGTGCCCCGGTGCGGCAGGGTGGGGCCCATGACCGAGCGACTCCCCCGGCTCCGACCGCCGTTCGCGGACCCGCACCGCCAGGCGCTGCACGCCGCGCTGGTCGGCGGTCGACGTGGCCGGGGCCCCCAGGCGTACGACCTCACTGCGCCCGACGGGTCGCTCGCCGGTCCGTTCGGGCTGATGTTGCAGGCGCCACACCTCGGTGAGCCGCTCGAGGAGCTGGGGGCGGCGGTGCGCTTCGCGACCTCGCTTCCCGACCGGGCGCGCGAGATCGCCATCCTCACGGTGGCGGCGGTCACCGAAAGCGACTTCGAGCGCTACGCCCACGAACGCGTCGGGCGCATGGTCGGCCTCGGCGAGGCCGAGCTCGACCGCATCCGGACCGGGGCATTCGCGCAGGCCCCTGACGCCGACCGGGTCGAGGCGATGGTCTGCACTGTGGCCGGCCTGCTGGCCGACCGACGTCTGCTGGACGACGATACGTACGCGGCGGCCGTGGGCCTGCTCGGCGAGCGGGCCCTGCTCGAGCTGGTCGTCCTCGTCGGCTACTACACGATGCTGGCCCAGATGATGTCGGTGTTCGGCGTCGGTGCACCGGACGACGCGGTCACCTGGGGCACGGGCTGAGCTGCCTGCTCATCACTGCGGCCGTCGGCGCCCCTCTACGCTGGGCGCGTGCAGGTTCTTCCCCGGCGAGCGCTCAACCGCTCCCTGCTCGAGCGAAACCTGCTGCTCGAGCGGTCCGACCTCCCGGTGACCGAGGCGGTCGAGCACGTCATCGGTCTCCAGGCGCAGGAGCCGCAGGAGCCCTACCTGGGCCTGTCCGCCCGGTTGGCAGGATTCGACCCCACCGTGGCCTCGGCCCTGCTCGAGTCGCGGGCGCTGGTCCGAATCCTGATGATGCGGCGCACCGTGCACCTGCTGTCGGCCCCTGACGCCCTCGGGCTGCGCACGCTGCACGACCCCATGCTGCGGCGAAGGATGCGCGGGACGCTCGGGCCATACCTGCCCGGAGTCGACGAGCACGAGCTGGCCGAGGCCTGTCGGCCGCTGCTCACCGAGCAGCCGCTGGGTCTCACCGAGGCCGCCCGTCGAGTGGCGGACCGGTGGCCGGGCGTGGAGCCGCGCATCCTCGGCGACGCCTGCAGCACCCTGCTCCCCCTGGTCCAGGTACCGCCCCGAGGGCTGTGGCGGGTCAGCGGCCCCGCTCGCTGCACCACGATCGACGCCTGGCTGGGTGCCGAGCCACCCGCGATCGGCGCACCGGGCGCGATCCCGGCCGAGGAGGTCGTGCTGCGCTACCTGCGCGCGTTCGGCCCCGCCGCGACGGCCGACATCCGGGCCTGGTCTGGGCTCACCGGCCTGCCCCAGGTGCTCAAGGCGCTGGCCCCGGACCTGCGCACCTACCGTGACGAGCGCGGCCGGCTGCTGTGGGACCACCCCGAGGGCACCATCCCCGACGCGCACCGACCCGCTCCGCCCCGCTTCCTGCCGGCTTTCGACAACGCCCTGCTCGGCTACGACGACCGCACCCGGGTGGTCGCCGACGAGCACCGCGGGATCAGCGTCGCCGGCGCGCGCGCCCTGCTCGTCGACGGAGGGGTGGCTGCCACGTGGACCGACGAACGTGACGGCGACGCCGCCGTGCTGCGGGTGCGGCGCCTGGCGCCGTTCGGTTCGACGCGCGCCGAGCGGGCCGTCGTGGCCGAGGGCGAGCGCGTCGCGGCCTTCCTCCACCCCGACGCGGTCTCTCACGAGGTCGTGCTCCCCCCGCAGTGACCGCCGGCGGTCAGGGAACGAGCAGTGCGGTCCCGTCACGGACGGTGAGTCGGCAGGTCGGCAGCGGGACACCGGGGTGCACCTCGGGCAGGCCCTGGTCGTCGGTGCCGGAGGCGGACCAGGCCGCGAAGGTGGCCGGCTCGCCGACCCGGAGCACCCCTGCGCCGTCCTCGCGGGCCGCCTCGTGGCCCCCGGTGGTGTGGGCAGCCAGGGCGGTGGCGACGTCGAGCCGCTGACCGGGCTCGAGGTGCTCGACGGCTGCGCGGACGGCGGCCCAGGGGGCGAACGGGGTCACCGGTGAGTCCGAGCCGAAGGCGAGGCGCACGCCCACCTCCGCCAGCCGGGCGAACGGGTTGGTTCCGCGCGCCCGGGCGGCCCCCAGACGCGCCTCGTACATGCCCCCCCGGCCGCCCCAGAACGCGTCGAAGGCCGGCTGCACGCTCGCGACGAGCCCGAGGCGCGCCATCCGGGCGATGCCGGCGGCGTCGACCATCTCGGCGTGCTCGAGCCGCGGTCTGCTCGCCCGCACGGCCTCGAGCCCGACGAGCGCGGCGGCGGCCTCGTAGCCCTCGAGCACGGTGTCCATCCCCGCGTCGCCGATGACATGGAACCCGCTCTGGATGCCGGCCTGCGCGCACGCGGCGACGTGGTCGCGCACGTCGGCGCTCGAGCGGTAGGCCGTGCCGCAGCATCCGGGCTCGTCGTCGTAGTCGTGGCGCAAGTGGGCGGTGCGCGACCCGATCGACCCGTCGATGTTGAGGTCACCGCCGAGGCCGGCGGCACCGTGCGTCGCGACCAGGGCGCGGGCCTGGTCGGGTTCGGTGACCGCCTCGGCCCAGTAGCCGACGGTGCGCGGCAGGTGCGGGCGCCGACCCAGCTCCAGCACGTCGGCGAAGTCGCCGGCCGAGGTGAGCAGGGGCCCACCGCACTCGTGGACCACGGCGATCCCCTGCGCGGCCGCCGCCCGTAGAGCGGCCTCGATGTCGTCGTGGCGCTGGTCGGCGCTGCGTGCCGCGTCGAAGGCCGCACGGGCGGCGTTCTTGGAGTCGCGGGTGACCAGCCCCTCGCCCATCCAGCCGTCGAGCCGGTCGGCCCCGGACATCATGGCCAGCGCGCTGGACACGACCGCCGAGTGGCCGTCGATCCGCGACGCGTAGACCACGCCGCCGAAGCTGGCCCGGTCGAGCTCGCCCGAGGTCATCGCGCGGTCCTCCACCCAGTCGTGCTCCTGCCAGTTCAGGGCGAAGACGGGGCGCCCCCCGTGCCGGCGCACCGCAACCTCGACGGCGCGCAGCGCCTGCGCGACGGAGGCGGTGCCGGTGAGGTCGACGCCGCGCAGGCCCATTCCCGTGTGTGACAGGTGCGCGTGCGCGTCGACGAAGGCGGGAAGGACCAGGGCGCCGTCGAGGTCGACCGCCGCGTCGACGACCTCGGCATGACCCGCTGCGCCCTGCTCGTCACCCACCCAGCCGATCCGCCCGTCGACGACCACCAGTGCCGTCGCGTCGGGCCGGTCGGGGGTGCGCACCCGACCGCGGCGGTAGAGCGTCGTCGCCATGGCGCCACTCTAGGAGCCGACCGGTCCCGTGCCGTCGGCCGTTTCAACAAGCTCGCGACGAACCGGGTGCTCGTGCACCCACCCCAGGGTGCGGCCGGGCCACGCAGACGTCTGGTATCGCGCCTCACAACAGCAGTCGGGACAGGTGGCGTTCCAGGTGGCTGGTGTTCCTTGGTGGCCGGGGAACCGGCGAGCGCCGGCTCGATCTTGGGCGGCGCAGCGGCCGCTTCGCCCCGGTCTGACGTCCGCGGCTTCCCCCGGGGCCCGCGTCGGCCCGGCGCTCCGTGCTGCCCCAGCCCAGCAGCGGCGGCGGTTCGGAGCTGTAGGTGTGCCCTGTCGGGGTGCTCACCTGCACCACCCGCCGAGCCTGGGAACGAACGCCGTCGAGGTCGTGATCCTGGACCCTCTGAAGGCTGACCCGGGTGCGCCAGCCGGGGGCTTCCTTGGTCTGGTTGCACCGGGCGCACTTGCCGGCACCCTGCACGAACCGGGTGCGACCGCCTTCACGTACCGGGGTGGTGTGGTCCGCGTGCACGATCGGCGCCTGACACCACGGGGTGGTGCACACGTCATCGCGCAGCACCAGCATCCGGCGCAGCAAACCACCGAACAGCCGCCGCCGGGAGTCCGTCGCGACCAGGTCGCGCCCGTCCGGGGAGCTGTACAACCGCCGCACCCAGACCCGGGCAGCCCTGGGGTCGCTGCCCGGCCCAGCCGTGTCGCCGGTGGCGGGTGTGGCGTCGAGGCCTTCTCGTAGCCAAGCCCTGGCCACTGGGGCGGGCACACTGCCGTGGCCCGGGATCCTCGCCGGTTCCATCTCCGGCCTGCCCGGGTCACCCGTGCCGAGCAGGGAGCGGTCGGTCATGACCAGGTGCACCTCCACCGGCTGCGGCTGGCCCAGCTCGCGCCCGGACAGCAACCGCAACGCGGTGTCCGCCGCCACCGCACCCACCCCACGACCCTGCGGGCCCTCCTGCGGGCACTGACCACCCACCACCGCCCGCGACCGCGCCTGCAACGCCGCGTGCGCACCCACCACGTCTTTGAGCGGACCGAGCACACTCAGGTACGCCAACCCGTCGGGAGCCGGGCGCACTGTCACCCGCCTGCTCCTGACCGCCGCCTCCATCCTGGCCACCACCGACCCGGGGTCGAGCTCGGCCGCGACCCGCGACGCCGCCGACCCAGCCGCCTTGACCCCCAACCGACTCAGCAACGGACCCACCCGGGCATCGACCGCAGCACGGTCCTCGCGGCTCAGGGTGGCCGTCGCCGCCACCACCGCGACCGCGACCTGCTCACCACACTCCCCGGCACCCAACGCCGCCATGGTGTGCGGCATCTCGTGCACCAACGCCCGCCCCAGCCCCACGAACCGGTCCCCCAGGCTCGGGGAGGCCCGCCGCGCCAACGCCACCACCGACCCCACCGAACGCGCCACGTCCTTCGGCGCCACCTCTTCTCGGGAACACCGAAGCGCGTCCGTGGCCCGCGCCTGCACCGCACACGAAGCACCCTTCACACGCTCCAGACCCGACCAGATCCACCCGCTCGCGGTCCGACAGGGCGGCCACGTCAACCGTCGCCAACCAGCCACGGAACCGGTTCACCACCTGCACCGGCGCGCTCACAGCATCCGGCCGGACGCCCGAACTGGACTGTGGCGCTGTGAAATTCGGGTCGACGACCCGTCGCTCAAGCGCTCCCCTGTCCATGCGCCAATCGTACACACGATCGACCCGATCGCTGTCACGGGTACGGCCGTCTGTGGACAACCGCCACCACGAACCCGCCCTGTGGACAACCAGATCCGACCCGAGCGGTCAGAGGGCGTGGGGAACCTCGAGGGCGACCAGGGTGGCTCTAGCGATCTCCCGCTCCTCGTCGGTCGGCACCACCCACACCGGCGCCGAGCTGTCCGACGCCGACACCAGGCGCTCGGCCGGACCGCGTGCGTTGGCCTGCGCGTCGAGCCGCAGCCCCAGCACGCCGAGCCCGTCGACGACGGCGGCCCGCAGCACCGCGCTGTTCTCCCCGATGCCGCCGGTGAAGGCGAGCGCGTCCAACCGACCCAGCACGGCGGCATACGCGCCGACGTACTTGCGGATGCGGTGCACGGTCACGTCGAAGGCGAGCCGGGCCTCGGCGTCGCCGGCCTCGCGCCGCTCGACGACCGTCCGGAAGTCCGAGACCCCCGCCAGCCCGAGCAGCCCGCTCCCCCGGTTGAGCGCGCGGTCGTACTCGTCGGCCGAGGTCCTCGCGACGCGGGCGAGGTAGGCACCCATGGCCGGGTCGACGTCGCCGGAGCGGGTGCCCATGACCAGCCCCTCGACGGGGGACAGCCCCATCGAGGTGTCGACGCTGCGGCCACCGTCGACGGCACACGCGCTGGCGCCGTTGCCGAGGTGCAGCACGACCATCGCCACGTCTGCGAGGGGCCGACCCAGGAGCCGGGCCGTGCGCCGCGACACCCAGGCGTACGAGCTGCCGTGGAAGCCGTAGCGCCGCACGTGGTGCTCCTCGCGCCAGGCGCGCGGCACGGCATAGGTGTGTGCCGCCGGAGGCAGCGTCGCGTGGAAGCCGGTGTCGAAGACCGCGACGTGCGCGATGCCGGGGAACGCGGCCCGGGCGCGGACGATGCCTTCGATGTTGGCCGGGTTGTGCAGGGGCGCGAGGGGGGACAGCGTGCGCAGCGCGGCGAGGACGTCGTCGTCGACGACCACCGGCTCGCAGAACCGCCAGCCGCCGTGCACGACGCGGTGCCCCACCGCCACGAGGTCGTCGTCGTCGACCCAGGGGCCGTGCTCGGCCAGCGCGGACCGGGCAGCGGCGAAGGCGGCGCCGTGGTCGGCGCAGCGCAGCTCGGTGTCGTGAACGCGTCCGTCGACCTGGTGCCGGTGCCAGCCGGCACCACCGATCTCGGAGACCAGGCCGACCGCCACGGTGCCACCACCGGCCGCGTCGATCAGCTGGTACTTCAACGACGAGGAGCCGGCGTTGACGACGAGGACGTGGGGCCGGGCACTCACGCCGGGCCGCCCTGCACCGCGGTGATCGCGACCGTGTTGACGATGTCGCGCACGAGCGCCCCGCGGGACAGGTCGTTGACCGGCCGGTTCAGGCCCTGCAGCACCGGGCCGATCGCGACCGCGTCGGCGCTGCGCTGCACCGCCTTGTAGGTGTTGTTGCCCGTGTTGAGGTCCGGGAACACGAGCACGCTCGCCCGACCCGCGACCACGCTGTCCTTGAGCTTGGTTCGCGCCACACGAGGGTCGACCGCCGCGTCGTACTGGATCGGACCATCGATGAGCAGCTCCGGCGCTCGCTCGCGGACCAGCGCCGTCGCCGCCCGCACCTTCTCGACGTCGGCGCCGGTGCCTGACTCCCCCGTGGAGTAGGACAGCATCGCGATGCGCGGTTCGATGCCGAACCGCTGCGCCGTGCGCGCCGACGAGATCGCGATGTCGGCGAGCTGCTCGGCCGTCGGGTCGGGGTTGACCGCGCAGTCGCCGTAGACGAGCACCCGGTCGGCCAGGCACATGAGGAACACGCTGGAGACGACCGAGACCCCGGGCGCCGTGCGCACCACCTCGAGCGCCGGGCGGATGGTGTGGGCGGTCGTCGTGACGCACCCCGACACCATGCCGTCGGCCAGGCCCGCGTGCACCATCATCGTGCCGAAGTACGACGGGTCGACCACCCGGTCGTAGGCCTGCTCCGCCGTGACGCCCTTGTGGGCTCGCAGGGCGGCGTACTCGGCGGCGAACTCCTCGCGCCACGGGCTCGTCGCCGGGTCGACGACGGCGGCCTTGTCGATGTCGACGCCGAGCTGCCGTGCACTGGCGCGGATCTCGTCCTCGTCACCGAGCAGGGTGAGCCGGGCGATGCCCCGCGAGAGCACCTGGTCGGCGGCGCGCAGGATGCGCTCCTCGCTTCCCTCCGGCAGCACGACGTGCGACCCGGCGGCGCGGGCCCGCTCGACCAGGTCGTGCTCGAACATCAACGGGGTGACGGCACCCTCGGGGGGACCGACCCCTTCTCCGACGAGCGCGTCGAATGCAGGGTCGTCGGTCCGGTCGAGCAGCACCACCGCCGCGCGGACCTTGCGGGGGGAGTCCGCTGTGATCCGCCCCTCGACCCGGCCCAGGGCCGACGCGACCGCCATCGTGCCTCCCTTCGCCGAGATGATGGGCAGCCGCACGTCGAGCCCTGCTATCAGCCGGTCGACCTGGGGCGAGAGCTGGAACCCGCCGTTGAGCACCACCCCGGACAGGGTGGGCAGGGTGCGGGCGTTGTGAGCCAGGAGCACACCCAGCACGACGTCGTCGCGGTCGCCCGGCACGATCACCGTGGCGCCCTCGAAGAGCCGGTCGATGACGTTCGGCATGGACATCGCTGCGACCACCAGCCCGAGGCTCTCGCGGTCGAGCAGCTCGGCGTCGCCGTGCACCAGGGTGCCGTGGCACGCCGCCACGAGGTCGGCCACGGTCGGTGCCCGCAGGATCGGGGCCTCGGGCAGTGGCCACACCGGCACCGCCCCGACCCGGCTGCGCACCGCCGCGAGCACCCCGTCGCGTTCGGCGTCGGCAACCTGGTTGACGAAGAGGCCGGCGACGTGCGCGTGCCCGGCGCGAGCGGCGGACACGGCGGCCCACGCGCTGGCCGCGAGCTCGCGGGTGTCCCGGCCCCGACCCGGCGCCACGAGCACCAGCGGAGTGCCGAGGTCGGCGGCGATCGCGGCGTTGGTCGCGAACTCCGTCGGAGCGGCGACATCGGTGAAGTCCGAGCCGACCACGAGCACGACGTCGTGTCCTTGCGCGACGGCGTGGTATCGGTCGACGACGGTGCCGAGCGCGGCCGCGGGGTCGGTGTGGAGGGCGTGGTGGGTCACGCCCCAGGCCTGGTCGGCGGGAAGGTCGGTGGGCGCCTCCTGCAGCAGCACGCGCAACAGCTCGTCGGGGGCGTCACCGCGCACGATGGGTCGGAACACCCCTACCCGCGCGTGCCGGCGCGCCAGCCGTGCGACCAGGCCCACCGCGACCGCGGACTTGCCCGACCGAGCTTCGGTGCCGGCGAGGTAGATGCCCCTCACGACGGGCCCGTCGTCGCAGATGCCGTGCCACTCGTCGCGCTCATGCCCCCAACCCAACTCCGACCAGGCCTGACGGGCAAATCAGGCCAGCCTGACCGCAGCGGGTGCGGGGGCCGGCCCGGGATCCGCCCGACCGGCCACCGCGTCACTGCTCGTCGCCGGCCGTCACCGCGCCGTCACCTGGCCGTCACTGGGCCGTCACTTGGCCGAGGACTCCTCGTCCTCGGCCTCCTTGGCCAGCGCCTTGATGTCCTTGGACACGACGTCGTCCACCGCGGACTCGACGATCGCGTCGGCCTTGGCGAGCGCCTTGCGGATCTCGACGGCGCCGGGGTCGGAGACGAGCGCGACGATGCCGGAGTGCCCGGCGGGAACCGCGTACTCGAGCTGCCTCTCCAGGCCGCCCTTGTTGCGCAGCTGCTTGGCCTTGCCGAGGGCCGCGCCACCGGCGCCGAGCGCCACGGCGCTGCCGATGATCGACGGCGGGAAGACGATGCCGAGCGCCACGCCACCGACGAGGCCCCACTTCATGCCGCGCTTGGTCGAGTGGTCGGTCGCCTTCTGGATCTCGAGCTTGCCGTCGGCATCGCGCTTGACGACGATGACGCCGTCGATGGCCAGGGTGCGCCCGTCCTCGATGGAGCGCAGGGCCTCGTAGGCCTCCCAGGCGGTGTCGGTGTCACTGAAGTCGGCGACGAACAGCGTCGTGGCGCCGTCGCTGACGGCGGCGATGTCGGCGGTGACGTCGGCGGTGACGTCGGCGGTGACCTCGGGGGTCTGGTCGCTGGTGTCGGTCATGGGTCGTCCCTTCGGTGGTGGGGTCGCGGCACCGGCGGCGCCGCGGGCGGGTCGGGTTCGGCGTCCGGGCGAGCGGCCGCCGAGGTCGGTCAGCTCGAGGGGCAGAGCATGCTCACGGCAGCGGTGACCGGCGCGAGAGCCGTGGTGATCTCGTCCTGGGCGGCCGTGATCTTGGGGCCGAGGTCCTCCTGGGCGCCGGTCTTGGCGACGGTCAGCTGGGCGTCGAGCGCGTCCGCCTTCTGGTTCAGGGCACCGATCAGGGCCGCTGCCGGGCTACCGCTGGACTCCATCATCATCGTGTTGAGGTCGTCGCGGACCTTGTCCGCCTTGCCCTGGAGCTCGTCGACCTGCTGCTGCACCTCGTCAGCGGTCTTGCTCGTGTCGACCTTGGTGGAGGTGAGGTCCGCGGCATCGGTCTTCAGGCTGGCGAAGCTGTCGCACAGCGCGGCGGGGGCCGACGCGGCGGCGCTGTCGGCGGGGCCGGTGGGGCTGGCCTCGTCGGTCGAGTCGTCGGACGAGCAGCCGCCGACCAGCAGGGCGACGGCGACGACGAGGGCGGGAGCGAGACTGCGGGCGGCTGTGCGCGTCATGGTGGGCTTCCTCGGTGGCACGGTCGTTGATGTTGTCGAGCCCCTTGACGCTATTTCCGCCGGATGCCGGGGGCGTCACCCGCAGCGGGTGAGGAGCCGGCCTCACCCACCGAGCCACCCGCCCGGACCTCTCAGTCGGCGAGGCGTGCCTCGAACAGCCCTCGAACGCCGGGGGTGCGGCGCAGCAGGTCGAGGGCGAGGTCGGCGTGGCCGGGCACGTAGCCGTTGCCGACGAGCATCAGCACGTCGGCGGCCAGCCCCTCGGCACCGAGGGCCGCCGCTGAGAAGCTCGTGGCCATCGAGAAGTAGATGATCGTGCCCCCCTGGGCCGTGGCGAGGATGGCGGGCTGCTCGCAGCCGGGCACGTCGACGCACACGACGGTGACGTCGGCGGGGCCGCCGGCGGCGGCGACGGCATCCGAGAGGCCGAGCGGTGAGCGCGCGTCGGCGATGACGACCTCGTCGGCGAGCCCGCTGTCGCGCAGCGACGTGGCCTCGCGCTCGAAGGGCACCACGCCGATGCAGCGTGCCGCTCCCGCGTCGCGTGCCGCGGCGAGCGACATGGAACCGGACTTGCCCGCCCCACCGAGCACGGCCACCGTCGGGGGCGTGCCGCGCTCGACGTACTCGTGCACGACGCGGGAGACGAGGGCGGGCGCACCGCAGACGTCCATGACCATCAGGGCGAGCTCGGGTGCGAGGTCCTGCGGCAGGCGGGCGGCGATGGAGCGCCCGAACAGCACCGCGGTGCCCTCGGCCGGCACCCGTTCGCAGCGGCCGTCCCAGCGGGCGAGCCCGTCGGTGATGGTGAGCGGGGTGAGCGAGAGGGAGACCAGGGTCGCGACCCGGTCGCCGACGGACAGCCCCAGGGGCGACTGGGGGCCCACCTCGGTGACGGTGCCGATGAGCATGCCGCCCGAGCCGGTGACCGGGTTCTGCATCTTGCCGCGCTCGGCCACGATGGCGAGCACCTCGGTGCGGACCGCCTCCCCGTCACCGGCGTGCTTCTCGGACAGCTGGCGGAAGGACGCCGCGTCGAGGTTGAGCGTCTCGACGGCGATGAGCACCTCGTCGGGCCACAGCTCCGGAGCGGCCTCGAGAGTCTGCGCCGCCTGCGGCAGGGCCGCGCCGGCGGGGTCGGTCACCCGGTGCAGGCCGACCGGCGAAGAAGGCGTGGTGCGCACAAGAATCTCCTTGTCATCCGACACGCGGCCGCAGTATTTGCGGCATCGCGTGACTACTGCGTCATCTATTGCGTATCCTGCCAGTCATGACGACAAACATCGACCAGCCGTACGCCTACCGGCGTCGTGAGCTGATTGAGCCCGACTGGACCCGACTCCCGGGGTGGCGTGGCGTCACCGCCGAGCAGTGGGCCGACGCCCAGTGGCAGCGGGCGCACTGCGTGAAGAACTTGACGCAGCTCCACGCGCTCATGGGCGACCTGCTCGACGAGCGCTTCTACGCCGACCTCGAGCGCGACCAGGCCGAGCGAGCGACGATGTCGATGCTCGTCACGCCGCAGATGATGAACACGATGGTGCCGGCCACCGACGGCGCGATGCCGTCGGCGGGCGCCGCGTACACCGAGGCGTTCTACGCCGACCCGGTGCGCACCTACATGCTGCCCGTGTTCTCCGACCGCCGCACCGACTGGCCGAGCCACCCGTTCGCCACGCGCGACAGCCTCCACGAGCACGACATGTGGGCCGTCGAGGGGCTGACCCATCGCTACCCCACCAAGGTGCTCGCCGAGATGCTGCCGACGTGCCCGCAGTACTGCGGGCACTGCACGCGCATGGACCTCGTCGGCAACTCCACGCCACAGTTCACCAAGCTCAAGCTGGTCGGCAAGCCCGTCGACCGCTACTCGGCCATGCTCGACTACCTGCACCGCTCGCCCGAGGTGCGCGACGTCGTCGTCTCCGGCGGTGACGTGGCCAACATGCCGTGGAAGAACCTCGAGGGGTTCCTCGACAAGCTGCTCGACGTCGACAACATCCGCGACATCCGGCTCGCGACCAAGGCGCTGATGGGTCTTCCCCAGCACTGGCTGCAGGACGACGTCGTCGAGGGCGTGGCCCGGGTCTGCGCCAAGGCCCGCTCGCGCGGTGTCTCGCTGGCGATCCACACCCACGTCAACAGTGCGCAGTCGGTGACCCCGCTCGTCGCGCAGGCCACACGGGCCATGCTCGACGCCGGCGTGCGCGACGTGCGCAACCAGGGCGTGCTGATGCGCGGAGTCAACGACTCCCCAAAGGCGCTCCTCGACCTCTGCTTCGCCCTCCAGGACGAGGCGTCGATCACGCCCTACTACTTCTACATGTGCGACATGATCCCGTTCGCCGAGCACTGGCGGCTGTCGCTCAAGGAGGCCCAGGACCTCCAGCAGGCGATCATGGGCTACCTGCCCGGCTTCGCCACGCCGCGCATCGTCTGCGACGTGCCCTATGTCGGCAAGCGCTGGGTGCACCAGGCCGAGAGCTACGAGACCGAGCGCGGGATGTCGTTCTGGCGCAAGCACTACCGCACCTCCATCGAGGCGGGCGACGACTCGGCGCTGTCGCGCGAGTACGTCTACTACGACCCGATCTACACCCTCCCGGAGGCCGGCCAGCGCTGGTGGCGCGAGACCCACGACATGGATGCCGTGCACGAGGCGGCGCTCGTCGGCGCCGGCGCCAGCCACGCGGCATCCGTCGCAGACCTGGCCTGAGCAGGGTGCGGGCGGCGAGCGTCGAACTCCGACACCCCGGCCAGGCCCGTGGGCCCACTCACTCCCATGGTGTCGAGAGCACGACGGTGGTGCGGGTCGAGACGTTGGCGACGGCCCGCACCGTGGCGAGCAGCTCCTCGAGCTCGGAGGGCGTGGCGACCCGGACCTTGAGGATGTAGTTCTCGTCGCCGGCGACCGAGTGGCACTCCTCGATCTGTGACACGGCGTGCAGCCGCTCGGGGATGTCGTCGGGCGCCGCCGGGTCGAGCGGCGTGATCGAGATGAAGGCGGTCAGCTGCTGGCCCAGGGCCGTGTGGTCGAGCTTGGCCGTGTACCCCTTGACCACACCGCGCTGCTCGAGACGGCGCACGCGCTGGTGCACGGCCGACGTCGACATGCCCAGCGCCTTGCCCAGGTCGGTGAAGCTGATCCGGCCGTCCTTGGCGAGGAGGTCGACGATGCGACGGTCGAGGTCTTCCACCTGCTCAGGGTAGTGCGCGGCGAGCGGGCGAACCGGGACGGCTCGCAGCCTCGGCGTGGGGGTGTGGGCGGCTACTCTCGGCCCATGCCGGACCGCCTCCTTCTTCTGGACTCCGCCTCGCTGTACTTCCGGGCCTTCTTCGGGGTACCCGACCAGCGCAGCACCCCCGACGAGACGCCGACCAACGCGCTGCGTGGCTTCCTCGACATGATCGCCACCCTGGTGACCGCGCACCGGCCCACCCACCTCGTCGCCTGCTGGGACGACGACTGGCGGCCGCAGTGGCGGGTCGACCTCGTGCCCACCTACAAGACGCACCGGCTCACCGAGGGGTCGGCCGTCGTCGAGGAGAGCCCCGACGACCTGACCCCGCAGGTGCCACTCATCCGCGACGCCCTGCGCGCGCTCGGCATCGCCAGGCTCGGGGCGGCCGGCTTCGAGGCGGACGACGTCATCGGCACGCTGTCGGCTCGGCACCGCGGCGTCATGCCGGTCGACGTCGTCACCGGTGACCGCGACCTGCTCCAGCTCGTCGACGACGCGCACGGCATCCGGGTGCTGTACACCGGGAAGGGCGGGGTCCGGGAACCCGACATCGTGACGCAGGCCTACCTGCAGGAGCGGTACGCCGTGCCCACGGGCGAGGCCTACCTCGACATGTCGGTGCTGCGCGGTGACACCAGTGACGGCCTGCCGGGAGTCAAGGGCATCGGCGACAAGACCGCCGCCCAGCTCATCGCCACCTATGGCACCCTCGCCGGCCTGCGGGCAGCCGTCGACGGCGGGGACCCGGCGCTCAGGGGTGCCAGGCGCGCCAACCTCGAGGCCGCCTCCGCGTACCTCGACGTGGCGCCCACGGTCGTGCGGGTGGCCCACGACGCCCCGGTGGCCCACGTCGACCTGTCGCTCCCCCGCGAGGTGGCCGACCCCGAGCTGCTCGAGCAGCTCGGCGAGGCCTACGGCGTCACCACCCCGATCGCACGGGTGCTGAAGGCGCTGCGCCTCGACTCCTGATCGGGCCTCAGTCGAGGCGGTCGGCCGCGACGACGCCGCGCAGCACGGCAGCCACGGCGGTGCGGGCCGTACGACGCAGCTCGCCGTCGGTGGCTGCCTTGGCCACCTGGTCGAGCAGGTCGACGATCTGCTTGCACCGTCGCACGAAGTCACCGGCGGCCATGTCCTGCCCGCGCAGCACGGTGTCCAGGCGTTCACCGCAGGCCCACCGGTGCACCACCCAGGCCATCCCGCCGTCCGGCATGGAGGTCGAGGGCAGGTCGTGCTCGGTCTCGAGGTCCTCGATCTCCGACCAGAGCCGCGACATGCTGCTCAGGGCCTCGGCGACGTCGTCGTTGGGCATCCGCGGTGAGACCTCGGCCTCCTCGTGCCGCGGCTCGTGCACGAGTGCCGACACCGCTGCGGCCAGACCGGGGGCGTCGAGCCGCTTCCACACGTCGTGGCGCAGGCACTCCGCCGCCAGCAGGTCCTTCTCGGTGTAGAGCCGGCGCAGCCGTTCGCCACGCTCGGTGACCACGGTGCCGGCGTCGGCGAGGTAGCCGCGGGCCTCGAGGGCGTCGCAGATGCGGTCGAAGGTGCGAGCCACGGTGTTGGTGCGGCCCTCGACCGTGCGCTGCAGGCCTACCGTCTCACGCTTCAGCCGCCACCACCGCTCGGCCCAGCGGGCGTGCGTCTCGCGGTCGGGGCACTGGTGGCAGGGGTGGGACTTCAGCTCCACGCGCAGGCGTTCGACGCGCTCGGACTCGGCTGCGGTCACCTGTCGGGCCCTGCGGCGCGGCGAGTCCTCGGACCCGTGGGGCACGGCGATCCGTAGCGAGGTGGCCAGGTCACGCCGCGACTTCGGCGACTTGGGGTTGAAGTGCGGCGGCACCTTGACGTGCGCGGCGGCCACGACCGGCTCGGGCACGTCGACCAGGGTCAACCGGCGGAACTGCTTGTCCTCGGTGACGACCGCGGGGCCGGCCGGGGTGCCCTTGGCGGTGCGCGCCGGCTGCACGACGACGGCCCACCCGGCTCGCCGACCGGCGGGGATGCGGATGACGTCGCCGATCCGCAGGGCCTCGAGGGAGACCGCCGCCTCGGCCCGGCGGGAGGCGGAGCGAGCCCGGACGCCCTCCTTCTCCGCGTCGGCGAGGGTGCGGCGCAGGGTGGCGTACTCGCGGAAGTCCCCGAGGTGGCAGTGCATCGCCTCCGCGTAGCCCTGCATGCCCTCCTCGTTGCGGCGCACCGTGGTCGCGATTCCGACGACGGCCCGGTCGGCCTGGAACTGGGCGAAGGAGGTCTCGAGGATCTCGCGCGCCACCTCGCGCCCGACCTGGGCGACGAGGTTGACGGCCATGTTGTACGTGGGGCGGAAGCTGGAACGCAGCGGGTAGGTGCGGGTCGAGGCGAGACCGCCCACGGCCAGCGGGTCGACCCCGCGGGCCCACTGCACCACCGCGTGGCCCTCGATGTCGATGCCGCGGCGCCCGGCGCGCCCGGTGAGCTGGGTGTACTCGGCGGGCGTGACGTCGACGTGGGCCTCGCCGTTGAACTTGACGAGCTTCTCGAGCACCACGGTTCGCGCCGGCATGTTGATGCCGAGCGCCAGTGTCTCGGTCGCGAACACGGCGCGGATGCGGGCCGCCGTGAAGAGCTCCTCGACGATCTCGCGGAACAGCGGCAGCATCCCCGCGTGGTGCGCGGCGAACCCGCGCGAGAGCCCCTCGACGAAGTCGAAGTACCCGAGCACCGCGAGGTCCTCCTCGGCGAGGAAGTCGACCCGCTCCTCGACGTGGCGTCGGATGCGCAGACCCTCGCGCTCCGGGATCAACCGGGTGCCCGCCGCGAGCAGCTGCCCGACGGCGGCCTCGCAGCCGACGCGGCTGAAGATGAAGGTGATCGCCGGCAGCAGGCCGTCGCGGTCGAGCTCACCGATGACCTCGGGGCGGGTCGCTCCCCCGCCCGGGCGGCCACCCCTGGCGAAGCCGCGCCCGGACGGTCGGCCCCTCCCGCGCTGGGTGCGGGCCGGCGGGCCGCCACGACCGGACCCCCGCCGCGGCTCGTCCTCCCAGCGACCTCGCTGCTCGTGGGTGCGGATGGCGGCGAGCAGGTCGGGGTCGACCCGGTTGCCGGCGAACAGGTCGAACATCGTCGTGCCCACCAGCATGTGCTGGAACAGCGGCACCGGGCGGTGCTCGGAGACGACGACCGCATGGTTGCCCCGCACCTGCGCCAGCCAGTCGCCGAACTCCTCGGCGTTGCTGACCGTCGCCGAGAGCGACACCACCTGCACGTGCTCGGGGAGGTGGATGATCACCTCCTCCCACACCGCCCCGCGGAACCGGTCAGCGAGGTAGTGCACCTCGTCCATGACCACGAAGCCGAGGCCGTCGAGGGTGCGCGACCCGGCATACATCATGTTGCGCAGCACTTCGGTGGTCATGACGACCACGGGGGCCTCGCCGTTGACCGACGAGTCACCGGTCAGCAGCCCCACCTTGTCGACGCCGTGGACGCGAACGAGGTCGTGGTACTTCTGGTTCGAGAGCGCCTTGATCGGCGTGGTGTAGAACGCTTTTCGGCCGGTCGCCAGCGCCAGGTGCACCGCGAACTCGCCGACGATTGTCTTGCCGGCGCCCGTGGGGGCGGCGACGAGCACACCCTTGCCTTCCTCGACGGCCTGGCAGGCGCGCACCTGGAAGTCGTCGAGCGGGAAGTCGAGACCGGCGGTGAACCGGCCGAGCTCGGAGCGGTCCCGGCGGCTCCGGGCGGCGGCAGCGGCATACCGCTCGGCGGGGCTGGGCATGGCCTCAGGCTACGTCAGCGCTCAGGTCAGCACCTTGAGCGCGCCGGGCACGACCTCGATGGTCATCGGGAGCGGCGCGAAGCGCTCGCCGTCGGCGTACGACACGATGCCGGTCGCCTCCAGGCGCACCGAGCGGGCGCGCAGCACCTGCACCTTCGGGTGGCTGGTGTGCGTGCCCTTGAACACCGTCGGGAAGACCCGCAGGAACTCCGCCGTCGAGATCTTGTGCAGCACGAGCACGTCGAGCAGTCCGTCGTCGAAGGAGGCGTCGGGCGTCACCTTCATCCCACCGCCGTAGGCCGGGCCGTTGCCGACGGCGACGAGCATCGCCTCGGTCTCCATCCGGGTGCCGTCGAGCTCGAGCACGTACGGGATCGCGCGGAAGACCGGAAGCTCGCGCATGATCGCGAGGTTGTAGCGCATCGGCCCCTTGGGCCAGCGCCACTGGTTGGCACGCTCGTTGACGACGGCGTCGAAGCCGCCCGCCAGGACCCCCACGAACCACCGGTCCTCCCCCGACGCCATGGTGTACCGCGCCGCATCCACCACCCGGATGCCGCCGTCGAGGATGCGCTCCACCGCCTTGGCGGCGTCGCGCACCGGCAGCCCCAGCTCGCGGGCGATGTCGTTGCCGGTTCCGGCGGCGATGACGCCGAGCGGCACCCCGGTGCCGGCGCACAGGTTCGCCCCGAGGTGCACCATGCCGTCACCCCCGGCCACGACGATCCTGTCGACCGCGCCGGCGACGATGGCTGCTCGGCCCTGCTCCATGGCACTGCGCGCATCGGCGGCGCTGAGGTCGAGGATGTCGACACCGGCGGCCCGCAGCAGGGTCAGGGCCTCGGTGCCGATCCGGGCCCCGGTGTTCCTGCCGGAGGTGGGGTTGACGATCAGTCCCAGGCGCGCCATGGCCGAAGGCTAGTGCGGGCGTGCGCCACGTCGCTGCCGCACCGTGCGCTCAGTTGACGCTGCGCAGCGGTGACGACCCGGGTCGCGGGTCTTGAAGCACTCGCATCTGGGCACCGGACACGTTGGCGGGCTGCGCCGCGCGAGCTCCTACCTTGCGTTCGAACAGCTCGAGGAAGTCCCCCACCGTCACCATCGCCTCCAGGCTGTGCCGCATCGTCGCCTCCCGGCGCACGACGTAGTGGTTGCGACGACCCACCCGCACCCGCGCGATGATCCCCGCCCGCTCCAGATCGCCGACCATCTGCTGCACGGCCCGCTCGGTGATCCCCACGTTGATGGCGACGTCACGCAGCAGTGCCTGCTGGTCCCTGGCCAGACACACGAGCACGTGCCCGTGGTTGCT
>JBBQWX010000037.1:0-30480 GCA_038210185.1 Actinomycetales bacterium
GCCGCAGAGCGAGGGGTGGGGGGCTCGCTCTGCGGCATGTCGAGGTCATGCTTCCGGCCAGGCCGCTGACGACGGTGGAGCGAAGGGAGGCCGCGAGCCGAGGGTCACGCGAACACCCGATTCTCGGCGGGGCTGGGATTCTTCGGGTCCTTCTCGGTCCAGACGTGGTGGCCGGCAACCGAGGCCGCCATCATCACCGACGGTTCCAACCTCGGATCCGAGGGCTACAACAGCCTCGCGAAACACCAAAGGCCGCCACGCCTTCGGCCATCGCAACGTGGACAGTCACCGCCGAGCATCGCTGGTCCTGCGCTCGTCAACACCGACGAGCCTCAGCTGCCAGCAGCGAGGTGCCCGGTTGGGTCCGATGAGCCAGCAACGCCGTGCGGGGCTACATGTCCATCCCGCCGTTGACGCTCCACACCTGCCCTGTGATGAATGCGGAAGCGTCGGCGGCAAGGAAGTGGACGACCCGGGCGACCTCTTCGGGCGTCCCGAACCGGTGCACCGGAATCTGCTCGTAGAGGTTGTCGCGGATCTTCTCCGGTATCGAACTGGTCATGTCGGTCGCGATGACCCCTGGCGACACGACGTTGACGGTGAGACCGATCGACGAATCGTTGCGCTTTCCGCTTCGGCCGAGCAGGAACGCCACCTCGCGAGCCAATGACTTTGTCATTCCGAGAAGACCGGCTTTGGACGCCGCGTAGTTCGTCTGGCCGATGTTGCCGACCTCTCCGACAATCGACGAGACGTTGATGACCCGGCCGCTTCCGCGCTCCACCATGTGCTTGAGCGCCGACTGTGACATGAAGAAGGCACCGGAGAGATTGACGGCAATGACCTTCGTCCACTCTTCGTCGGTCATCTTCACAAAGGTCCGGTCGATCGTGATGCCGGCGTTGTTCACCAGGATGTCAAGTCGCCCGTGCGCGTCGATGACCTCGGCGACCACTCGGCGGCAGTCCGCAGGGTCACCGATGTTGCCCTTGTGGACGCTCAGCCGTGCTCCGGGGTACCCGGTGCGCACTTCTTCCGCGAAGCTCAGCGCTACTTCGTCGTTGGCGCTGTAGCCAGCTGCCACGATCGCGCCTTGGGACGCGAGACTGCGACACGTTGCGGCGCCGATGCCGCGTGTCCCCCCGGTGACCAGGGCAACCCGCCCGTCAAGCTTGTGACCGCTCAGCGGGATGGCTGGGCTCACCTCGTTCACCGGTGCTCCGTTCGATGGTGCGGGACGAGCCGCGAAACAGCGCCACGACGCCCTTGTCGTTTCGGACCTCAACGTCGTAGAGCCCGTTGCGGCCCCACCGGCTGACTTCGGTCGCGGTGGCGGTCAGCAGATCGCCTAAGTACACCGGTGCAACATACACGATCTGAACAGCCGCCGCGACGGTCAGCGGGCCATGGGAGTTGCAGGCGCAGGCGAAGGCCGTGTCAGCCACGGTCAGGATGTAACCACCGTGGCAGGTTCCGTGGCCTTGGAGCATCTGTTCCGTGACCTCCATCGTCACGACCGCGCGGCCAAGGTGCAGGTCGGTCACCCGCATGCCGAGCGCAGCGGAGGCCCGGTCGTCGCGCAGCATGCGCTGAACGGCACCCAGATCGATGGACGGGTCGATCTCTGCGACGACGATGGAGGCCAGATCGGGGGCGAAACTGGCCTCTGGCAGGGGGCTGTCAGGGCCGGCGTGCGTGGCGTTGGGGGACACGGCGATCCTCACTTGTCGCGCAGGTCGAGCAGGCGCTTGGCCTTGCCCTCGGACCTCGGCAGGCTGTTCGGCATGAGGACGTTCACCCGGACGGAAACGCCGATGACGTCCTTGATGCGGCCCTTGACCTGCTTGGCCAGCGTTTCGCGGTCGTGTTCGCCGGACGCGATCTCGCGCGCCTCGACGAGGACGTCAAGGGTGTCCATTCTCCCCTTCTTCTTCAGCTGCAGCTGATAGTTCGCCACGAGGCCGGGGATGCCCAGGATGATCTCCTCGATCTGGCTGGGGAACATGTTGACCCCGCGCAGGATGATCATGTCGTCATCGCGACCGGTGATCTTCTCGATCCGCCGGAATGGGCGAGCGGTGCCCGGCAGCAACCGGGTGAGGTCCCTCGTCCGATAGCGGATCATCGGAAAGGCCTCCTTCGTCAACGAGGTGAAGACAAGCTCGCCCATCTCGCCGTCGGGCAGCACCGCGCCGGTGGCGGGGTCGATGATCTCGGGGTAGAAGTGGGCCTCCCACACGTGCAGACCGTCCTTGGTCTCCACGCACTCACTCGCCACGCCCGGTCCCACGACCTCGGTGAGCCCGTAGATGTCCACGGCGTGCATGTCGAGGGTGTCCTCCATCTCACGGCGCATCTGCTCGGTCCACGGTTCGGCCCCGAAGATCCCGATCTGGAGGGAGGTCGACGCGGGGTCGATGTTGTGCCGGATCATTTCGTCGAGCAACGTCATCATGTACGAAGGGGTGACGACGATGATGTCCGGCCGGAAGTCCTGGATCACCTGGATCTGGCGTTCGGTCTGCCCACCCGACATCGGGATGACGCCACAGCCCAGCGCCTCCGCCCCCTGGTGGAGGCCGAGACCACCAGTGAACAGACCGTAGCCGTAGGCGTTGTGGACGAGCATCCCCTTTCGGCCACCGGCCGCGCGGATGGACCGGGCGACGACGGTGGTCCACATGGCGACGTCGTTGCGGGTGTACCCGACCACGATCGGCTTGCCGGTGGTACCGGAGGACCCGTGGATGCGTTGCAGCTGGTCCCGGGGCACCGCGAACATGCCGAAGGGATAGGTGTCCCGCAGGTCGTTCTTGGCCGTGAACGGGAAGATGGCGAGGTCGGAGAGCTCCTTGAGGTCATCGGGGTGGATGCCGAGCTCGTCGTACCGCTGCCGGTACAGCGGTACGTTCGTGTACGCGTGATTGAGCGACCACTTCATCCGCTCGAGCTGGAGGCCCTGGATCTCGTCAAGGCTGGCTCGCTCGATCGGCTCGAGCTCGAGAGTGCCTGGGGTCCTGACAGGTATAGGCATTGCAGGGTCCTTCCTTTGGGGGGTGGTGTGGGTCCAGCAGGTGTCACACGCGCTCGACCAAGAGCGAGATGCCTTGCCCGACCCCGACGCACATCGTCACCAGGGCCCGTTCCGCCTGGCGGTGCTGGAGCTCGAGGGCGGCGGTGAGCGTGAGCCGGGCGCCCGTGGCGCCCAACGGGTGTCCGAGCGCGATGGCCCCACCGTGGGGGTTCACGTACTCGGCATCGTCTGGCACACCGAGCTGACGGAGCACTGCCAAGGCCTGCGCTGCGAAGGCTTCGTTGAGTTCGACGAGGTCGATGTCCGCCATGCTCAGACCCTGGCGGCTGAGCAGCCGGCGGCTGGACGCCACGGGACCGATCCCCATGATCCTGGGTTCGACGCCGGCAGTGGCTGCGCCCGCAATCCGAGCGATGGGGCTCAGCCCGTACTTGGCCACCGCCCTCTCAGAGGCGAGAAGGACCACCGCTGCGCCGTCGTTGACTCCGGAGGCGTTGCCGGCTGTGACCGAACCCCCCGGGCGGAAGGGAGTGGGCAACGCCGCCAGTGCAGCGAGCGACGTCGTGCGCAGGTGCTCGTCCCGGTCGACGACGATGGGCTCGCCCCGACGCTGCGGGATGACGATGGGGGTGATCTCCTCGGCGAAGCGGCCGCTCGCCTGAGCGGCAGCGGCACGTTCCTGGGAACGCAGCGCGAAGGCGTCCTGGTCCGCTCGTGAGACACCGAACTGCTCGGCCACGTTCTCGGCGGTCTCCGGCATCGAGTCGATGCCGTACTGCGACTTGAGCTTGGCGTTGACGAAGCGCCAGCCGATGGTGGTGTCGTAGATTTCCGCGGTGCGGGAGTAGGCCGACGTGGCCTTCGGGATGACGAAGGGGGCTCGGCTCATGCTCTCCACCCCACCAGCGAGAATCAGGTCCGCCTCGCCGGCACGGATCGCCCGCGCGCCGGTGGCGATGGCGTCGGCACCAGAGCCGCAGAGGCGGTTGACGGTGCTGCCCGAGACGTCGACCGGGAGCCCCGAGAGGAGGACCGCCATCCGCGCGACATCGCGGTTGTCCTCTCCCGCCTGGTTGGCGTTGCCGAGGATCACGTCATCAACGGTGGCCCAGTCCACATTGGGCAACATCGCTACGATGGCCCGGATCACATCTGCGGCGAGGTCATCCGGGCGAACGCCGGACAAGGCGCCGCCGTATCGGCCGAAGGCACTTCGGGTGCCGGTGACGAGGTACGCGGGGGACACGATTCTCCTTGGTGCACGGGGGTGGTGGTGCGTAGTCTGCGGACCGGCGCTAGGTACGGTGCTGGCTCGGCGTCGACTACTACGTGCTGTTCAGGTCCGGCAACAACGAGCAAGAGGCGCCGGCTGGGCGTCGACGAGGTGCGGCACCGGCTCAGGCGTCGAAGTCGACGGTCACGGCATCCGAGGTCGGGAACGCCTGGCAGGCGAGCACGAAGCCCTTTTCGACCTCGTCGGGTTCCAAGGCGAAGTTCTGCACCATGTCGACAGTGCCCGCCACGACCCTGCATCGGCAGGTCCCACAGACACCGTTCTTGCAGGCGTAGGGAACTTCTTCTCGAATCCTGCGGGCCGCGTCGAGGATTGACTCCGTGGTGGGGGGCAGGACGAACGTCGTCGACCGTCCGTCGAGGACCACCGTGATGTCCGCGCCCTCGGCCTTGACCTGAGCCGACGTGGCACGCGGCTTCGGCGCAGCGCCTGCCACGTGGAAGAGCTCTCGATGGATCTGCTCCTCTGGAAGACCGCGGGCCAACAGCGTCTCGCGGGCCATGTCCGTCATCGCCAGGGGGCCACACAGGAACCAGTGCTCGACCGAGCCCCCGCCCGAGCCGTCGAGGATCGACGTCAGTCGCTCTGCATCCAGTCGACCCGACAGCAGATCGGTCTCAGTCCTCTCCCCGTCAAGGACGTGGAAGACCTCGAAGCGCTCCATGTAGCGATTCTTGAGGGCCTCGACCTCCTCCAGGAACATGATGCTGTTGGCGCTGACGTTGACGAAGATCAACGTTGCCCGGTTGCCGTCGTTCGCCGCGAGCGCACTGGACAGGATCGACAGGATGGGGGTGATCCCGGAGCCAGCAGCGATCGCTCCGTAGTGTGCGGTCTCGTCAGCCGACATGTCTCTGGTGAAGCTTCCGCTGGGACTCAGCACTTCGAGCGAGTCCCCGGCGCGCAGCCGCTCGATGGCGTAGTTGGAGAAGACGCCATCCGGCAGCCTCTTCACGCCGATACGGAGCAGACCCGACCCCGCCGGAGCGCAGATCGAGTAGTTGCGGCGCACGTCGTCGCCCGCGATCGTCGCCCGGACTGCGACGTGCTGGCCCGGGCGGTAGCCGAACTCCTCTTTCAGTGACTCGGGCACCTCGAACGTGATGGCCACGGCGTCGTCTGTGATCCGGTCGAGCTCGGCTACTCGCAACACATGGAAGGCGACTCGCTTGTGGGCGGTCCTTCTCGCGGCGGGGGCGGCCACGCTGGCCTTGGCGCGCTTCACAGAACTCGTCATGTCTCACTCACCGTGGTTCGTTGCGTCGGTTGATCGTGCTTCAGATGGCTTTGAAGTAGTCGAACGGTTCTTGACAGGACGTGCAGACGTAGGCTGCCTTGCAGGCCGTAGAGCCGAACCGACTCGTTTCCCGGGCGGCCTCCCCACATCGGGGGCAGCGCACGTTCACGGGCGGCCTACTGCTGAGCGACAAGGACACGGGCCCCGCAGGTGCGGAACCGACGGGAGGTGCGATCCCGTACTCGTGGAGCTTGCGACGTCCCTCCGCGGTCATCCAGTCTGTGGTCCACGCCGGCGATAGAACGGTTGTCACCGTCACGTCCGCGTGCCCGGCGGCCGTCATCTCGGCCACGATGTCCTGCTCCAGCTCGTGCATGGCCGGGCACCCGGAGTACGTCGGCGTGATGATGACTTCGACGCGTCCGCCCGCATGCACCACCACGTCGCGCAGGATCCCGAGGTCCTCGATGGTCAGGACCGGGATCTCCGGGTCAGTGACATTCGCAAGCCTCGCGCGAAGTGCCCCCGCCGGATCGGGGCTCGCCCCGGTCACCATTGTGCGTCGGGGTGCAACCGGTGGATGTACTGCATTTCCGCGAGGACGAAGCCGAGGTGCTCCGAGTGCAGGCCCTGGCGACCGCTGCCGACCCGTTGGGCGCGCTCGGGCTTGGTGAGGGTGGCCTCGGCGAGCACGGCATCAACCGTGCGGTCCCACACCGGCCTGACCGTACCCGGGTGCGGGACGACGCCGGTGGCCGCGAGCCGCTCCACGACCGGGTCAACGTCGAATGCATCTCCCGTGAGCGGCCACAGGTGGTCGACGGCCTGTTGCATCTTCGCCCGGGACTCCTCGGTGCCGTCACCCAGTCGCACCACCCAGCCCGCGGCGTGCTCAAGGTGGTAGCGGGCCTCCTTCAGGCTCTTGACGGCGATCTCTGCCAGCGTGCGGTCGACCGATGAGGCCAGCCGCTCAAGCAGTGGGACGTAGTAGGCGCTGAAGTAGAAGAGCTGGGCGATCAGCTTGTTGTACTCGTGCAGGCTTGGCTCCTCGACGAGCCAGATGCTCCGGAACTCCTGCTCCTCACGCAGGAACGCGAGGTCGTCCTCGGTGTTGCCCTCTCCCTCGATCTCACCGGCATAGGTGAGCAGGAGGCGTGCCTGTCCGAGCAGGTCGAGGCCGATGTTGGCCAGGGCCATGTCTTCTTCGAGCTGAGGTGCCCAACTGGCCCATTCGGCGACCCGATGGCTGAGGATCAGGGCGTCGTCGGCGAGTCGGATGACGTACTCGAAGCGATCCGCCTTCGTCGTGTCCGTGGCGATCGGCGAAGCAGTCACATCTGCACCCCTTCCGGCACGTCGTAGAAGGTCGGGTGCCGGTACACCTTGTCGCCGGCCGGCTCGAAGAAGGAGTCGCGCTCGTCAGGGCTGCTCGCCGTGATGTCGGAGGCTGCAGCCACCCAGATGGAGACGCCTTCCTGCCTGCGGGTGTACAGGTCACGCGCATTCTTGAGGGCCATGTGTGCGTCAGGAGCGTGAATGCTCCCGACGTGGCTGTGCGACAGCCCTCGACGGGGCCGCACGAACACCTCGAACAGTCGCCATCCGTCGGCGCGGGTCGTCGGCTGGGGTGCGGTGATGGGCACGATGCTGTCGTTCATGCTGCAGCCTCCCCGAGGGCGCGTGCGGCCTGCTTCGCCGCGTTGGCATTGCTTGCTTCGCGCACCCAGCGGCCCTCGTTGTGGGCCTGGTTGCGGTGCTCGATTCGCTTGGTGTTGCACGGGCCGTCGCCCTTGACGACCCGGTACATCTCGTCCCAGTCGATCTGGCCGTAGTCGTAGTGGCCGCGCTCCGCGTTCCAGGCCAGGTCGGGGTCGGGGAAGGTCATGCCGAGAACTTCGACCTGCGACACCGACATGTCGATGAACTTCTGGCGCAGCTCGTCGTTGGTGTGGCGCTTGATCTTCCACTGCATCGACTGAGCCGTATGGCTGCTCTGGGTGTCCGGAGGACCGAACATCATCAACGCAGGCCACCACCAGCGGTTGATGGCGTCCTGGCACATGCGGCGCTGCTCCTCGGTGCCGCGTGAGAGGACGTGAAGCGCCTCGTAGCCCTGGCGCTGGTGGAAGCTCTCTTCCTTGCAGATCCGGATCATTGCCCGGGCGTAGGGGCCGTAGGAGGTCCGGCACAGCGCCACCTGGTTCACGATGGCAGCACCATCGACGAGCCACCCCACGGCGCCCATGTCGGCCCAGGTCACGGCGGGGTAGTTGAACACACTCGAGTACTTGTGCCTGCCCTGGTGGAGCAGGTCCATGGCCTCGTCCCGGCTCATCCCGAGCGTCTCCATGGCCGAGTATAGGTACTGGCCGTGTCCGGCCTCGTCCTGCACCTTGGCCAACAGGATCGTCTTGCGGCGCAGACTCGGCGCGCGCGTGATGAAGTTGCCCTCCGGCTGCATCCCGATGATCTCTGAGTGCGCGTGCTGGGCGATCTGGCGAATCACGGTCTGCCGGTAGGCATCCGGCATCCAGTCGCGTGGCTCGATCCGGGAGTCGTCGGCGATCAGACGGTCGAATCGGGCCTGCCCATCGGTGTCGACCACCGTTTCGCGGACTTGCGACTCGTCCTCGCCGAAGGTTGCGCCGTACATGGGTTTCCGCCGTCCTGCACTTCATCGTGCCGAGTCATGTGACGGCACGCTACGTGCCCTTGAGGGTGATCCGCGTGCCAGTACCAGCGTAGATTAACCGACCGAACGTTCAGGTGTAAAGCGCAAGCTGCCGAACGACGCGCTCGGCGGGCTGAGGTGGCCGCTCAAGCAGGGCCCGGCCCCTCGAACTGCGCGCGACGCTTGACCCGTGCGGCGTCGACCCCCTCTTTGGCATCTGGTCCCGTGAAGCCAAGGAACTCCAGTGCGAGCGAGGTGTCGAAGGTCGGCCCTGCCATCCGTAGCCAGTTGTTCAGGGAGTACTTGGTCCAGCTCAGGGCAGAGCGGGAGCCGGCTTTGAGTCGCGCGGCCACCTCGATCGCCTTGTCGTAGGTGGCGCCGTCGTCAACGACGAGCGAGACGAGGCCGATGCGTTCGGCCTCCTCACCGGACAGGGGCTCGCAGAGCATGAGGTAGTACTTGCTCTTGGCCAGGCCGCACAGCAGAGGCCAGACGATCGCGGCGTGATCCCCGGCGGCGACCCCGATGCGGGTGTGCCCGTCGATGATGCGGGCCGAGCGTCCAGCGATGGAGATGTCCGCCAGCAAGCCGACGACGAGACCCGCGCCCACTGCCGGCCCCTCCATGGCGGACACCACGGGCTTGTCGCAGTTGATGACGTTGTAGACGAGGTCGCGGGCCTCGCGCCAGACCGTCGCCCGGTCCCCGAAGTCGGCGATGATGTCATCGATCATGTCGAAGTCGCCACCTGCGGAAAAGGCGCCGCCTTCTCCGCGCACGATGACGACGTCCACGGCAGGGTCCCGGGAGATCGTCAGCCAGACGTCGGCGAGCTGTCGGTGCATCCCGCGGTCTGCGGCGTTGAGTCTGCCGGGGGAGTTGAGAACGACCTCAAGGATCCCCTCGGACGGGCTGGCGAAGTGGAGGGCGGGGAACTGGTCGCTGTAGCGGGTGATCATTGCAGCTCCTGGGGTCGCATGGCCCTGGGTCGCTGCTCCTGACGAGTGCGAGCGGACCGCGGACCGAGGGCTTGGGCGGGCACTCTGGTGTGCACCGATGCTCGCAGTGTACGGTTGTACCGAACGGTCGGTCGATAAATTGGCCCCGTGGAGTTCCGCCTTCGGCCGCCGTGGCCACGGGTCGCGCTCGGACCCACCCGGGTCTCCCCAATCCATCCGTCACTGTTGACGAAGGGACCGCCCTGCATGGCGCGCTTCATGGCGATATACCGGCTGCCGCAGACGTCAGAGGATGCAGCGCGTTTCAGCGCCGACTACCGCGACACCCACGTGCCTCTTCTTGTGCAAACGCCTGGCCTGGTCAACATCGAGGTCTCTCGAGTGCGGGAGACGGTGCACGGCGAGCCCGGGCTCCTCCTTGTCGCCGTGATGACCTTTGGCGACGACCAGGCGATGGCAGAAGCGATGCGGAGCGCGCCCTGGCGCGAGGCCGGGCGGAACCTGGCCTCGATCGGGGGTCTCGAACTCGCCACCATGGCGACCCTCGAGCCAGCCGAGACCATCCCCCTACCGCAGGCAGCCACAAGGGAAGGCACACCGTGAAGGCCGCGTTGTTGGAGGCTGTCCCGGGGCAGCTGGTGATCGTGGACGACGTCGAGCACGACGCCGTGGGACCGCGTGAGGTCCTCATCCAGACGTCGGCCGCTGGTGTGTGCCACAGCGACTTGCACTTCATGGAAGGCAAGTTCAAGACCCGGACGCCGACCGTCATCGGGCACGAGGCTTCCGGGGTGGTCCTGGAGGTCGGTCGCGATGTCACCTTCGTCAAGCCCGGTGAACACGTCGTGACCTGCCTGAGCGTCTTCTGCGGCACCTGTGAGTACTGCCTCTCTGGCCAGCTGGTCCTCTGTTCCAAGCGAGGGACCCGGCGCGGACGAGGTGAGCCTCAGCGACTGCGTCGCCAAGGTACCGACATCCATCAGTTCCTCGATGTGTCGGCCTTCGCCGAGCGGATGCTCGTTCACGAGAACGCTGTCGCCACCGTGAGAGACGACCTGCCGTTGGACCGGGCAGCCCTTCTCGGCTGTGCCGTGACCACAGGCCTCGGTGCGGTGTTCCGCACGGCACGGGTCCGGCCCGGGTCCACCGTCGCGGTCATCGGGTGCGGGGGGGTGGGCCTCAACGTCGTACAGGGGGCAGTGCTCGCCGGCGCAGCCCGTGTGATTGCGGTCGACCGCAGCACCGACAAGTGCGAGATGGCCCGTTCGTTCGGTGCGACAGACGTCATAGACGCCAGCGATGGGACCGTGCTGGAGACGGTGCGCGGTCTCACTGGTGACGGTGTCGACTACGCCTTCGAGGCCATCGGGCTGAAGGACACCACGGAGCAGGCCTTCGCCATGCTCCGTCCCGGCGGCACGGCGGTGGTCGTGGGCATGATCCCGGTGGGGACGTCCATCGAGCTTCCCGGGGTCGATTTCATGTCCGAGAAGAAGCTGCTCGGGTCACTCATGGGGTCGAACAACTTCCGCACCGACACGCCTCGCTACGCCGAACTGTACGCCCAGGGTCGACTCAAGCTCGATGAGCTCGTGTCAGCCCGGCGGCCCCTGGCGGAGGTCAACGTGGCCTTCGAGGAGATGAAGCGGGGGTCAGTCGCCCGCAGCATCATCGTTTTCGACTGACCCCTCATTCGCATCCAAGCTCAGCAAGCCATGGAGGTCCCGGCCCGATGTCGTTCATCAAGAAGGTCCGCTATTCCACGATGGAGGACACCTTCGTCCGCATCATGGATCTCAAAGTTCGGATCCGCCGGCAGGAACGGCCCGGTCGGCCGTTGCTGCTCATCAACGGACTCGGCGGGTGCCTTGAGGCGTGGGAGCCGCTCACCAAGCAACTGATCGGCCGTGACATCATCGCGGTGGACCACCCGGGGACGGGCTTGTCGAGCCCGCCCAACCACATTCTGAGCATGCCGGAGCTCGCCGAGTTCTACACCCAGGTGCTCGACCACGTCGGCGTGGCCAAGGCGGACGTCCTCGGCTTCTCGTTCGGCGGCACCATCGCCCAGCAGATGGCCAAGGACTTCCCCGAGTACGTCAACAGCCTGCTTCTGTGCGCCACAGCCCCGGGGGCGGGGGGTTTCCCTGCGGACCCGCTGACGATCATGACCGCCGCGAACCCGCTGCGATACATGATTCCGCTGGTGCGCGAGATGGCGGCGCCGATCATCTACCGCGGGCGATGTGGGCGTCACCCTCGGCTTTTCGAGGACGAGCTCGCGGGGTGGGATGCCCACCGAACGACCTTGCTGGGGGTGGGCGCCCAGATCGCGGCCTTCTCGGGGTGGAGCTCGCTGTCGTGGTTGTCGACGATCGACAAACCGACCCTCGTCCTCGGCGGTGAGGAGGACCCGATGGCTCCGGTCGCCAACAGCAGACTCATCGCCCAGATCATCAAGGGGGCCGAGCTGCACGTCCTCGAGGATGGCGGACACCTCTTCCTCTTCGACCTCCCCGACCAAGCTGCCCCCCTGATCTCTGACTTCCTCGACCGGATCAATCTCCTCGTTCCCGCGTGATGTCTGCCCGCACGCCGTCGCAGCGCGCCAGTGGCGGACAGCCACCTGGCGAACGGGCCCCGGCCCAGACCGCTGATCCAGATGTCGCCGACGACCTCGATGCCGACGCCCAGTCGGCGCTCGGCGGAGAGCTCATCGCGACGCTCGACCCCTTGGTCATGTTCGAGTCGCTCGTGCGTACCGTCGCGCCTGCGGACCTTGCGAAGACGAGTCTCGACTTGGCACTGAAGGTGCCGCAGATCCTGCTCGGGTTCCACGACAGCTCCATTCCCGCCCAGGACAAGCGCTTTCGGGACGACGCGTTCGTCGACAATCCGGTCTATCGTCGCGTTGCGGCCAGCTACGCCCTGTGGGAGCGGGAGATGATGGCCCTGGTGGAGCGCGACGACGTCGACTGGCGGACCAGGGAGCGCGCCAAGATGGTCATGGCGGCGATCACCACCGCGCTCTCGCCCACCAACACCCTGGCGGGGAACCCGGAGGCGATCAAGCTCGCGTTCCAGACCGGGGGTGCCTCCCTGCGCGCGGGGCTCCTCAACTTCGTCAATGACGTGATGACGAACCGCGGCTATCCGGCCCAGGTCGACCGGTCCGCCTTCGAGGTGGGACACAACCTCGCAGTCACCCCCGGTTGGGTGATCCACAGCGACCCCATGTTCGAGCTGATTCAGTACACCCCGACCACGGCGACCGTCAGCGGCACCCCCCTGCTCCTGCTGCCTCCCCCGGTGAACAAGTATTACTTCTGGGACCTCGCGCCGGGGCGCAGCCTGATCGAGTACGCCGTGGGGCGAGGGATCGCCGTCTACACCATCGTGTGGCGCGACCCTCGTGAGGATGACGGCGATTGGGGGGTGGACGCCTACCTCGACAAGGCTCGGCAGGCCGTCGACGTCGTGCTGTCGGTTTCCGGTGCATCCTCGGCCCACCTGTTCGGTGACTGTTCGGGGGGCATGCTGCTCGCGATGCTGCTGGCCGCGGGGGGTGCGGAGAAGGACACCCGTATCCGCACCGGCACCCACGGGGTCACGGTGATCGACTTCGGCGAACCAGGAGGGATCGGGGTGACGGCCTCCGACCGTGGCCTCGAGAAGGTTCGTCAGCGCGCCGAACGAGCCGAGGTGATCAGCGCGGCCGACATCGCCTCGACGTTCGTCTGGATGCGTCCGAACGACCTCGTGTGGCGCTACCTGATCGACGAATGGCTGCTGGGCAAGAAGCCGCCGGCCTTCGACATCATGTACTGGAACGCAGACGGCCAGGGGATGCCGGCGCAGTTCGCCTACGACATGACCCGAATGAGTCTGGAGAACAGCCTGCTGGAGCCCGGCGCGATGACGGTTCTGGGTGTCCCCCTCGACCTGCGTTCGGTCGACGTCGCGACTTACCACATCGCGGGGATGTCAGACCACATCTCTCCGTGGAAGGGCTGCTACGCCGGTGCCGCCGCGATGGGTGGGGACGCCACCTTCGTCCTGACGCCCACGGGGCACGTCCAGTCGATCATCTATCCCATGGGAAAGGCCCGCGCGGCCTTCTGGAGCGGCCCGGTCGTCGACGGTGACCCCGATGCCTGGCGGGCACGGGCCACCCACACCGAGGATTCGTGGTGGGAGCACTGGGTGGACTGGCTCATCGAGCGCGGCGAGCTCGAACGCCCGGCGCCCCTGACCCCTGGCTCGATCACCTACCCCCCCATCGCCCCGGCCCCCGGCCGCTACGTACACGGAGAGTGACCCAGATGGACCGCATGAGCATGATGGATGCGTCGTTTCTCTTTAGCGAGGACGGGCGCAGCCACAACGACGTCGGGATGGTCCTGGTCTTCGAGGGGCCCGCTCCATCCCGTCAGGAGATCATGCAGGCGATCGCTGATCGGCTAGCCCTCGTCCCGCGCTTCCGGCAACGGCTCCGCCACATGCCGTTCGGTCTGGGCTTGCCCGTGTGGGTGGACGACGTCTCCTTCGAGATGGAGTGCCACGTCAAGGTGCATCCGCGTCAGGCGGCCGACAACCCGGTGGGGCAGGCCGTTTCGCGGATCATGTCAACGCCCATGGACATGACCATTCCCCTGTGGCAGGTCCACCTCGTGACGGGGCTGGCCGATGACCGCTGGCTGCTCGTCGTGCGGATGCATCACGCGATGGTCGACGGCGTGAACTCCACGGAGATCGTCCGACTGCTCCTCAGCCCCAGCCCGGAGGGCGAGCCACCCGTGCACGACAACTGGCGCCCCCGTCGCGACGTGCCGGACCACATCCTGCTCCAACGGTTGCAGCGGGATGCCTGGGCCGACGCAGTCAAGGCGTGGACGAGCTTCATGTCCGGCACGGTACAGGCACCCAGCTTTCCCGAGATCGACCCGGCGGCCCTCGTCCAGGTGGGGGTCCCGCTGCCCCCGAACGCCATCAACGGTCCCGTCGAGGTGGGCCGACACTACGGCCTCACCACGATTCCCCTGGCGAAGATCCGCGAGATCCGCAACGGGTTGGGTGGCACCGTCAACGACGTGGTGCTGGCGGCCTGTGGCTACGGCTACTCCAAAGCCATTGCCGCCCACTTACCGGTTGAGGTCGAGGGGAGGGTCATGCGCACGATGGTCCCCGTCTCCCTCCACAGCAGCGGCCAAGGGGGCGAGGGCAGCAACGAGATCGGTGCCATGGTGCTGGAGATCCCGCTCGGCGGGATGCCGGCGGTGGATCGGCTGTCGCGCATCCACGAACAGACGTCGGCGTACAAGTCGCTGAAGAAGGCCATGCCCGCGAATGCGATCAACCCCGGCTCCAGCCTGATGAGCCCGATGACGCTCATGATGGGCAGCCGCATGGCTGCCACCGCGCCCACCTTCGTCAACACCGTCATCACCAACGTGCCGGGCCCACAGAACCCGCTCTACCTCCTCGGCCGCAAGATGCACCGGCTCGGGGCGTGCATCGCACTGTGGGCTCCCCTGCGCATGGCGGTCTCGGTGATGAGCTACAACGGTGACGCCACGATCAACGCGGTCACCGACGAGGGGAGCTTCCCGACGGTGACCCCGCTACTGGACGGCATCACCGAAGGCTTCGATGACCTCCTCGCAGCGGCACGCGCTGCCTCGTGATCCATGGGCAGCAGCCCGGACGCCTCCCTCACCCTTGCGGTTCACCTCGGACAACCATCGTTTTGGCGCATTGATTGGACATCGCATGACACACCACGTCAGTAGCTTCGTCAGCGGCGAGTGGACCGGGGGCTCTGGCGTGCTCCACGAGGTCCTCGACCCGACAACGGGTGCCGTCGCCGCGCTCGTCCACGGCGGTGGTGTGGACCTGGCCGCATCGGTGGGTGCGGCCCGCGCGGTCGGGCCCTCGCTCAAGGCCATGACCTTCCACGAGCGGGCGCTCATGCTGAAGTCACTGGCGAAGTACCTGACACAACATACTTCTGAGGTCTATGTGGACTATGCGAGCTCGGGTGCCACCATGGCGGACGCCCGGGTCGACGTGGAAGGCGGCATCCAGGTGCTGTCGGTCTATGCGAACATCGGCCTGAAGGAGATGCCCAGCGACACCATCGTCGTCGACGGTGACGCAGAGTCGCTGATCGGCAACCCCGGGTTCGTGGGGCAGACGGTGTACACCTCCCGTCCCGGGATCGCGGTGCTCATCAACGCGTTCAACTTCCCGGTCTGGGGGATGCTCGAAAAGCTGGCCCCGGCCTTCCTGGCCGGCCTTCCCGTCATCGTGAAGCCGGCGACCACGACGGCGCACCTCGCCGAGATCGTCGCTCGCCAGATCGTCGAGTCGGGCATCCTGCCTCCTGGCAGCTTCCAGTTCCTTGCGGGTAGCGCCCGCGAGCTGCTGGATCACCTGGGGGTCGGCGACTACGTCTCTGTCACGGGTTCTGCCGCCACGGCAGCCACGTTGCGGGCCAACCCTGCCATCACCCAGCGGGGTGTGCTGCTCAATGCCGAGGCAGACTCTCTCAACGCCACCGTTCTCGGCCCGGATGCTGCTTCCGAGCAGGACGAGTTCACCCTGTTCACCAAGGCCGTCGCTCGCGAGATGACCTCGAAGAGCGGGCAGAAGTGCACCTCGATCCGTCGGGTTCTCGTCCCTCGAGAGCAGGTCCCCCTCGTGATCGAGGCACTGCGGGCTCAGTTGGCCAAGGTCGTCATCGGTGACCCCCGCGAAGAGGGGACGCACATGGGCCCTCTGGTGAGCGCTGACCACCGAGCGGACGTGGTCACTGCAGTGCGGATTCTCATGACCGAAGCGGACGTCGTCGTCGGCGGCCCCGACCTCGACGTGGCCCCCGACGGGGCCGCTGACATCAACGGCTACTTCGCGCCCACAGTCCTGCTGGCCCGTGAGTCGAATGGCGCCGCAGTCCACACGGTGGAGGCGTTCGGGCCTGTCGTGACCATCATCCCGTTCGACAGCCCGAGCGACCTTGTGGCTCTGGTGGGGCGGGGCGAGGGTTCGCTCGTGGCGTCGGTGGTGTCCAACGACCCGCAGTTCGTGCGCGAGGTGGTGCGCTCCATCGCGCCGTGGCACGGCCGCGTGCTCGTCGTCAACCGCGACATCGCGCGGGGGTCGGCTCCCCATGGTGCGGTTCTCCCGCAGCTCATCCACGGAGGTCCGGGGCGGGCGGGCGGTGGCGAGGAGCTTGGCGGGCGGCGGGCCGTTCTCCACCTGCTGCAGGCCACGAGTGTGGCGAGCTCGGCCACCATGGGTGTCTCGATCACGGATCGATGGAACGCTGGGGCGCGCCAGCTCGAGCCGGCGGTCCATCCCTTCCGACTCCACCTGGAGGACCTGCGACTCGGCGACACCCTGCACACTGGACGTCGGCTCGTGACCATTGAGGACATCGAGCACTTCGCCCACTTCACCGGGGACACGTTCTACGCCCACATGGATGAGGCCGCTGCAGCCGCGAGCCCGATCTTCACGGGCCGCGTCGCCCATGGGTACTTCGTTCTGGCCGCGGCCGCGGGCCTCTTCGTCGACCCCGACCCGGGTCCTGTGCTGGCGAACGTCGGACTTGACAACCTGCGCTTCGTCCAGCCCGTCTATCCCGGCGACGAGATCAAGGTGCGCCTGACCGCCAAGCACAAGGCTCTGCGAGCAGGAGCAAGTTGGGGCGAGGTGACGTGGGACGTCGAGGTGACCAACCAGCGGGACGAGGTCTGCGCTGCGTACGACATCATCACCGTCAATGCCTGCCGCGGGGACCAGCCCACGGACGCATGATTGATATATTGAGCGCTTGCTGTATATACTGACCGAACGTTCATCCGAGCAAAAGTTGAAGGAGTTCAACCATGAGCACCCCAGTCAACCCCCAGGAAGCCGTGGCGGCGATGCAGACGCAGGCGCTGGACGCCATCCGCACCGGACAGGCAGCCACCCTCGAGGCCATTCGCGCGTGGAACGAGCAGGCTGCGCAGTTCTCCGTGGGTGCGCCCGCCATTCCCGAGCTGCCGGAGGAGTTCACCAAGGCCCTCGGCCAGCCGGAAGAGATCGTCGACTCGGTCTACGATTTCGCGGGCAAGCTCCTTGAGCTGAACAAGCAGTTCGTCCACCAGCTGCTCGAGGCCTCGACGCCCAAGAAGTGAGTCCACGCCGCACCTCTGCAGGGGCCGCTCGGATGGGCGGCTTCTGCGGGAGGTCTACGTGGACCGTTGTCTCCCGGAGGGTGGGCGCGAAATGAGCGGCGAGGACGCTGAACTGCCGCCGCTGAGCCCCTGGGAGCAGCAGCGTGCAGGTATGGGCGCCCTCATCCGCCACCAGCGGGAGTTGGCCAACATGTCCCTACGGCAGCTCTCGCAGGCCACCCAGGTCTCGAATGCCTACCTCTCCCAGCTCGAGCGCGGCATGCATGATCCCACCGTGCGGATCCTCCTCCAGATCGGCGACGCCCTGCATCTCTCCCTCGAGGACATGCTCGACAAGACCAAGGCCGTCGAGGTGGCCGAGGCGTCGGTTCTACACGTCGAGGAGGCCATCGCGGCCGACTCGATCCTCACCGATGAGGAGAAGAGAGTGCTCCTCATCGTCTACCGCAGTTACCTGAGTTCCCACGCCTAGTGTGATCTCGCCGCCGACCTGGCCTGGTGTGGTTCGGTCCGTTGTGGGTGGGGAGCATGGCCCGTAGTATCCCAAATGAACGGTCGGTTACTTTCCGGAGTTGGGCACCGGATTCGGCCCGCTAATCAATGAGGAGATGCGCATGGTGCTCACGTATGAGGACTTCGTCCGGAGCATGAACGAGCAGGGGCTGTCGATCCTGACGAGTTGGCAGCAGGGAGCCATCGAGGCGTACGCCGGCTGGATGAAGGCCGTCGCACCCCTCATGCCCGACCTCAATCTTTATCACGAGCTCCCGACGGTTATGCAGGACGCGCTCGGCGACCCCGAGAGAATCCTGGACAACCAGTACGCGACGGCGATCGCGATCGTGAACCTGCACCGGGAGTTCGTCCAGGAGGTGTTCCGGGCCTCCTTCATCGCCCCCCGAACCCCCCACGTGCCCCAGGGGGACTCCAAGCGCCCCGGTAGATAGCCACGCACGTAGGCAATCACAGCACCGTAGGTGCCACGCCCGGCCGGGTGCCGTCATTGGTCCGGGTTGTCGTTTCGCGACGGAGCGTTAGACCCGAACCCGGCACCGCCAGCCCCGAAACTACCAATGAGGACGACATGAGCCAGGACAAGACCGACGCCACGAGCTTCACCGAAACCGCTGCCGTGCTGCAGGAGCAGATGCTTCAGCAGCTGCGGGCAGCCCACGTCGTCGCGGTGGAAGGCGCTCGCCTCTGGGCCAAACGCCTTGCGGCTGTGGGCCCGGACCCGAAGCACACCGCAAGTATCTTGGGTCTGCCGCGCGATCTTCGCGAGCAGCAGGCCACTGCGATCAGACAGGCGTTCGAGTTCGCCGAGGAACTGCTGAAGCTGCAGCGTGCGTTTGCGCGTGAGGTCGTCGCGCTGCAGGACTCAGCCAGGACCACCGGGGCATCGCCCCGGCCCGTGGGGGCAGGCACGCCGAGCGAGCGTGGCGCCGCGGGTGCTCCCGCGATGCCGGGCCTCCCCGCGATGCCGGGCATGCCGGCGATGCCGGGCATGCCGGCGATGCCGGGCCTGCCCACCATGGCGAACCTGTTCAAGATGCCGGACCTGCCCCAGATCGCGCGCGCGGGGCCCGCCTCGTGGCCCAAGATGCCGACTCCGGACCCCGCCCAGTTCGCGGCGATGCCGGGCATCGGAGCCGAGGCCGCTGCGGCGTTCCTCGAAGTGATGAAGAACGCCGCCAAGGCAGCGGCAGATGCCGCCGAAGCGGCGGCGAGTGCGTCGGTTCAGGCAACTCAGCCTGCAGATCCGCCGGTGCGCTCGAACCGTCCGTCGGCACCGGCGCCCAGCCCTGAGGCAGCCGCCGAGGCCGTGGCCGCGGCGAGCGTAGCTGCGCACGGCCGGCGCGAGGTCGCTGCGGCGAGGTCCCGCGCGGCTCAGAAGCGCGATGAGGCCGGTGGCGCGGCGACAAGGCGCCGGGCGGCTGCGGGCGCAGCAGGTCAGCGCAAGGGGCGTGCCTCCGATGTGGCGGCGCAGGCCAAGTCGGCGCCGGTCGGCGGTGGGCCCGCCCCTGCGACGTCGGCGGCCCCCACGAAGAAGAAGGCTTCGGCGCCCAGGACGACGGCGGACAGCACCGTCAAGCCCGAGCCGGCGACCACCCGAGGCGCCACCACGCAGGCACCAGTGACGAAGCGGTCTGCCTCGAAGGACACCACGACGGGCACGTCAACGGGCACGTTGAGGGAGCCGCCGACCGACGCCAAGGTGCAGGCACCGACCGAGTCCGCCAACAGCGCGGAGCGCAAGGACGCCACGTCCGGTTCGTGATTCGCAGCCTGCCTTCCGCGTGCACCGCACTGGCGGCGGGGGCGGAAGGCAGGCAGTCAGCCGGAAGGCAGCTCAACCCCGTTGAGCTGCTCGTTGGCGTAGGCGTGCCGCAGGGCCGGTTTGTCGATCTTGCCCACTCCGGTGCGCGCGATGGACGAGACGGCCAGCACGCGGTCGGGCACCTGCCAGGGCGCTACTGTGTGCTCGAGATGCTCGCGAACCTGCGCCATCGTGACCGTCGCTCCGGGTCGCACGGTGACCAGGGCGAGCGGGCGCTCCTGCCAGCGCGGGTCCGGGATGCCGATGCACGCGGCCTCGACCACGTCCGGGAGCTCGCAGAGGCGGTCTTCGATCGCTGCGGAGGAGATCCACTCACCGCCTGACTTGATGAGGTCCTTGGAGCGGTCGGTGATCTTCATCGCACCCGCGTCGTCGATCGTGCCGACGTCGCCCGTGCGCAGCCATCCCTCCTGGAACGCGTCGCTCCCTCGGTCGCCGTGATAGCGACCTGCGACCCACGGCCCGCGGACCTGCAAGTCACCGGCGGTGACTCCGTCAGCAGGTAGGACCACCCCGTCGTCGCCCACCGCGCGGATCTCGACACCGGGAACGGCTCGACCCGTACGTGTGCGCCAGTACCACTGGTCGCGCTGGCGGTCAAGGTGCGGTGGGCGGGCGATGGCAGCCAACGGCGAGGTCTCCGTCATCCCCCAAGCCTGGTACATCTCGACACCTCGACCCAGCCAGTCCCGTAGCAGGGACTGCGGGACGACCGATCCCGCACACGAGATCAGGCGGAGCGAGGACACGTCGGCACCCGTTGCCTCCGCATGATCGAAGACCGACCGCCACACCGTCGGCACGCCGCCGCTCACGGTGGGGCGTTCGGTCTGGATGAGTGACACCAGGGCCTCGGGAGCCAGGTGGCGGTCGGGGAGCACCAACGAGGCGCCCGCGAGGAACGCGGCATAGGGAAAGCCCCATCCGTTGGCGTGGAACATCGGGACCACCTGGAGAACGGTGTCGCGGTCGCAGATTCCGAAACCCCCTGCGAAGAGATTCGCGGCGGCATGCAGGTAGATGGAGCGGTGGCTGTAGACCACGCCTTTCGGGCGGCCGGTCGTGCCCGAGGTGTAACACATCGCTGCAGGCGCCCGCTCGTCCGCGACGTCGGCGATCAACGGCTCCGCGGCTGCGAGGAAGGACTCGTACTCGGTGACGTGGATCGGTGCCGTCGAGGTGTCGATGCCTTGGGTATCCCCGCAGAGGATGATGTGTTCGACACTCGGGCACTGAGGGAGCACCGCGACGAAGGTTTCCCACAGGGAGGCATCGAGGAATACGAGGCGATCGCGGGCTTCCCCCACGATGAACGCCACGTCATCGAGGGCCAGTCGCACGTTGATGGTGTGCAAGGTGCCCCCACTGGCTGGGATCGCGAAGTAGGCCTCGAGGTGCGGCAGGGTGTTCCAGGCGAAGGTGCCCACGCACTCGCCTGGCTGCACGCCGGCGGCGCGCAGGGCCCCGGTGAGGGCGTGGATTCGTGCTGCCGTGGCTGCCACGGTGGTGTGCTGCGTGCCCTGCGGCGTCACGACGGCGATCCGCGCGGGACCGTGGAGCGTGAGTGCGTGCCGCAGGATCATCGGAACGGTCAGGGGCACGTCATCCTGCATGGTCGACACCACGTCGGCCCGGGCGTTCACCAGCTGCCCCTAGGACCCGATGGCGGCGACGGGCTCGGTGCGCATGAGGGCCCCGGGGTGACGGTCCATGAAGTCGAGCATCGTCTCGGTGAGCTCCTCCTGGGCATCGGTCATGAGGATGTGTCCGGCATCGGGAAAGATCGCCACTTCCGCATGGGGTGAGATGTCGTGGAGAACGTGGGCATTGGCGACCGGAACGATCAGGTCGGCGGCTCCGTGCACCACGAGGGTGGGGGAAGTCCATAGCTCACGCATCCGGCTCCCGGCTCCGCGGTACTTCGCGACGGCTCCCAGCTGGGATACGTAACCGTGGCGGTCGCCCCGATGCTGCATGCGCACGGCGATGTCCGCGCGGATGGCTACTGATGGCGTCGAGTCCCGGTAGCAGACCGCGGAGGCTCGCCAGGCTGCCTCCTCCGCCGGGAGGTTCCCCCAGTCGGTGAACTGTTTGGCGACCTCCTTGCGGAGCGGGATGGAGTCCTTGCCGCCGGGGGAGGCGCACCCGAGGATGATGGTGGAGGCCAGGTCGGGTCGGGAGAGGGCAACCTCCTGCGCAATGAGACCACCCATCGAGAAGCCCGCCACGTGGGCGGAGCCGACCCCTGCCGCCTCCAGCACGGCGACCGCGTCGGCGGCCAGCTGTTCGATCGTGAAGGCGCCGGCAGGGCTGTCCGAGCGCCCGGAGCCGCGGTTGTCGAGCAGGATGACCCGATGCCGGGTGGCCAAGGCCGGGAGGATTCGCCACGAGGCGTCGGAGGGGTAACCAAGGCCCTGGATCAGCAGCATGGGGCTCCCGGACCCGATGCTGTCCCACCAGATCTTCACGCCGGCCCGAATCAGGAATGGCACGCTCACTCCCCGGTGAAGGTGGGCTTGCGACGCTCGAGGAACGCCGTGAATCCTTCGACGTAGTCATTGGTGCGCGACGACCTCGACTGAGCGGCAGCCTCGGCATCGAGAATGTGTTCCAGCGACATCGCCGAGTCCGCGAGTGCCCGAACCAGGCGTTTGGACTCGGCGAAGGCCAGAACCGGCCCCTGAGCGACCTGGGCTGCGTAGTCGCCGGCGACCGCTGTCAGCTCGGCTTCCGGAATCGCGCGTGACGCCAGACCCGCTGCCGCAGCCTCGACGCCGGTGAGGACCCGCCCCGAGTAGATGAGGTCCATCGCGACTGCCGAGCCCAACCGATCAACGAGCGCCTTGTGGCCCCCTGAGTCGAGGACCGCGCCGATCCTGCCGAAGGGTGAGCTGATCTTCGCGGTGTCGGCGACGAGGACCACGTCGCAGGCCAGGGCCAGTCCAAGCCCGGTACCGAGGCAGGCGCCCTGGACCGCCGCGATGGTGGGAATGCCGAGGTCCGCGACGGCGCGAACCATCGGGTTGAAGACGAGCCTGAGCACCTCGCCCCCATCCTCCACGCCCGGCTGGGAGCCGGTCAGGTCCCGGCCGGCGCAGAAGCCTCGACCTTCGGCACGCACGAGGAAGGCGCGCGCGCCCGACTGGCGAGCCTGCACCGTGGCCCCGATGATCAACTCGACCATGGACTGCGTCATGGCGTTGAGCTGGGCAGGCCGGTTGAGGGTCAGGGTGAGGACCCCGTTGCTCAGGACCGTGGTGGCCTCTGGCTCACTCATCGCTGCTCTCCTGGTTCGGCTGCAGGGGCGGCGGCTCGGCGCTCAGCACGGCGGCGGGCCCGGCCATCGAGGAACGCCTGCATCCGCTGCTTCTTGTCATCGCTGTCGAAGAGCAGCGCCTGGGCAGTCATGTCGTACAGCGTCGTGGAGGGTCGGTGCAGCTGCAGGGCAACCTTCGTGAGTTCGAGGGCCCGCCACGACTGGCTGGCGACCGTGGTGGCAAGGTCGGTCGCTGCGGTCATCAGGTGTGTCTCGTCGTCGACGACCAGGTCCACAAGGCCGACGTCGTGGGCCTGGGCCGCGGTGAGTCGTTGGCCCGTGTAGAGCATCCGCCGAGCCATCGGTGTCCCGACCGCCTGGGCCAGCCGCCAGTTGCCTCCTGCACCGGCGAGGATTCCCAGCCCCAGCTCTGGCTGGCCGAAGACCGACCGCGCCGTCGCCACCCGCAGGTCGCACGCCAAGGCCAGCTCGCAGCCGCCGCCGAGTGCGGGGCCGTCGATGGCTGCGACCGTCGGCCAACGGTGCGACTCGAGCAGCTCGAAGAGCTGAGCGTTCACCCCCCGCATCCCGATCTCGGCGTCGCGCTCGATCAACTCGGCGATGTCGGCTCCCGAGACGAAGATCCCTGGCGTCGTGGAGTGCAGGACGAGGATGCTCCGCTCGTGACGCAGGTCCCGAAACGTCGCAGTCAGCTCGTCGCACAGTGCTTGGTCAAGTGCGTTGAGCTTGTCCGGCCGATCCAGACCGATGAAGATCAAGGGGCCCTCGCGGCGGACCGCCACCATCGCGCGCTCTACCACGAGAAGAATCCCAAACCCGACTTCTTCCCAAGCTTCCCCTCGGCCACCATCTGGCGAAGCAGGGCAGGCGGCTCGAATCGGTCGCCGAGCTCGCGGTACAGGTACTCGGCGATGCCCAGACGCACGTCGTGGCCCACCAGGTCGCCGAGGCGACAGGGTCCGATCGGGTAGCGGTAGCCGAGCACCATGCCCTTGTCGATGTCCTCCGGCGTTGCGACGCCCTCCTCGACCATCCGGATCGCCTCGAGACCGATCAGCACCCCCAGGCGGCTCGTCGCGAAACCCGGGGAGTCGTTGATCTCGATGGTCTCCTTGCCGAGCACGGCAGCCAGCGCTCGCACGGTCTTCAGCGTCGCGTCGTCGGTGGCGGAGATCCGGACGATCTCGAGCAGAACCTGCGCCGGGACGGGGTTGAAGAAGTGCATACCGATGAAGCGATGCGGATGGGCCAGTGGCTCAGCCAACGACTTCAGCGACAGGGAGCTCGTGTTCGTCGCGAGGACGGTGTCGGGAGTGAGGTGACGCTCGATGGAGGTGAGGATCTGGATCTTGAGCTCGGGGATCTCCGGCACCGCCTCGATCACGACGTCTGCCGCGCCCAGCTGGTCGTGCGCCGTCGTGGTCGTCAGTCGGGCGAGCGTCTCTGGCACCGTCTCACGGAGCTTCCCTCGGGACTCTGCCCCCTCCAGGCTCGCCGCCACCATGGCGAGGGCGCGCGTGAGCGCCGCGTCATCGACCTCGCACAAGATGGTGGGGATCCCGGCGGCGAGCAGGACGTGGACGATGCCGGATCCCATGGTGCCGCCTCCCACGACGGCTACCTGCTCAGGGACGTCCGCGGACGCGGGAAGGCCGGAGTTGGGTGAGTCACTCATGGGCGCCGAGCCTCACATCTCGTAGATGAAGAAGGTGGTCGTGCTGCGGCCACCCTTCACCTCGTGCGACCCGACGAGGTGGAAGCCCGCAGCTTCGCTCGTGTGTCGACCCTTGGCGTTCCAGGACGGCACCGCACATCGAAGAACTCGGTTCTCGCCTATCCGGCGAGAGTGTGCGACAACGGCTTCGGCGAACTGGTGGCTGAGCTTGCGCCCGGCGTACTGAGGGTCCATGCCCAAGGCGACGTCGAGCTTCCCCGGAGTGTGCGCCAGCCCCGGGGGGCGGGCCCCCTCACCGAAGCAGCAATACCCGACCAGCCGGTCTGCCGCGTCGCGCACCGCCCAGAAGCCCTCGTCCGGGGGAGGGGGCTCCAGGGAGTCCTGGACGGCCCATGGCCCCGGCATCCGCCACATGGCGATGTCCATCGCGTCCTCGATGGTCAGCAGGGAGACTGCGTACGGAGCCTGCGGCGTGGAGGGACTGGAGGCCATGGGGCGATCTCCTCTTTCGGGTCCGAACCGGGGTGTCGTACGTGACGTCACGGCGACGCTGCCGGTGGGGGTTCACCCGCGAACGCGACACGAGACTGAGCAGCCTTCGTCGTGGTCGGGGCTCGAGCAGGCCTGGTGAGGCTCTATGGAGGATACTAGCCACATGACTGGACGTTCGGTTGGTAAAAGTCCCTCGAAGGTCGGCCGCGGCCGACCCGGCTATGACGTGGACTCGCTGCTCTCGTCATCCGTAGAGGTCTTCACGGCCAAGGGTTTCGATGGAGCGAGCATGGAGGACCTCTCCAAGCACCTCGGCATCTCCAAGTCAGCCATCTACCACCACGTGGCGAGCAAGGACGAGCTCCTCGAGTTGGCGCTAGATCGCGCGCTGGGCAGGCTCGCGGAGGCCGTCGCACAGACGCAGGAGCTCACCCTCGGATCCGTTGAGCGGCTCGAGTTCCTGATCCGCGCCACGGTCGCGGTGCTCATCGACGAGCTTCCGTTCGTCACCTTGTTGTTGCGGGTCCGGGGAAACACCGACGTCGAACGGCGGGCCCTGGGGCGTCGGCGACTCTTCGACAACTACCTGGCCGCCCTCGTGGCCAGAGCCGCCGAGGATGGGCGAGTGCGCCCCGAGCTCGATCCCTGGCTGACAGCCCGGATGATCTTCGGTTTGGTCAACTCGCTGACCGACTGGGTGCGCCCAGACGGCGATCCCGAGGTGGTGGCGGACACCGTCTGCCTCATCGCCCTCCACGGGCTGCTGGCTCTGCCGACTCCGCGTAGCGGCCCGGATTCCGTGCTCGGCTGAGCAGCCGTGGACGCTGGCGCCCCGATCATGGCGCCCCGCCCGCAACGTGGTTGACCTCTGTCGCGGTCTTCTGCTCGCGGCCAGGCTGAGGGCGAGCGTCGATGCTTGGGACCGCTCCTCACATCGGGCAGCTCCTCCGGGCTGTGGTTCCCACCCTCGCAGAGATGGCGGCGGGGACGGCCCCTGGCGATGTCTGCCATCGCGGTGACCGACGTCCTGATGCCCGCGCCGATCGCCGCGACTCCCGATCGCGTCCCGCCATGACCTCCGCGCACACGGTCACCCCGACGGGCGCGGGTGCGGAGGCGAGCGCTGGAACCCTGCCGATGCAGCACGCCGTCGGAGGAACGTGGCGACTCGGCATCGGCATGTGGCTGCGTTGGCTGTCCTCGCCGCCATGGTGCGGCTGGCACTGGCTCGGCCCCACCACGTCGCGTCGCCCGCGCACGGCCAGCGGCTCAAGGCCGGTGGGATCGCACGATCCACCCGAGCCTCGGTACTCGCGGAGTTCTTCAGGCTCCAGGCGTTGCGGCCTACACCGCGTACCTGTGTACCGGACGACCCTCATGGCGCACGTGACCGATCAGCGGCCGCTGGTCGCCGTGGTCAGCCTCGGCTTCATCATGGCTACCGGGGACGATGCTCGCCCCGACGGCTCTGACCCGGCTGTGGCCTGCTCATCGGGATGGGTGCGACGAGCGGCCCGATGGGTCTCTACCTCGTCACCCAACGAGCGGACGCGCACCCCGGGTGCTGGCTGTCAGGCTTCATCCGGGGTCGGGTATGTCGTTACTGCGGCGCCCTGGTCCTCCTCGGCGCGTGGCGAGGAGACTCGACGAACTGGACCACTCAACTGATGGTTCCCACGCTCGTCACTGCGGTTCAGAAGCCTGCCGCGTTCGTCAGGGTGGGGAGCTGGGTCGTCGAGGAAAAGTCGGCGGCGTCCCGCCCTGCGGCCGCTCTGAGCACTGCTGGAAGTTGCCCTGCGCGCTTCGCAGAACGGCTGCCGCGATCGCTTCGCTGCCAGAACGGCTGAGGACGATGGTGTAGTGGTTCACGTCCGGCACGGGGTGAACGGCGACAAGGGGGTAGCGCTCCCGCCAGTGCAGTACGAGGTCCAGTGGGTACAGACCGGGTTGCTCCCCGAGTAGGCCGCGGCTCGCGGTGAGCCATTGCACCGGCCGGGTCAGTTCCTCGATGGCGACCCGGTGGGCTGTTCCGGTCATGATGTCGCGCGAGTCCGCCACGAGTCCAGGCAGCCGAGCGCGCGATCGCAGCTGTGGGCGTTCGCCACCGAGGTCGTACACCGCGTAGTCGGCCATGACAGGGGACCACGAGTGCAGGAAGGCCGGGTGCGCTCGCCATGCCGCTACGGCGTCGCGCTCGTGGGCGAACGTCGTCTCCAGTCGGCTCCTCAGCTGGGTGAGGACCAAGGTGTCGTCGAGGTTGTCGGGGATCTCGCGCGTCATCGGCAGGCCGCCGTCGACGAGGATCAGGCCCTTGACCCGGTCGGGATACCGGTGCGCGGCCACCAAGGTGACGAATGCGCCCATCGAGTGCCCGACGAGCGTGGCAGCCTCGAGGCCCTGAGCATCGAGGATGCGGATGAGATCCTCGGCGTGGGCAACCATCCCGTAGGGGCCATCCAGTGTGGAGGATCGACCCCGGCCCCGCAGGTCCGGAGCGATGATCCTGTGACCCTTGAGGCTGTCGGCCAGCATTGGCCAACATCGGTGATTGCCGGTGATCCCGTGGACGGCCAGCACGACGGGAGCCGGGGTCGTCGGGTCGGCCGTGGTCGCCTGCCAGTTGCCTACGGCCAGGTCCCCCTGCGGGGTCTGCACTGATCCGATGGTGTAGCGCCGGCCGGCCGGGAGCACGCGTGAGGACATGGCACCTCCCGTCCCTCGAAACGTCGTGGTCACTCTGGCACACCGACGTCGTGCGCGGTACCACTGGCCCCTCCGGCGTGGAGGAGAGCATCACCGACCGCAACGCGCCCATCTGAAGTCCGCGCTCGATGCGCACGAGCTGCACATCGAGGTCGTGGTCGCCTGGGGTGCCCACAAGGAATCCGCTCCGGTACACCAAGACAGCCACGCCGCCGGCCGAGATCAACTTCACCCGGGATTCGTGCTCCTATCCATTGCGGTGTTGAGCCAGGCTCGATAGGTAGCTGCGATCGTGCCGTCGACATCGACCGGCACGCACCCACCTGCGCCGTCACCGACGACCTGCGGGGCCTGGGCGGCCAGATCGGTAGAGGGCGCGGAGGCGATGCTGAAAAGCCGTGCCATCCCGCCGTGGCGCAGGATGCCAGGTCGCCGATCGAGTCGGCCCCGGCGACCGTCCCGGCCACCAGCGAAACAACCTTCGCACGTGCCAATTTCCCACCACGGCACCGCATCTCCTGGTCGCGGCACGCTCACCCGACCCAGATCATCGGTGGATCCGGGCTTGGCCGAAAGTGTTTCGTGCCTCACCGCTTGTAAGACGCCCGGTCGCATCGACACCCGGTCACATCGACCCCCGGTACAGCGCTTGCCGCGCCACTGGACCCAGCTCGACAAGGTGCTCGCCGGCCCTGACGGCACCCGCGCCCGCTGCCTGCTCATCGACCTGCCCGACCACGACCGCTCACCGTGGACGTCGCACGGAGCCACGACTGGCGATCGTCGACTTCCCGGACACCGGTGCATCGCATACGACGGCCCGGTCGTGTGGCGTGTAGAGGGCGACGTCAGCTATGTCATGAACGAGGACACCGCCCAGATGCGTGAGCTGTCTTCCCGGGCCGGCCGGTCGTCCTCGACCGGTCGGGCCACTGGGTGCACTGCGAGGCGCCCGAGGTCGTGACCGAGCCGTGCGGCGGGCGCTGCGCTCGCTGCCGACCGCCGGCTGAGGGCGGTCCGGACACGTGGGCACCGGCATCCGCCGGGCGTCCGTCGGGCGTCCGCCGGGCGTCCGACTCACACCTCGCCGCGCACCCGGCGGAGCTAGGGTCGGGCCATGGCTCAGTTGCTGCATCTCACCGGTCCCGTCCTCGTGGGACCCGACGACATCCGCGCCCAGGCGTGGGTGGTGGGCGGACGGATCACGTACTCCGTGCCGCCCCGTGACCACGACGTCACCACCGTGCCGGGCTGGGTGCTGCCCGGCCTCGTCGACGCGCACAGCCACATCGGTCTGGACGCGGACGGGGAGACCGACGCGGTGACCGCCGAGGCGCAGGCGGTCGCGGACCGGGCTGCTGGGGCCCTGCTGCTGCGCGATGCCGGCTCGCCAGCCGACACACGCTGGGTGCAGGACCGTGAGGACCTGCCGCGGCTCGTACGCGCAGGCCAGCACATCGCCCGTCCCCGGCGCTACATCCGTGACATCGCGTGGGAGGTCGAGCCCGAGCAGCTCGTCGACCAGGTGCGCATCGAGGCACGATCCGGCGATGGGTGGGTCAAGCTCGTCGGCGACTGGATCGACCGCGATACCGGCGACCTCAGCCCGTGCTGGCCGGCGGACGTCCTCGCCCGGGCCGTGGCGGCCGCGCACGAGGAGGGCGCCCGGGTGACGGCGCACTGCTTTGGCGAGGAGTCGCTGCGCGACCTCGCGGCGGCGGGCACCGACTGTGTCGAGCATGCGACGGGCCTGGAGCCCGACACGATCGTGGCCTTCGCCGAGCAGGGCATCGCCATCGTGCCGACTCTGGTCAACATCGACACCTTCCCGCGGCTCGCGGCGCCGGCCCAGCAGAAGTACCCCGAGTATCACCGCCACATGCTCGACCTGCACGCGCGACGCTACGAGACCGTCGCGGCGGCGCGCGACGCCGGCATCCCGGTCTTCGTCGGTACGGATGCCGGAGGCTCGCTCCCACACGGTCTGGTCGCCGCCGAGGTGGCGCACCTGGCCAGGGCCGGGTTCACGGCGACGGAGGCGTTGGACGCCACGTGCTGGCGGGCGCGGGCCTGGCTTGGGTGGCCCGGGCTCGAGGAGGGTGCCGAGGCCGATCTCGTCGTCTATCCGCAGGACCCGCGCAAGGACCTCGCGGTGCTGGCCGCCCCCTCGCTCGTCGTGCTCAGGGGGCGCCCGGTCGCCTGACCCCGGCCCCCCAAGCGCGAGAGGGGGCGACGGACCGGGCGGGCTCGGCTGCGTCTTTGCGCACCCGTCGCGTGTACCTCGGCATCGATGACGGCGCGCTCGCGCACGAGGGGAGCTCGGCGCGGTGGGCCCGCACCGACCAGGTAACCGCCCCGGCTCACACCGGGACCAGGAGCACGTAGATCGGGCAGCGCCGATCAGGTAGCGCCGATCAGATCACTGTCGACCCGAGCGATTCGCAGCCCTCGAAGACCATCTCCGTGGGCTGCTACAAGTCACCGTCGGGTCCGACTGCACCAGACAGCGGTCGAGCGCGTGCCGAAACAGGGTCACGACCGGGTAGGCCCGATCGTAGGGGCGGGCGTAGACGCCCAGCACGTCCTCCATCGCCGCCACGAAGGCCGCGTTCTGCTG
>JBBQWX010000038.1:0-30119 GCA_038210185.1 Actinomycetales bacterium
AAGACGTGGCGAGTCAACGAGCAGACCGAAGAACCCTCGACGCGGCGCGCCGGGTGGTCCCATAACTGGCAATCCAGGTGGTCCCATGAGGTTGGCAGAAAACCGCTCAGGGCGGTCCCATGCTCATGGCAGGCGACAGGCAAAGACGCTCTCTGACCTGCACGACACGTCTGGATGGCATCACGCGACCACCCCGGGTGCCCTTCCAGTCCCTGAAGACCGGTCGGGTCCTGAACCGTTCGGGGAAGACGGTGAAGGCCAGGATGCTGTCGCGGGCGGCCTCGAGGAACTGCGCGACCTGCGGGCAGTCGTCGTGCAGGCCGTCCAAGTCCCGCTCGAACCGGGCGTGCACGGACGGGGAGGCCGGCCTCCAAGCGGCTCGCATGAACACCGGCCACCCCCGGGATGCGCTGTTCGGCCCGGCTGGTTGGCCGTTCCGCGCCCCTCTCAACTCGCCGGCACATCCGGCCGGGACTACCGTGCTGAGCATGCTGGAGTCGAAGGGGGCGCCAGCCTAGGGAGGGCCAAATGCCACGACTGCTGCCGATCGCCAGCTACACCGTGTACTACGCCACGTGCTCGAAGGGCCTGAACGAATGGCGGTCCGACATCACCATCCGCACATCGGACACCACCACCAGTGCCAGCCTCCGGTTCGTTGACGATCCCTCGAGCCTTCCGGCCACCTGGGAGAAGGTCAACGAAAGCGGTTGGTCCACCGTCTACCTACGCGCCACGGAGTTCCCGGCAGTGCTCCACGTGCTGCAGACCGAGAAGCCGCTGTTCCTGGTGCTCTACGCAGATGGCAACCGGGCCGTGGTGCAGACAGGTCCAGAGCCAGCCGGGGAGCAGGAGGGCGTCTGACCGCTGTCGGGCACCCGACGCCACAGTCGTGAAGCGACGTTCACTCTCTTGGCGCTGTCCGGGCTGTCCGCCGGCGGCGCAAGGACGCGCCCAGCGACTGCGTCGCACGGCCGAAGAAACGGGCTGCCTGACAGCGCGGGGAGAGGGTCGGCGTTGCCACCGGGGTGGTACCCAGTTCCGAGTTCGAGCAACGGTATCGGGAGGCGCATCGTGGTGTCGACGTCGCTGGAGAAGGGGGCCAGCTGAGTCTCGAAGCCGAGGCCGACAGTCGGGTTAGCCTCGGGGCATGGATACGCCCGAGCCCGTGACCGATGGTTCATCGATGATCGACTCCTTCTGGCAGTTGGCCAGGATACGAGCCCAGCTCAACCCGACCGGGTACTACACCGGGGAGCGGCCGTTGGGGTCCCTTCCGCCTCCGGCGTGGGCCTTCGGGGCCACACCCGAGCAGGCCGACGAGCTTCTCGCGCTCGTCCTGTCCGGCACCAAGACCGCGACTGCCGGCGCGCTGTGGGACTACGAGGCCGAGGGTGAGGAGCTGCCGACGACTGGGGTGCTTGGCATCGTCACTGACGGTCGCGGTATCCCGCGCGCCCTTGTCGTGACGACCCAGGTCGAGATCGTCCCCTTCGACGAGGTGAGCGCCGAGCACGCGTACCTCGAGGGTGAGGGCGACCGGTCGCTGGCCACCTGGCGCGAGGTGCACGAGCGGTTCTTCACGCAGCACGCGGTGCACAGTCACGGCTTCAGCCGAGACATGCCGGTCGTCCTACAGCGCTTTGCCGTTCTCCACAGCCAGACCTCCGCCGACTCGGTCACCGGCTGACGGCCTGGCCCGGCGGCCCGGCGCGGCGCCCGGGCCGGCGCCCGGCCCGGCGGTTCTCGGGTCTGTGCTCGCCCGCTCGTCTGTGCTCGCCCGCTCTACGAGCAGTTCACCAGCCTCGAGGCGGCGTGCGTCTGCCCGGTGACGGACCGTGACGCCAACGCACGGGCGAGATCGAGAGGGGACCGGGCAGGTGACCCGGCCTCGAGGACCGTGACGATGCTGACGGCGACCAGCCCTCGCTCGATCCGGTGGGCGGATGTGCCGCCTCGCAAGGGCCATCTTGCCGCGGTAGCACCTACCTACCGCGGCTCAGCAGGAGCCTTTGTCCGGCCCGCTCACCGGTCTCCAGAACGGCCAGGTCGCGCGAAGCGTAGCGGTGGTGCTCGGCCCCTTCCTTCAGGAGCACCTTGAGGCAGCGGCGCACGACGTACTCCTGGTCAGGATACGGCTCCGGCCGGTTTGCGACCGCACGTTCGATCGAGCTCGGCCGGTGTGAGCCCTTCGACGACGCGCCGCATCGTGGCCAGCCGAAGGAGCCGCGGCGCGAGCACCTCGTCGAGGGTCGGGGTGGCTTCGAGGGTGAGCCCGAGCTGTGCCGTTGCGTGGGCCGGGGTCCCGCCGGCCGGGAACCCCAGCGGGTGATAGGGCGCCTTCTCGCCGAGCACGGCATAGCCCAGCCAGGAGTCGCTGGCAAACAGCAGATGTCGTTGCGTCTCGACGAACGACCACTCACCGTCGACCCGCTCGTGCAGCTTGGCCTCGGGCAACGACCTGGCGCGAACCAGCACCGCCTTCCACATCGCCTCCCACATCGCCTCCATGGCATCCCACGCAGCCCGGTAGTCCTCCGGGGACGTCGCTTCACGCGCAGGGTGTCGTCGGTCCAGCTCGGCCTCGACGTACATCGACACGTCGACGTCGTTGACGACCAGACGCTCGACGTCGCCGCCCAGATGCACGTCGCTCGCGTAACAGTCGACGATCTTCAGCGCGCTGACGTCAATCGCGGATCTCCAGGCCGGAAAGGTCGCACAGGTGCATGCGGGCACCGCGGAACCTGTCGGTCTGGGCGTATTCGGAGGTCATCGAGGCAGCCTCGCGGACAGTGACGTCGACGCCACCGATCACCGACTCGACAACGGCACCACGACGGCGACACCGATGGCCAGCCCACCGGTCGGTCCCCGTCCACAGGCCTCGACTCACCACCAGCACGTACGGAACCGATGCTATGGGTCGGGTCAGGACTCCCCGGGTGTGCGTCGGCACCTCTTGCGCCGCCGGCGCCGGTGGGTGGCGGATCCTGAGACTGCTTGGATTCCAGGCTGTGGGAAGCGGTCCGTCGCGGCCGACCCAGCCCTCGACGTTCCTGCACCTTGCGTTGTGCATGCTGACCTGGCTCAGCAGGTCCATGCCCACGCGCGTTCACCGCGCGGCGAAGGATTCGCCCACGGTCCTGCTCGCCGCGGCGCCTGACGAGTCCCCGCAGCAAGGTCTGGACCCCACGCTGGCCGTCGGAGCCATGGTCACGCTCATCGTCCACAGACAGCTCATCTCGGAGCAGCGAAGTTGGTCGATCCCGTGACCGAGGTCGTCGACGCCAGAGTCGACTCCCTGGTCCGGACCTCGACCCCCTTCAGCCCTCACGAGCCGCGCTACAGCCCCAGGTCGCGCGCCGTCGCCCGCACGGTCGCTGCCGACGCGACCAACTTGGCTCGCTCGTCGGCGGCAAGCGGGGTGGCCAGCACGCGCTCGATCCCCGTCCGCCCGACGACCGACGGCATGGACAGGCACACGTCGGTCAGCCCGTGGATGTCGTCGAGCCGCGACGTGACCGGCAGGACCCTGTGCTCGTCGTTCAGCACGGCCTCCAGGATCCGGGAGACGGTCAGGCCGATCGCGAGGTTGGTCGCGCCCTTGCCCGCGATGATCTCGTACGCCGAACTGACGACCTGGTTGTACATCCGGGCGCGGGCGGCCTCGTCGAGGGGACTCCCCCCTGCCGAGACCCAGTCCTGGACAGGCACGCCGCCGATCGTCGCGGTGGACCACAACGGCACCTCGGAGTCGCCGTGCTCGCCGGCGATGTAGGCGTGCACGTTCTGCACGGCGACCCCGGTGTGTTCGGCGATCAGGAACCGCAGCCGGGAGGAGTCCAGCACCGTCCCCGAGCCGAAAACCCGGTGCGGCGACAGTCCCGAGAACTGCTGCGCGGCATACGTGACCACGTCCACCGGGTTGGTCACCACCAGGAGCAGGGCCTCAGGTGCCAGGCCGACGAGCGTGGGGACGAGGTCACGACACATCGCGACGTTCGCGGCGGCCAGGTCCAGGCGGGTCTGACCCGGCTTCTGCTTCGCACCCGCCGTGATCACCACGACGTCGGCGTCACCGCACACCTCGAGGTCATCGCTTCCGGTGATCTGGGCCATCGGGGTGAACTGCATCCCGTGGTTCAGGTCGAGTACCTCGGCCCGGACCTTGTCGGCATTGAGGTCGAACAACGCGAGCTGACGACAGACGCCGCGGATCTGGGCCGCGTAGGCGATCGCCGTGCCCACCGCGCCCGCACCGACTACCGCAACCTTGGACATGGTGAGCCCACTGTGGCACACCCTCGCACCTTCGTGGTCGTCGCTGTGCGGGCCACTACGGTGGACTTGCGCGTCTCCTGGAACGGCCTACAGACCCCCTACCCGTCCGTGCCCGGGGCGGACACCATTGAACCGTGGGGCAAGGAGATGGTCCGGGTGTGGCTGCGGTGGGAATCGGGGACAGCCGACCCCTTGCATGGTCCGACCCCCCAGACCTGCTCGTCCTGCTTGGTCGTCAGCGGCGGCCCCCGGGCAGCCGCCGGTCACCGCAGAGATGCTGGCTATGGCGCTCTCCAAGCGCAGCCCGATCGACGGAGCGTGGTGGGAGGACCTGCGCGACTACCGGGTGACAGTGCTGCCCGACCCCAATGGCGGCCTGGCTGGGGCTGTGGCCACGGGCGTCTCACGAACCGCCGGCACCGGCTACGTCCTGTGGTTGGCCGCCGGCGACGACCGGGTTCAGGCCTGGCTGCTGGACACCCCCTGGCCCAGCTCGTCGACACGCCGACCCAGCGCGTTCTGGTTCGCCACCGCGTTCGGCGCTGGCCTGGAGGGACTGCCGGTGGGTGATGAGCCCGGGATGCACGCGGCGCTGCTGGGGCGGGGGTTTGCCGGCACGGACGCCTGGCTCGATATGCTCCGCAACCTGTCCGACACCGCGCCGACGGCGGCTCCCGGCGCAGGCGTGGCGCCCGGTGGGGCCGTCACGATCCGACCGCCTGGCAAGCCTGAAGGCTGCGAGGTGCAGGGATTCATGCTGGGCCCCGGGCTGGGCACCGTTTCCTGGCTGGGAGTGGCCCCCGCTCGACGTGGTTGGGTATCTGACGACGATCGCGCTCGAATGCTTGGGCGAGCCCTCCAGAAGCGGCCACGTGAACTCAGGGGGTGCGTCGGACCGCCGCCCGCGGGCCATGCCGGTCGCCGCGAGCCGCCCACACGGGCACTGCTGACGCTCATCCGAGGTCCCCACCCTGGGTGGGTCGACGCAGCGGGTCGTGCTGGGCACCGTCCACCCGTTCGCGCTGGCCGAGCGGGACCCGTCGGGTCCGTGCGATCCGTGTTCGGCATCCGGTTCCGGTTGACGGGCAGGCCACTCAGGAGAACCCTAGGTCCACCAGGGCGAGCAACCGGTGATTGTGCAGTGAGGTCCTGCACCGGGCGCACGCCGAGACCACGTGGTGGCGAGGGGGCCGACATGGCTGATTCCGCACAGCCGGGTCGCGGTCGGTCGCAGACGGATCGGACGCGGCTGTTGCCATGAGCCACAATGCTGGACCAGCGCGAGCCGAGGTCGGGTCCGACCCCAGCGGCTCTACGCAGGGACAGCGGCAACGTCCTGACGTGATCTCCGCCCCGCGGATCGAGCTGCCCAAGGGCGGAGGGGCGATCCGGGGGATGGGCGAGAAGTTCGCCGTCAACCCCGTCACCGGCACCGCCTCGTTCAGCATCCCCCTCGGCGCCAGCCCCGGCCGCGCGGGGTTCGGCGCGGACCTGACCCTCGGGTACGACTCGGCCGCCGGCAACGGGCCGTTCGGTCTGGGCTGGAGCCTCGGGCAGCCCGAGGTGACTCGCAAGACGGACACCGGGCTGCCGCGGTACGACGACGCCGCCGATTCCGACGTCTTCATCCTCTCCGGGGCCGAGGACCTCGTACCGGCCCCGGACGTCCTGCCCGATCGGGACGGCTACGCCATCGCGCGGTTCCGGCCGCGCACCGAGGGCCTCTTCGCCCGCATCGAGCGCTGGTCCAGCCGCACCGACCCCGCCGACGTCTTCTGGCGGTCGATCTCGGCGGACGACGTCACCACGGTGTACGGCCGGGACGACCTGTCCCGCGTCCGCGACCCCGAGGACCCCACCCGCATCTTCAGCTGGCTGGTCACCGCCAGCCACGACGCCTTCGGCAACGCCATCGCCTACGAGTACACGGCCGAGGACGGTGACGGTGTGGATGCCGGGCTGCCGTACGAGCGCGGTCGGTCACGGTCACAGCGCTACCTGACCCGGATCCGGTACGGCAACCGAGACTCGCGACTCGACCCCGACCATGCCGGAGACTGGGACTCGTCCTGGCTGTTCGAGGTGCTGCTCGACTATGGCGAGGGTCTCCTGACCGACGACCCGGCTGATGACGGCCACCGCTACGTGCGACTCACCCCGGGCGGAGCGCGACCGGTGCGTCCGGACCCCTTCTCCACCTGCCGCGCGGGCTTCGAGGTGCGCACCTACCGCCGCTGCGAGCGAGTGCTCATGTTCCACCAGTTCGACGAGCTCGGCGCCGAGCCCACCCTGGTCCGCGACATCGCCTTCACCTACACCGACGACTCCGGGTACTCCCTGCTCACCTCGCTCACGGCCAGCGGCCATCGCCGCGTCGACGACCGGTACCGCACTGCCTCGATGCCACCGCTGGACCTGGGGTACAGCCGCGCCGTGATCGGCACCGAGAGCAGGACGCTCATCCCCTCGGACCTGGCCGGCTCGACGCAGTGGGTCGACCTGGACGGAGAGGGAGTCCCCGGAGCGCTGACCCGGCGGGGAAACGCCTGGTGGTACCAGCGGAACCTCGGTGGCGGACGGTTCGGCGGAGCCGACCTGCAACGGACCAGTCCGTCGACCACCGGCCGCCTGCTCGACCTCGCGGGGGACGGGTCGCTCGACCTCGTCGACGTGTCGAGCACTCCCGGGTACTACGAACGCACCGACGACGCGGACTGGTCCGAGCACCACCCGTTCACCTCCTGGCCAAACCTGCGGTGGGACGACCCCGACCAGCGCCTCACCGACCTCACCGGTGACGGCCTGCCGGACGTGCTGGTCCTGCGCGGGAACAGCCTCACGTGGCACCGGTCGCTGGGGGAGCGGGGCTTCAGCGCTCCCATGGACGAGAACGCGCCCCCCGCACTGGTGTTCGCCGACGGCACAGACTCGCTGTTCCTGGCGGACATGTCCGGCGACGGCCTGTCCGATCTCGTGCGCGTGGGGAACGGCGACATCCGCTACTGGCCCAACCTCGGCTACGGCCGGTTCGGTTCCGAGGTCGTCATGGCCGACGCTCCGGCCCTCGACGTGCCCGGCACGTTCGACGCGCGCCGGGTCCGGCTCGCCGACATCGACGGTAGCGGTCCGAGCGACCTCCTCTACCTCGCGGACGACGGCATCAACGCCCACCTCAACCGCAGCGGCAACGCATGGTCCGCGGCCGTGGCGGTCACGGCGCTGCCGCAGGTCGACGACCACAGCGACGTCGAGGCGGTCGACCTCCTCGGTACCGGCACCACCTGCCTGATGTGGTCCGCGCCGCACGCGGCAGCGGGGCCGCAGCTGAGGTACGTCGAGCTGATGGCCGAGGGCAAGCCGCACCTGTTGACACGGGTGACCAACAACCTCGGTGCCGAGACCCGGGTCATCTTCGAGTCCTCCACGACGCACTACCTGCGTGACGCGGAGGCCGGCACCCCCTGGGTCACGAGATTGCCCTTCCCCGTCCATGTCGTGGCGGCGGTCGAGACCCGCGACCTGGTGGCCGGCAACAGCCTGACTACCACCTACGCGTACCACCACGGCTACTTCGACGGCCACGAGCGCGAGTTCCGCGGCTTCGGGCGGGTCGACCAGCGCGACAGCGAGACCTTCGACCAGCGGCCGGCCGCCGCCAACCAGGACCCCGCGTTCCACGTGCCCCCTGTGCTCACGCGCACCTGGTTCCACACCGGCGCCCCCCTGACCCGGGGTCGGCTGACCCGGGAGTTCGCCGGCGAGTACTCGGGCCCGAACCTGCTCCCCGACTCGGTGGTGCCCGCCGGGCTCACCGACGACGAGGAGAGGGAGGCCTGCCGGGCCCTGCGCGGCACCGTGCTGCGCCAGGAGGTCTACGGACTCGACGGCTCCGACCGCGAGCGCCACCCGTACCTCGTCTGCCAGGCCAACGCCGGCGTGCGGCTCCTGCAGCCGCGGGGGAGCAACCGCCACGCCGTCTTCCTCACCCATCCGCTCGAGTCCGTCCGGGCCCACCACGAACGCGACCCCGACGACCCCCGCACCAGCCACGAGCTGACCCTGGCGGTCAACGACTTCGGCCAGGTCACCCGGTCGGCGTCGATCGGCTACGGCCGGCGCACCGCGGACCCCGACCTGCCTGCCCCACTGCGGTCCGAGCAGACGACCCTGCGCACCGTGTGCACGGACAGCACCTACACCGACCCGGTGGACGGCCCCGACGAGCACCGCGCCCCCGCCCTGCACACGCAGGTGACCTACGACGTCGTCGGCCTGTCCGAGCCGATCACGATGGAGGGCCTCGCCGCGGCGCTCAGCAGTGCACCGGCCATCGCGTACGAGTCCGACCCACCGACCGTTCCGTCCCGACGGCCCGTGGAGGTGGAACGCGTCCGCTACCTGCGCGACGACCTGACCCTGCCGCTCGGCTGGGGGCAGCAGGAGAGCCGCGGTCTGGTTTACGAGACCTATCGCCTCGCCCTCACCCCGGGGCTGGTCCAGGGCCTCTTCCCACACGACGTGTCGGCGCTGCTCCCGGACGCGGGCTACGTCGACCTCGACGGTGACGGGCACTGGTGGGTGCCGTCGGGGCGCGTCTCGTACGGCGACCTGCTCGGCGCGCAGCGGCACTTCTTCCGCCCGCTGCTGTTTCAGGGCCCCTTCGGAGGCCGGACGACAGTCGACTACGACGACCACGACCTGGTCCCCGTCAGGAGCACGGACCCGGTGGGCAACGAGACGGTGGCCACCATCGACTACCGGGTGCTCGCGCCGTCGGCGGTCACCGACGCCAACGGCAACCGCACCGAGGTGGCGTTCGACCTCCTGGGCATGGTGACGGCAACGGCCCGGGTCGGCGCAGCCGGGCAGGGCGACGTGCTCGACGGCATCGACACCGACCTCACCGCGGCGGTCGCCCTGGCCCACCTCGCCGATCCGCTGGCGGCCCCAGCGGCACTGCTCGGTCGCGCCGGCACCCGCCTGGTGCACGACCTCGGCGCCTTCACCCGCGCGGGGACCCCGGTGGTGGTCGCCACGCTGGCGCGCGAGGCCCACGCGGCCGATGCCGGGAGCACCCGCATCCAGCACGCCCTCGCCTACAGCGACGGGTTCGGCCGCGAGATCCAGCGCAAGGTGCAGGCCGAACCGCTCAACGGCCCGCGCTGGACCGCCACCGGCTGGACGGTGTTCAACAACAAGTCCAAGCCGGTGCAGCAGTTCGAGCCGTTCTTCACGCCCACGCACGCCTTCGAGGCCGATGTCCGCGCCGGGCCCACCAGCACGCTGTTCTACGACCCGCCCGGCCGGGTGGTGGCCGTGGTCAACCCGGACGGCAGCTACGGCAAGACGGAGTTGACCCCGTGGTCGCAGCGCGAGTACGACGCCAACGACACGGTGGCCACGGACCCGCGTACCGATCCGGACGTGGGCCACCTGGTCGGGGCCTTCCTCGCCACCTTGCCCGGCTGGCAGCCCTGGGCCCAGGCCCACGCGGGCGAGGACGCCGCTGTCAAGGCCGCCGCGCACGCCGGAACGCCGCTGACCCGCTTCCTGGACTCCCGCGGTCGCGGCTTCCTCTCCCGGGCGCACAACGGCACCGCCGGCCTCCTCGACACCCGCACGGTGTACGACGTCGAGGGCAACCTGCGGGCCGTCGTCGACCCGCTGGGCCGCACCGTGCACACCGCCGGCTTCGACATGCTGGGCACACCGGTGCGCCGGTCCACCGCCGACGCCGGCGTGCGCTGGACCCTCACCGACGTGTCGGGCCAGGTGGTGCGCAGCTGGGACGGCCGCGGTCACGAGTTCGTCACCACCTACGACACCCTGCGCCGGCCGCTGGCCCGCACCGTGCACGGCACCGACCCCCGACACTGCGACCCGGACACCCTGGCCGGGCCGGTGACGTTCGAGCTGGTCGAGTACGGCGAGGGCCGGCCCGACGACCGTGCGAACAACCTGCGCGGACGGGTCTTCAGGCGTTTCGACCAGGCCGGCATCGTCACCAACACCTATGACTTCAAGGGAAACGTGACCAGCCGCGCTCGTGAGGTGGTGACCACCACCGACCGCGCGGTCGACTGGGCGGTGGGCCAGCCCGCGGGGGAGCGGTTCACGGCCGCCACGCGCTTCGACGCGCTCAACCGGCCCATTCAGACCATCGCCGCGCACCCGGTGGGCTCGGGGCCGATCGACGTCACCCAGCCCGTCTACAACGAGGCCAACCTGCTCGAGCGGCTCGACGTGTGGCTGGGTCTGACCACGGACCCCGCAGGGCAGATCGACCCGGTGGCACGGCCACCCTCCCCGACCACCGGCCTCGCGAACGTCGACTACGACGCCACCGGCCAGCGAACCAGCATCCGGCACCTCAACGGCACGACCACCACCTACGAGTACGACCCCGCCACCTACCGACTGCGCCGGCTGACCACCGCCCGCCCCGCGCCCTTCGGCGACACCGTCCAGGACCTGCGGTACGCCTACGACCCCGTCGGCAACCTCACCAGCATCAGCGACGCGGCCCAGGCGACGGTGTTCTTCCGCAACCAGGTCGTGGACGCCGGCAACGACTACACCTACGACGCCCTGTACCGACTGATCCAGGCCACCGGTCGCGAGCACGTCTCGCAGGGCTGGGTCCCGTACGACGCCGACGACGCGCACGCCCTTCGCCTGCCCCAGCCCGGCGACGGCACCGCGATGGCCCGCTACTGCGAGACCTACGACTACGACGACGCCGGGAACATGCTGACCCTGCGCCACCTCGACGCCTGCCCCGGCGCCCTGTCGTGGGTGCGCAGCTTCACCCACGACGCCGACAGCAACCGCCTGGTCGGCACCACCGTCGGCGCGACCAGCGAGACCTTCGACCACGATCCGCACGGCAACGTCCTGTCGATGGCGCACCTGCCGACGCTGCGGTGGAACTTCCACGACCAGCTGCGCCAGAGCTCACGCCAGGCCGGCCTCGGCGAGTCCACCCGCTACGTGTACGACGCCGACGGCAACCGGGCACGCAAGGTGCGGACCACCGCAGGCGGCACGGTCGTCGAGGACCGGCTCTACCTCGGTGAGGTCGAGGTCTACCGCCGCCACACCGGCGCCGCCGCGGGGCTGGAGCGCCGCACCCTGCACCTGTTGGACGGCACCCGTCGCCTTGCGATGGTCGAGACCAGGAACGGTGTGGATGACGGGTCGCCGCAGCAGGCCGTGCGCTACCAGTACGGCAACCACCTCGGGTCGGCGGTCCTGGAGCTGGACACCGCTGCCGCCGTCCTCAGCCACGAGGAGTACTCCCCGTACGGCAGCACCACCTACCAGGGTGTGCGGGCCGACCTGGACCTCCCGCCCAACCGGTACCGGTACACCGGTCAGGAACGGGACGAGGAGACCGGGTTCAACGCGCACGGTGCCAGGTACTACGCCCCCTGGCTGGCCCGCTGGACCTCGGCCGACCCGGCCGGGGTGAGGGCGGGCGCGAACCTGTACCGCTATTGCAACGACGCGCCGGTGATGCTGAGCGACCCGAGCGGTCTGGACCCTCCCAGCCCGAGGCTCACCCCCCTCGTGACGGACGTGGCCCCCACGGGCGTCTCCGGCGACCTGCAGTTCCACGACCTGTTCTCGTCCGGCCGCAGCGTGTCCGGCCGGGGTGCGATCGGCCTGAACGCGCGCGCCAGCTTCCTGCTCGACGTGCCCCAGCTCAGCCTGAACACCTCCGGGCTGGCGGACCTCGCCGGCACCGCAGCCGTCGACACCGGCCTCGGCCGAGCGGGCGCCCGCCTCGAGGGCGGGCTCCTCCTCGGCGAGCCGTCGGGGCTGAACCTCGGGCTGCGCGGTCAGGGCAGCTTCCGGTTCTCCGTGCCGGAGCGCATCGGCCTGGGCGGCCTCCCGGGCAGCCTGCTGCCGGCGCTGACGCAGGGCGAGGGTGACCTCCGGCTGGGCGGCGCCGTGGGGTACGGAAGCCTGTCGCTGGCGACCTTCCGGGCCCGGGCGGAGCTGTCCGGCGGCCGCTTCGAGGGGAGCCTGGACGCCACCTCGATCGGCGACCTCGCGCGGCTCCGGCTCGACGCCACCGGGTCGATCAGCCCTTCGGGCGACGTGTCGTTGGAATCCGCGCGGCTGCGCGCGTCGGCCGGCATCCCGGGGTTCCACCTCGACGCCCGCGGCACCGGAACCGGCAACGGCAGCGGGGGCCTGGACGTGCGGGGCAGCGCCGACCTGACGCTCTTCGGCCTCTCGTCCCTGCATGCCACCGGCACCGGCACCGTCTCCGGCTCGGGTGTGGACTTCAGCGCCCGGTTCTCGGGCGCCGGCCCGCTGTACAGCTCGTACATCACCGGCGGGCTCGACTACGGCAGCCGCACCGGCCTGTCCGGCCACGCAGGGGTGTTCGGCCTGACGTACACCCCCGGGCTGTCCCTCAAGGACCCGTCGCCGCCGAGTCCCGGCACCGCGGCGGTGCTCGGCTCGCCGGCCAACCCGTGGACGCCGAGCGGGCTGACGCTGGGGGCGTCGTACTTCGGCTACCGGCAAGGGCTCGTCTACTCCGTCTCGGGCGGGTTCATGCCCGACCTGAGCGAGCGCATCCTCACCAACCCGCGCTTCGGCGTGACCGCGCAGTGGCACTTCTGACCGGACAGCACCAGGGAGGAACCATGGCTGGCACCACGACCAAGGGATCGGCGCGCGCGCTGCTCGACCTGCCCGTCGGCAGGCGGCGCACACTCGCCGCGGCCGCGTCGCTGGCCGCCCTGGCACCGCCGACGGAGGAGGCCGCCCCGCAGCGACCCACCTCCCCGGTGCCGGCGCTGACGACGGCCGCCGCCGCCCTGACCGACTTCCAGAGGCGAGCCGGCCTGCCCCCGACGGGCCAGGCGGACGACGCCACCGTGGCACGCATCGTCGCGGAGACCGGGCACCAGCACGTGGCCACCAGCGCGATGCGCTCGGCGAAGGTGCAGGGGATGCTGGCCAAGGCCGGCTTCGCGCCGGACCAGCAGGACGTGGCCTCCCGCACGATCGGCGACTCGACCGTCGCGGCGGTCAAGCGCTTCCAGGAGGCGACCGGGCTGACGGTCGACGGGCTGGTCGGCGACACCACCCTGGGCAGCCTGCGCGAGGCCGCACTCACCGCCACGCTGTCCAGCAAGCGGCAGACCCACCTGCTGCAGCGCAGGATCCTACGAGCCGCCAGGATCCGCGGCCTGGACGTCACGATCGACGCCGCGGAGACGTCGTCGCGCACCGTCGGTGACTCGACCCAGGATGCCGTGCGTGCGCTGCAGACCTCGCTCGGCCTGCCGGTCACCGGCACCGTGGACACCGCCACGTTCGAGCGGATCGGCTCCGTCGCCGCCAGCCGCCGGGCACCGCTGTCCAAGGTCGCCGCCCCCGACCCTGCCGCCGTCCGCGTGGTGCCCCGCTCGCTGCGGCTGAACATGGCGAACCAGCATGTACCCACGCTGCAGCGGGCGCTGGCGTTCCTCGGCCACCCGCCGGTGGAGGCCGAGCTCAAGGCCGCCACGTTCGGGCCCAGCACCCGCAAGGCGGTCATCGCCTTCCAGGCGGCCAACGGTCTGCCGCGCACCGGCGCGGCCGACGGGGCCACGCTGCGCACGATCAACACCAGGATCCGCGCCGCCACTCCCGGGCCGGCGCACGCCTTCCGCATCCGCGGCAGTGTCCGCGACACGGCGTGGGCGGGCCGCGGCGGCGTCACCGTCGAGCTGGCCACCGACCCGGCGGTCGGTGCGCCGGTCGTGCTCGCCACGCGCACCACCCTCGCCAACGGCTTCTACGACCTGCCCTACCCGGTGCCGACGGACCCCTCGAGCGGGCAGCCGCCCTCGCCACTGGCGCTCCGGGTGCGCTTCGTCGACCAGGCCGGGGCCACCATCGGCAGCAAGCAGCTTCTCGACCCCACGCCGATCGCCTGGGTCAACTTCACCGAGGGCCCCTACCCGTACCAGGGAACCAACCTGCACCAGACCCAGCTGGCCGCACTGGCGAGGCTTGGCGTCGCCGACACCCTGACCCTGTCCGAGACGGCCGAGCGACCCGAGGTCTCGCGGACGGCCCGTCTCGCCGGGCTGACCCAGGACGACGTGATGCGGCTCATCCTGGCGGCACGCGCCGCGCAACAGCTCGGCGGGCAGGTCGACGTCACCACCTGCTTCGCGTTCCTGGCCCAGAGCCTGCCCAGCAGCCTGCCCGACGACCTGCTCGCGCAGACGCACGACTGGACGCTGATCGAGCAGCTGACCGACCTCGTCGCGGCGGGCATCGCCGCCATGGAACCGCAGCTGGCCGCCTCGGCCCTCGACGCCGCGCTGACCCAGAACCTGGTCCCCGTCACCCTGGCGGCCCGACGGGATGCCGTGCTCGCCGACCTCGCCGCCGCCCGGCGTGCCTTCGCGCTCGACCGTCCGCTGCTCGTCGGGAACGGGACGCTTCGGGCCACCCTCCAGCGCACCACCGTTCCGGCGGCGGCCTTCGATGCCGTGGCCGACGCGTTCGTCACCACCGGCGGCCTGGGGCCGAACTTCTGGACGCTCCTGCGGAAGTCGCCCGACACCTACGGCGGCACGGCTGCCGTCGCCTCGCTGGAGTTCGGTGTCGAGGTGGGCCTGATGGCCAAGAACTTCGACCCGATGGTGCAGGCCCTGGCCCAGAGGACCGCCGGCGCCGCCCCGCGTGTGCTCGCCAAGCTGGCGCCACAGGACTGGGCCCAGCTGGTGGCCGACGTCGGCTCGGTACCGGCCGGCACCGACGGTGACACCGAGGAGGAGCGCCGGGCCACGTACGCGCGCACGATGGCCGCGCAGGCCCAGCGGCTGTTCCCGACCGTGGCCGTCACGGCCGCCGTGAAGCGAACCGCTGCCGGCGGGTTGACACGCATCGACGACATCGAGCAGATCGTCGACGAGCACCCCGAGCTCGAGCTGCGCGCGACCAACATCGACACCTTCGCAGCACAGCACGACCTGCAACTGCAGGCCGAGACCCGCAGCGAGCTCAAGGTGCTGCAGCGGGTGCACCGCATCGCCCCCACGACCGACACCGCCACCGCGTTGCTGAGCAACGGGCTGCACAGCTCCGTGCAGATCATGGCCCTGGGTCGGGAGACCTTCGTGGCGAGGATGAAGGAGGCCGGGGTCGAGGAGTCGCTGGCGTCATCCGTGCATGGCTTCGCCGAGTTCCAGTACGCGCAGGTGCTGCAGCGGCTGGGCGAGCTGCGCTCCGAGGTGCAGTCCACGATGCCGGCAGCGCTCGCCCCGCACGTGCTCACCGCCGAGGCGCGCGCCGCCGTGCTCGCCGACCTGCCCGACCTCGAGCTGCTGTTCGGCCCGCTCGACGCCTGCGACTGCCCGCACTGCGCGTCGGTCCACGGGCCGGCGGCCTACCTGGCCGACGTGTTCCGGTTCCTGGACAGCCACGCTGCGAGCACGGGAGTCGGGACGGTGCTCGACGTCCTCAGCGCCCGCAGGCCGGACCTCACGAAGGTGAGGCTGGACTGTCCGAACACCGAGACCGTGCTGCCGTTCATCGACCTGGCCAACGAGGTCCTGGAGAGCGTCTTCCCGGGTTCTGCGGCCCGGGTCGACCTCCAGACCACGCTGCCGGCCGACGAGCTGCGGGCCGCGCCGGAACACCAGGACGAGACCGTCTACGACCTCCTGCGCACGTCCGACATCCCGCTGTCGTCGGCCTACGACCTGTGGGCCGACCAGATCCGGGTCCTCCTCCAGCACCTGGGCGTGCCGCGCTGGCGGCTCATGGAGGTGCTCGGCTCCGCGGCCCCGGCCGACGTCGCGGCGGAGTACTTCGCGATCTCGGTGCACGAGGCCGGCCTGGTCGCCACTGCCGAACCTGCTCCGGCCGACCAGGACGGGTACTGGGGCTTCGACTCCACCCGCGCCTCCATCCCCGTGCTCGAGGTCATGGAACGCACCAAGACGAGCTACCTGCAGCTGCAGCTGCTGCTGCAGAGCGAGTGGATGACCCCCGACGGGGCTCCGCGGGTGCACCTGACCCGCCCGGCAGGCAGCGCCGACCTGCGCGAGCAGACCCTGGACGCCCTGACCCCGCAGGTGCTCGACCGCGTGCACCGCCTCCTTCGCCTGGCCCGGCACACGCCGTGGGACACCTGGGAGCTTGACCTGCTGCTGCGGGCCGACCGGATCGGCGCCAGCACCCTGGATGCCGACGCGCTCGTCGCGCTGCACGGCGCCGCCCGGCTCGCCGAGCGGCTCGGCGTCGGTGCCGAACAGCTGGCCACCTGGTTCGGGACGATGCCGGTCGTCGGCAGGCCGAGCCCGGTCGACCCGACCGCGCTTCCGTCGGCCGCCCCGTCGCGGTACGCCGCGACCTTCCTCGCTCGCGCGCTGTCCGGCACCCCCGACCCGGCCTTCGACCCCACCCCCGACGGCAGCGACCTGGCCGGCCACGGTCGCGCCCTTCTCGCCGCGCTGGCCATCGACGAGGCCGGGCTCAACGCGCTCCTCGCCCGCACCGGGACCACCAACGACCTGCCCACCCTGTCCCGCCTCGTGGCCTGGGCCGAGCTGGCCAGGGCCCTGCGGGTGGACCTGTCCGACCTCCTGCTCGCCGCGGACCTGCTTGAACCGGTACTCGCCGACCCGTTCGCGTCGCCGGCCGACCTGCTGGACCTGCTGAACCTGCTGGACCTGCTCCGCGGGTGCGGAGTGCCGCTCGCGGAGCAGGACCACCTCCTCAACGCGCGACCGGACTCGCCTCTCTCGGCGACCGACGAGGCGATCGCCACGCCGCTGGCCGCGCTGCGCGAGGGCCTGCGGGCCAATCCCGGCGCGGACCTCGCGGGTGCCGTCGTCTCGGCGCTGGCCGTCACCACCCGGCTGGTCCCCGCCCAGGTGCGGCGGCTCCTCGACCTCAGCGACGCCACGGGTCGGCTGGTGGACGCGTTCACCGAGCCCGCGCTGCTCGCGCGCGACGCGACCGGCGCGTTCATCCACCCTCAGGTCAGCCCTTCCGCCTTTCCCCGGCTGTTCGAGGCCTACCGACGCATCCTGAAGATGGGCCGGGTCGTGGCGATGCTGCGCCTGTCCGACGACGACCTGGGGTGGCTGCTGGCGCACGCCGACGCGGTGGGCCTGCGGCTGACCGACCTGCCGGTGGCCATCGCCCCACCCACGCCGCTCGTCGCCGGCTGGGTGGGCCTGCTGCGCTGGTTCGCGGTGCGGCAGGACCTCGTCGCCGTCTCGCGCTCCCTGGCGGCGGCCCCGGGTGCGGCTCCCGCCGTGCCCGCCAGCACACCGGACGACCTCGTCGGGGCGGCTGCGAGCGGCCAGGGCATCGACGCCGTGCGCGGCCTCGCCACCGGCCTGACCGGCATCGACGCCGCGACCCTGACGACCCTCGACGGCGACGACCCGACGAGGTACACCGACCCGGTCTTCCGGCGCCGGCTCGTCGAGGCCGCTGCCCACGTCAAGCGGCTGGGGGTGTCCGCCGCCACCGCGCTGGTCTGGGCGAGCCGTGACCGCGCCGCCGGGCCGAGCGAGCGCGAGGTGGCGACCGCCGTGACGTCTGCGGCGAAGGCCAAGTACGAGCGGGCGGCCTGGCTGTCGGTGCTCACGCCACTGCAGGACGAGTGGCGCGAGCACAAGCGCGATGCCCTCGTCGCCTACCTCCTGGAGCACGCCGCCCGGACCCAGCCGCCCACCGTGCAGGTCGGTGGGAACGACGTCCCCAACCCGCTGCGGTGGACGACCACGGACCACCTGCTCCGGTACTTCCTCATCGACGTCGAGATGTCGTCCTGCGCGAAGACCTCGCGGGTCAAGCAGGCCATCGGCAGCACGCAGATGTTCGTCCAGCGCGCCTTCCTGAACCTGGAGAAGCCGCGCGTGGTCATCACCACCGACGAGAAGGCCGACCTGTCCGCGCCCAACTCGTGGCGGCAGTGGAAGTGGATGAAGAACTACCGGCTGTGGGAGGCCAACCGCAAGATCTTCCTGTACCCCGAGAACTGGATCGCCCCCGAGCTGCGCGACGACAAGACGCCGTTCTTCAGGGAGCTCGAGCAGGAGGTCCTCTCCGGCGACATCACCGCCGAGCGGTGCGAAGGGGCCCTGCGCGGCTACCTCGCGAAGCTGCACGACGTGGCGAACCTCGAGGTCGTCGGCGTGCACCACGAGATCGACGACGACCACCCGTGGGACGACCTCGGGCCGTCGGTGAACGTCCTGCACGTGGTGGGTCGCACCCGCGGCGAGCCGTTCCGGTACTTCTACCGGTCCTACGACATCAACGCCGCCCTCTGGTCGCCGTGGGAGGCGATCGAGGTGGACATCACCGGCGACCAGGTGCTGCCTGTGGTCTACAACCGGATGCTGCACCTGTTCTGGCTGCAGATCGAGTCCAAGCCCCAGAAGACGCAGCGCCAGCCGGCGGCCGCCCCCAACTCCAGCACCCAGCAGAGCCCCGAGGCGGCCACCCAGCTCGAGCTGAAGCTGGCCTGGACCGTGCGCCGCCCCGGTGGCTGGGCCCCCAAGCAGACCGCGCCCAACGTCCTCGTGCACCCGTGGCCGCGGCCGCGCAGCTCCTACACCCTCAAGCCGCGGTACCACCCGGCAGAGAACCAGATGTGGGTCGACGTCTACGTCTCGATGAGCCCGGAGTTCAACGGCCGGGCGTTCTGGGACCCGGTCGGCGGCGGCCGCCGGCCGTTGACCAGCCGGGCCTTCGACGCCACGGCGCGGCCGTGGCACTCCTCGTCGTTCGTGTTCGACGGGCAGGTCGTCGCCCTGCGCCTGAAGCCGCTCGACGGTCAGTACCAGTTGCTCGACGGGTCGACGACGACCAACTCGTTCGACTACGTGCGGCTGCTCAGCGACCCGCAGGGCCGCACCGTGCAGTCGCTGAAGACGACGAGGCAGGTCTCCGCGCGCGTCGTCCAGCCGGACGGCATGCGGCTGGAGGCGGGTCGGATGGTGAACAACACCTGGACCGGCAACGGCGGCTCCCTCACCGTGCTGTCGAACGGCCTCACGGTCACCCTGCTCACCGGCGCCCGTTCGCCCTTCGCGGCGGTGCACACGATGCACCGCATCCAGCCGGACACCGCGAGCGAGCGCAGCCCGTTCGTCTACTCCGACGCGGCCCGCTCGTACTTCGTCACCTCGCAGTGGGTCAACGTGACCATCGACTCCACCACGTCGGTGCAGCGACTGCGGTACACGTTCTCGCCGTTCTCCCACCCGTACGCGTCCCTGTTCGTGCGCGAGCTGAACCGCAGCGGTGCCGACGGGCTGCTCAACCGCACCATGCAGCGCTTCCCGAACGCCTACCCACCGGGTAACACCCTGTCGTTCAGCAGCTACGGCCCGGTCCCCGGTGTGGCCGAGGCGGACGTCACGGCGGCCACCGACGTGCTCGACTTCTCCCGGTCCGGGGCGATGGCGGTCTACAACTGGGAGGTCTTCTTCCACATCCCGTTCCTCATCGCCTGCAAGCTCGCCACCAACCAGCGCTTCGAGGAGTCGCTCGACTGGTTCCACCGGATCTTCGACCCGTCCAACACGGAGGCGCTCAGCGCGCCGCAGCGGTACTGGATCACCAAGCCGTTCTTCGACGCGACCGACGAGGCGTACACGAGGCAGCGCATCGAGTCGATCCTCGCCGACGCGACCGACCCGGAGGTGAGCCGGCAGATCGCCCAGTGGCGCAACCACCCGTTCATGCCCGACGTCATCGCGCGGTTCCGACCGGTCGCGTACCAGAAGGCCGTGGTCATGCGATATGTCGACGCGTTGGTCGACTGGGGCGACCAGCTGTTCCGGCGCGAGACCATCGAGGCGATCAACGAGGCGACGCTGCTGTACGTGCTCGCCGGAGAGCTGCTGGGCCGTCGGCCCGAGCACGTGCCGATGGTGCCCCGCGAGGGCCGGTCGTACGAGGAGCTGACCGCCGCGGCGCAGCTCGACCCGTTCGGCAACCAGCAGGTGGAGGTGCAGCTGGAGAACCTGGCGCAGCGCCCCACGTCGGTGGTGGCCTCCGACAGCCAGGCCCTGCCGGTGGTGAACCTGTCCTACTTCGCCATCCCCGCCAACGACGACCTGCTCGGCTACTGGGACCGCGTCGCCGACCGGCTGTTCAAGATCCGGCACTGCATGGACATCTCCGGCCGGGTCCGCCAGCTGCCGCTGTTCGAGCCCCCGATCGACCCGGCGCTGCTCGTGCGGGCCACCGCCGCAGGCGTGGACCTGGACAGCGTGCTCAACGACACCCCCGCATCCGGATCGCCGTACCGGTACTCCACGCTGGCCGCCGCGGCGATGTCGGCCGCGTCCGACGTGCGCGCCCTGGGGGAGCGGATGCTGGCAGCGCTGCAGCGCCGCGACGACGAGGCCCTCGAGCGGCTGCGCGCCGGCAACGAGGTGGCGCTGGTGACCCTGGTGCAACGCGTGCGTGAGGCGCAGGTGCTGGAGGCGCAGCGGTCACGGGAGGCGGTCGAACAGAGCCTCGAGACGGTGCAGTCCCGCATCGACTACTACTCCTCACGCCCCCACATGAACGACTGGGAGATGGCGGCCACGGCCGTGCACGCTGCGGCGGTCGTCTCGCAGGTGGTGGCGACGGTGCTCAACACCGTGGCCGGCGGGGCGAGCCTGGTGCCGTCGTTCGAGGCGGGCGCCTCGGGCTTCGGCGGCTCGCCGGTGGTGACGGTGAAGTACGGCGGGCAGAACGTGTCGAACTCGGTCGGGTCGTTCGCCCGGTTGTTCGAGGGTCTCGGCGGTATCCTGCACAGCACCGGCTCCCTGCTGGAGACGCAGGGCGGCTACCAGCGCCGCTTCGAGGAGCACCAGTTCCAGACCGAGCTGGCACGCAAGGAGCTGGTGCAGGTCGGCAAGCAGGTGGTGACAGCAGAGGTTCGCGAGGCCGTCGCCCAGCGCGAGCTCGACGCGCACCTGCGCAGCGCGGACAACGCCCGGGGCGTGGAGGAGTTCCTGCGCTCGAGGTACACCGGTGAACAGCTGTACGAGTGGACCGTGGCACAGCTGTCCGGGGTGTACTTCCAGGCGTACCAGCTCGCCTTCGACATGGCCCGGCGGGCCGAGCGCGCCTATCGGTTCGAGGTGGGGGACACCACCACGGCGCCGATCGTCACCTTCGGCTACTGGGACAGCCTCAAGCAGGGCCTGCTCGCCGGCGACCGGCTCATCAACGACCTGCGCCGCCTGGAGTCGGTTGCGCTGGAACGAAACCGGCGTCGGTTGCAGGCCACGACGCACGTCTCGCTGGCCTCGCTGATGCCGGACAGGCTGCTCGAGCTCAAGGCCACCGGCACCACGTCGATCGAGGTCGCCGAGTGGATGCTGGCGCGGGAGAACCCGGGCTGGGTCAACCAGCGGATCGTCTCTGTGGCCGTCACGGCGCCCTGCGTGGCCGGGCCGTACACCGGTGTGCACGCCACGCTCGCCCTGACCTCGGCGGTGGTGCGCAGGACCGACGACATCGCTGGTGGCTTCGGCGACGCGTTCGGGGGGTCGCCCCGTTTCGCCTCGGCGATGCCGGTGGTGACGCAGATCCGTACGAGCCAGGGCGTCGACGACCGGGGCCGCGTGTCCGCTGCGCGTCAGGACGACCGGTACGAGGCCTTCGAGGGGGCCGGTGCGATCAGCCGCTGGACCATCACCGTCGACCCGCGGGACAACGCGTTCGACCTCAGCACGCTGTCGGACTTCGTCCTGACCATCGAGTACGAGGGCGACCAGGGGTCCCTGGCGCTGGTCGACCTCGCCCGTGCCGCCGTCGCCGAGGCGCTGCCCAAGCACGGCGCGCTGCTGCTTTGGCTCGACGGCAGCTATGCCACGCAGTGGTCGCGCTTCCTCCACCCGGCGTCGGGGGAGCAGGAACTCACCCTGGACGTCGGCCTCGACGCGCTGCAGTACCTGTACCGGCAGCTCGCCCAGCACGAGCGGCTCGTGGTGAGGGCGGCCGACCTCGTGCTGGAGTCCGACGTCGGTGCCTTCGACTGCCGGGTCGTCCCACCCGGCGGGGCGACCGTCGAGGTCACGGCCCAGCCGGACACCGCGTTCGGCGGGCTGCACCACGCCACGTCCGGCTGGGGCCCAGGGGCGCAGGACCTCCTGGGGTCGTGGACCCTCCAGGTCAAGCGCACCGACGACGCCGGGTGGGACGTCCTGGAGGACGACGCCGTGCGGCGGGCCTGGCTGCTGCTGCGGTTCGAGGCGGTCGGTGCCTGAGTTCGCCCTGGGCCTGGCCCGCTCGCTCGGCGCGGTCTGCGACCCGCTCGCGGTGCTGCTCTTCGGCTCCTGGGCGAAGGGTCGCGCCGACGTGCACAGTGATGTCGACCTCGTCGTCGTGCTGCCGGAGCGGCCCTCGCCGTCGCTCCGCGGCGCCCTCGAGGATGCCGTCCGCGGCGTGCCGATGCACGTCGACCTGCTGCTGTGGACCCCCGCCGATGTCGAGGCCGCCCGGGCTGATCCGCACGGCTTCGCCGGGTCGGTCCTGTCCGGCGCGGTGGTCCTGCGTGGAGCCTTGCCGGGGCCGGAGGTACGGGACTACGCTGACGTCACTGAGAGGACTTAAGGATGTTGTATTGAGGTTTGCGAATCGTCTGGAAACAGAAATTTGCGTCATCACAAGAAGCTTTCAGTTCACAGAAAAGGTCCCCGGTCTTCCGGGGTCTTTTCATGTGCGGTGCCAGCTCGGCTGCGCCGCCCCGATCCGCTTCGATCCGCCTCGATCCGCCCCGTGACATCGGACGCCGGCGCGAGGACCATCGCTGTATCACCAGTGCTCGACGCACCTCCTGCAGGACCACGGGACACGTGGTCATGGAGACGAAGGAGTGGGATATGCCCGGTTGGTACGTCCATGTGGAGGCGGCGCACGACACCGCCCGCAGGCTGCGCGTCGGAGACGTCCCGTCGACCTTCCCGATCTCCCCGGCACAGGGGCAGGTGATCGGCGAGCACTGCCACACCTGGCGCAACTACCTGGCGCTGGGGTCGCTCGGGCCGGACCTGTTCTACCTGTTGCCCGACTTCAAGAACACGACCGGCCAGGTCATCCGCCAGGTCGTGCAATGGGCGCTGGACGTCTGGGAGGTCCTGGATGCCGAGTTCGTCAGCAAGTGGGAGAAGTGGATCGGCCCCATCTCGACGAACAACGCCCAGCTCGCCTCGCAGCTGACCGGGGGCCTGTCGACCCAGCTGGCGCAGGTCCTCGACGAGCTGACCTCGGCGATCATGTCAGCGTTCAAGGGCCTCCTGGCCGAGATGGGCGACTGGTTCGGTGTCCTCACCTCCGGTGTCCCCCAGGGCTACGGGGACGACGCGTTCTACTGGTCCGACGCGTTCCACTACCGCCGCACCTACCAGTTCCCCTTCGTGCTGTTCCAGCAGGCCAAGGACGCCCTCGCGGCCGCGACGACGGATGCCGAGCGCCAGGACGCCGAGGCCCGGGTCGCCTTCGCCGTCGGCTGGATGTCGCACTGCGCCACGGACGTCACGGGACACCCCTTCACCAACGCCAAGTCCGGGGGTCCGTACCGCGACCACTGGCAGCGCCACCACCTCGTCGAGAACCACATGGACTCCGAGAACTACGGTGCGCGCCACCCCGGCCCGCTGTATGCCGAGTACGGGACCTCGGCGCTGCACTTCCGGCTCGCCTTCCGGCAGCGTGACGACGCCCCCTACAACGGTCGCGACGATGCTCCGGCCTACGACTACTGGGCTGGGTTCCCGGCGTACGACGACGGGGACGGCCCCACCGCGACGTCACACAGGCGCGACTTCTTCGACCTCGACACCGGCCCGCTACCCGACCACTTGGTCGAAGGCCTGCTCGACGCCATGCGGGACGTCTACGGGGCGGACGGCCCGCACATCCTCCTGCAGGACCCCGGCTTCTCCGCCACGGACCCCGTCACCGGGCAGCCCGACGGGCGGCCCAACGACGCCGCGATGGCGCAGATGTGGCAGATCGTCTACCGCTACCTCAAGATGACGAGCAGTGACGCGATCAGCCTGCGGCTCCCGCCGCCGCCGTCGGTGTTCACCGACCACTCGTTCCCGACCCCACCCGGGGGAGGCTCCGGGGTCGACGACGACCCGAGCCGCGGTGCCGACGTCGATGACGACGACTCGTTCACGCTGCTCGACCTGCTCCTGGCCCTCTTCGGGTGGGCGGCCTACCTCGCCCAGGTCATCGTCTGGCTCGCGACGGTCCTGCCGGGGCTGATTCTCGACATCGCGACCTTCCCCGCCCGTGAGGTCATCTACTGGGCCGTGATCGTCCCGGCGTGGAACCTCTACCTGCTGGCTCGCCGAGCGCTGGTGATGTCCGGGTTCGCCATGCCCAAGCCGGCGGAGGTCAGCACCGGCCTGACGACGCTGGGTCGCGAGGGCACCTACGCCATCGCGTCGGCCCTCGACAACCCGTTCGGGTTGCCGACCTCGGTCCCACCGATCACCGAACCCTCGGGCCGGCTGCGCGCCACCGACGCGCAAGGTCTCGACCACGCCTACCCGCGCGGCATCGTGCGCGACCTGCCCTCGGCGATCGGTCGCGCCGACCTCGTCGGCGCGCTCGGGCTGACGTCGCCGCTGAGGTACGAGGCGGACCTGCCGGCCGACGAGCACAAGGCCTCCGAGTGGGTCGCGCCGTGGCGGTACCCCCTCACCAACCAGGCCGGGGACGGCGTCGCGCAGGAGGGTGCGCCGACGCACGTCGGGCCCTACGTCGTCGGGTCCAGTTCGACCGTCCTGCTCTCCGGGCTGGTCGGCGACCAGGGCGCCCGGAGCGACCTCGAGAAGGCCACGAACCCGGCCGTCACCGAGCAGGTCCTGAACGCCAGGCTCCCCGCGAACCAGCACCTGGGAGGGCCGGTCGACTACGGGCTCTACCTCGTGGGGCGGGTCGCCGCAGAGGTCGGCAACACCGACTTCAGCGTCCCCGACTTCAACCTCGACTCTGATCGCGGCTATGCCTGGCACTGCTGGGACTGGGACCGCAGCACGGTCCCGTGCACGCCGGACATCACCCCGGCCGGCGCCGAGGACTACGGCTACCAGCTGCCGTGCACCTCCCCGCAGTTCTTCCACGCCGACCACGACTGCCAGGCACGCCCCGACCGCTGGTACCAGGAAGCCAACGACCTCGCGGTGCACTACCTCCCCGGTTCCGGCCCGGCGACGTGCGACCCCCCGAAGGAGCACGGACCCAACACCGACCCCTCCTGGCGAAGACGCCTCGACCGCCAGGAAGGCTGACCGATGCCACGCAACCACGACGACCCGCGCAACCCCGTGCTCTCCGAGAAGGAGGACCGCCGCCAGCGTGGCGAGGACCCACCCGGCTCGTTCGGCCACACCGAGCCCCCCAGTGGTGACCTCGAGCCGGGCTGGACGCCGACCGACCACGTCGCGCAGGAGGCCGAGGAGCTCATCAAGGAGCTCGGCCGCGAGCACCGGCCGCGCCGCGAGGACGTCTACCCCTACCTGCTCATCCGGGCCCACAGCCCCGGCGACCGGGGTGCCCGCCCCTCCTGGCCGAGCACGCCGTGCTGGGAGTCACCGGACATCCTGCTCATCGACGCGACGTACACCGGCCCGTTCGACCTCTCGCAGCTCGTCGTGAGCCCGACGGCCGGACGGCGCTACCGCGTGTTCGTCAGGGTCTGGAACCTCGGCCTGCTGCCGGCCGTCGGCGTGCACGTCCGGGCGTGGTACGTCGACCCCGGCTTCTTCGGCGGCGACCCCACCAACCCTGCCTACCAGCCCGTCCCGATCGGCGGCGCCATGGTCAACCTGGACGACCGCACCCGACCCGGTGCAGTGCAACTGGTCGAGCTCGACCAGACCTGGGACATCCCCACGACACTCACCGGGCACGAGTGCCTGATGGCCGCCGCCGGCTGTCCCCTGGACCAGTGGGGCGGCGCCCTGGATGCCAACCACGACCGCCACGTGGGGCAGCGGAACCTGACCATCCTCGGGGGCTCGGACAGCGCCAAGCAGCTGTTGTTCACCCTCGGGCAGCTGGTGACGACGACGGGGACGCTGGAGGTCATCCACGGGGGCGCCGCGGTGAAGCCGCTGCTGCTCGGCGTCCAGGGGCGTACCAAGACCGAGTTCGGAGCCGCGGCCCGCATCCATGCCCCCGACGTCAAGGAGCTCCGCCACGGCGTGCCGATCGGGATCGGTCAGCACCTCCTGACGATGTTCCTCAGCGAGAAGGGCTGGGTGGTCGCCGACAGTGCCAAGGTCTGGGAGGCGGCCGTCGAGCTGGGTGTCGTCAAGGACCTCGAGGCACCGGAGGGGCAGCACCCCTTCGCCACACCGCTCACGACGCGGCGGGTGATCGAGCGCATCGGGATCGGGCGTGCCACGACGCTGGGCGTCGTCCTCGAGGGGGAGCCCGGCCCGGCACTCGTCGAGGGGCTGGTCCACCTGTGGGACCTCGGCGGCCTGGATGCCGGCGACCTCGCAGCCGCTCTCGGTGGGCGTGGTCACGCGGCGCACCTGCTGCGGCTGGTGCACACCGACCGCGAGGGCATGGACACCGGCGGGTACTCGATCACCCTGATCCGGTGACGCACGGCGGCGGCCGGCCCACGCCGTCGTCGTGGTCGAACCCAGGAGCTGCCCGGCAGGGTCGCGTCCAGCGGCCAGATGCCGTCGGGGGAGCGTCGCGAGCGCAGCCAGGCGACGGCCTTGTCGAGCCAACGTCAGCAGGGCCGCACACCGTGCGAGTACCCTCAGCAAGGTGACTGCTCGATCGTGCCCACCCCGCCCTCCGTGGCGGGTGTTGGTCACGGACCGGAGCCACGATGGCTCACTCACCCCACCGGCAGCACAAGGGCTGCACGCTGTGTAAGCCGCACAAGAACCGTCGTCATGGGCGCGCCGTGCGTGAACCGTGGGCCGTGCTGCGGCACATCGGGAAGAAGCGGCGTCTTACCCGCGGGGACCTGGGAGATGCTTGACGTCCGGAACTGCTGCGATGGCGTCCTGTTCACTTGGGTAGGCGCGTTCTACACCCCGGCCCGGGGGAGTGGGCTCAGCCACGTGTGCGGTCGCCGCGAGACGTGGGCAGTTCGCCATCCGCGTCGCACCTATCGAGGACCGGCGGCCGCACGTGGTGTGCAAGGGGTTCTCGTTGAGGGTCGCCGTGCGGTTGTGACGACCCGAACAGGGCGTGCTCCTGGACATCGGCCACGGCCGAGCCCAGGCTCGACATGTGGACACCACGAACAGAACTGAGCCGGAGGGAACCCTGGCCATCGAGCTCGAGGACGCCGCTACCCGCTCATGGTGGGTCAGCACCCTGGGGCTGCTGTCCGGGGCGATGCAGCAGTGGCATTTCGTCGGGATGCTCGGCGACGAGGTGCGCTATGACAGCGACACGTTCTCGGCGCCGTACAGCTGGGGGCACCTGCCGCTGGGCGCCACCATGGCGCCGCGCAACGAGTGGGCGCCGGGAATGGATGAGGCACTGGACGCAGTGCGCGCTGAGATCGTGGCCGACGGGTGGGTGGCCGACGGGCGCGGAGAGCAGGAGTGGCAGGACCACTACCGGCGGCCGGCCGGATGAGGCCCGCGCGAGCAGTATTGCTGGCTGCACCGGCTGTCGCCGCACTGGCGTACGCCCGGTTCGCGCGGCCATGGCAACTCACCTGGGGAGCAACAGCCGCAGAGGTCGCACGCCCGCTGCCCAGCGACGACCTGGTCCCGGACCCCACGTTCGACGCCACCCGGGCGATCACCATCGACGCACCCCCGGGGCAGGTCTGGCCGTGGATCGTCCAGATGGGGTTGACCCGGGCCGGCTGGTACAGCTACGACCTCCTGGACAACCTGGGCCGCCCAAGTGCCCGCCGCATCATCCCCGAGCTGCAGGATCTGCAGCCCGGCGACATCGTGCCGATGAGCCCGGATGGCAAGCAGGGCATGCCAGTTCACTCCATGGACGCCCCCCACTCGATGGTGTGGGGTGAGCCCGGGGGCACCACGTGGGCCTGGCAGCTCGACGAGAACGACCCCGGCTCCACCAGGCTCGTCACCCGTGTGCGCTCGCGCTACCGGTGGTTCTCCCCATCCATCGCCTTCTCGATGCTCGTGGAGTTCGGCGACATCTGGATGATGCGAAAGATGCTCCTCAACCTGAAGGAACGCGCGGCATCCGATCGCTGACGGCCGCCCCCCTTGGCAGAGGTCGCCGCAGCGACAACAACCGCAGCACGCCCCGTGGGGCACCCACACGATCGCCGCCGCCGACCTTGCTCTCGGTGGCGGGAGCCGCCACTACTGAAACCGTGCGTACAGCCCCGGGTGCCCGAGGCCGCGCGGTAGTTGCGCCGTCCGGCGGGTTCAGCCGCCCTTGAGCCGCTCGTCGCGGCCCGGCTCGACCGCCGGGGTGTCAGGGGCGCGGGATGGCGCGCGGGCGGCACCCCTCAGAAGCCTTCGAGTGCGTTGGGGTCCCCGCACTCGCCGCGCGTCAAGCGGATCTCACGACAAGCAAACCTAAACAAATGCCCGTATCTCTTCACATCTGCCCGAATCAGTGGTTTTATTCTCGGAGCGGCCCAACGAGGGGCCCACTGGTCCGGACGAAGGAGTCCCGATGTACGCAGCGGAGCGGCAGCAGCGGATTCTGGCGGAGGCCCGTCAAGCCGGGCGGGTCGAGGTCGGCCTCCTCGCTGACGGCCTCGGGGTCACCGCCGAGACCGTGCGTCGTGACCTCACGGCGCTGGAACGCCGAGGCTCGCTGCGCCGGGTGCACGGGGGCGCCATCCCGGTCGAGCGCCTCGAGCTCGAGCCCACCCTCGCCGCCCGCACCGGCCGACTCGCCGACGTCAAGCGCCGCATCGCCGCCCGCGTGCTCGACGAGCTGCCCACCGGCGGCACCGTCCTGCTCGACTCCGGCTCCACGACCCAGGCGGTCGTGCAGCTGCTGCCGCCCGACCTCGACCTCACCGTGCTCACCAACTCGGTCTCCGCCGCGGCCGCCCTCTCGACCCACCCCGGTGTCACGCTCTACCTGCTGGGCGGTCGGGTCCGCGGAGTCACCGGCGCTGCCGTCGGCGACTGGGCCACCGCCGCGCTCGACGGCGTGGTGGTCGACGTGGCGGTCCTGGGCACCAACGGCATCTCGGCCGCTCGCGGGCTCACCACCCCCGACCAGGCTGAGTCCCTCGTCAAGGCCGCCATGGTGCGCTCGGCTCGCCGGGTCGTGGTCGCCACCGACTCGAGCAAGGCCGGCGACGACCACCTCCACCGCTTCGCCACGCTGGCCGACATCGACCTCGTCGTCACCGACACCGACCTCGCCGACGACGTGGCCGCCGAGCTTCGTGCCGCCGGCCCCGAGGTCGTGACCGCATGATCGTCACCCTCACCCCGAACCCGAGCATCGACCGGGCGATCGTCATCGACGCCCTCCATCGCGGCGAGGTGCATCGCGCCACCTCGAGCCGGGTCGACCCCGGGGGAAAGGGTGTCAACGTCTCCCGGGCGCTCGCCGCTCAGGGTGGTGCCACCCTCGCCGTGCTGCCGGTGGGCGGCCCCGAGGGCCACCTCATGGAAGACCTGCTGGATGCCGCCGGCGTCGCCCGGCGCAGCGTCGCCGTCGCCGGCGCCCTGCGGATGAACATCAGCGTGCTCGAGCCCGACGGCACCACGACCAAGCTCAACGAGCCCGGCCCGCAGCTCAGCCCCAACGAGGTCGACGCCCTCACGAAATATGGAATAAAAGAATCGGAATCCCTGCTGAACGGATTGTCAGGCTCGGTAAAAAAGATAACTTCTGGGGACCGG
>JBBQWX010000039.1:0-29467 GCA_038210185.1 Actinomycetales bacterium
GGCCCCGGTGACACCCAGCTCGTGGCGCGACTGGTCTCGCGGGCCCGGTCGGGAAGGCTGCTCGTGCTGGGCACCGGTGCGGCGCTGATCGACACGACCTACGTCGCGGATGCGGTGGACGCACTGGTCGCGGCGGTCGACACCTGCGGGCCCGATGCTCACGGCGAGCCTCTCGTCGTCAGTGGGGGTGAGCCCCGCACGGTGCTCGAGATCCTCGACCGGGTCTGCCGGGCGGCGGGGGAACCGCCCCCGCGTCGGCACGTGCCCCAGGCATTGGGCCTACTGGCGGGCTCGGTCGCCGACGCGGTCTGGGCGAGGACCGGACGCACCGACACCCCTCCGATAACGCGGTTCCTCGCCGAGCAACTGACCACCGCGCACTGGTTCGACCAGCGTCGCATCCGCACCCTGCTCCAATGGTCGCCCCAGGTGGGGTTGGACGCCGGGTTCGAGCGACTGCGTCGGTGGTATGACGGGGGCTGTCCCGACGCGTTGCGCCACTGACCGCCCGAGCAACGATTCCAGCGAGACGACCGCGAGCCCGCCCTGCCGTGAAGCCGAGCCGTGCGCAGTCCGGCCAAAACCGGGTCGTTCCACCTACGTCTCTCCGGCCGCCTGCCGGCGCTGAGTGAGGTGGCGCAGGAGGGGCTACACGATTTGCGAGGGCGAACGACGGCGTCGATGGGCCAGGAGGACAAGCGCCCCGCCGAGGACGACTTCGACGGTGGCAGCAAGCCGCCACGGGAACCACCAGGAGACGCCGAGCGGCCCGGGCAGCGGGAGCTGGCGTCCGCCCCATACATAGAGCAGGACCGGTTCGAGGAGCATCGCCAGCAGGCCCGTAGCAGACACCCACTGCGCGCGCGACCACGCAGTTCGCCCCGTCCAGAACCGAGATCTCCGCCACGTTCGCGCGGTAGCAGTAGCTGCGGGCCCGGGCGTGCGAGGCACGCGCCGGCGCAGCGCTGCGGACCCTGACCAACGACGAGGGGCTCTCGGTGCGCGAAGCCGTCGAGTGGTGCGGCGGCACCGCGCAGCTGAGTGTGCGGGAGGCTGCCCGGCTCCGGCAGGCGACCGCCCCGCCCCACGGCGGCACGACCAACGTCGCGCACGCCGCAGACGACACCGACGCGGCGGACGCTCCGCGGCCGACACCTGACGAGCACGTCGGTGCCATGACGGGTGCGGCACACGCGCGCTATCCGGCCGGCGGTCACGGCGGCGGTGGGTGAGGAGCGCGGAAGGGTGGCGCGGTCGGACGCGGGCCTGAGCGAGCTGCACATGGCGCGTAAGTCCCGGAGGGTGCTCGCGCGATGGCGCGCTGAAGCCGGTCACCGTCGAGGGCGGCGGGTGCCCGTGGTGGACTGGCGCGCTCAGCGGCCGCGGAGCGGCCGGTTCTGGTCTGGTTGGGCGGGGCCGGCTGGCCTCGCGCACCGGGTCGCGTTCACCCTTGCCCGCGGTTGTGCAAGCGCCGCCGCGGTGCCGGTGCCTGGTCATCGCTGCACAACCCGCTGTGCAAGCGGGTTGGCCCGGGGCGGTTCAAGCGTCGAGTATCGCGGCCGAACGGGCCGGGCTAGGGCCAGGCATGGGAGAGGTCAGAGGCATCGAAATCCCCGATGACATCGATGGCCACCTGTACGCCCACACTGATGCTCGGCACCGGATCGGTCGACATCTGCACCGCCTCTGAGAGCAGGAACTGTGTCACCCAGGGAAGGGGGCCGACGGCGGCCTCGACCACGTCGAGCACCGTCGCGCTGGGCGGCTCCTCATGCATGCATTGTCCCGTGACTATTCCGCCAGCCACAGCCAGGGCCGCACCCGACAACCCGTCGAGCGCGGCCTGCAATGGCCAGACGTTGGGCACTGCCTTTTGATCGCGCCAGTAGTTGGTGTCGACGAGGGCGAAGGCCATATCAATCAAGACGGGGACCCAGTACGCCCCGAGCACACGCAGGCTACGAAGTTCCGGGGGGGTCGGGTTTGGTGTGTCCTTGTCGGTGGCAAGAAGGAACGTCGAGGCACAGAGACCGTTGATGGCGACGTCTAGCCAGTTCAGGAGGACGTCCGATCCCAGGGGTGGTCCTTCCTCGGTCATATTTGAACTGGCTGTGCGGACGTCCGTCACGACATCGAGACCCAGCATGACCAGGGAAAGGATGAAGTTCACCTCGTCGATCACATCGAAGTCGTCGTCCTTGCCTGCCTCGGTTACTGCGGCTGCGGCAGCGGCGCCCGAATGGTTCACCCCCGTCACGGGCTCCTCCGGCGCCGGAAACGGTGCCCGGTTGTCGTGGATGATCTTGTAGCCCAAGTCGACCGGCACGGCGAAGACCAGGCAACATAGGGACGCCAGCGTCAGTGGTTCGTCGGTGCAGCTGATCTCCTTCCACAGCCAGGTGATGACCGGGATATCGGGCAGGGGTGTGGTCAATGCAGACTGGACTGCGTCGAGCAGATCCGATGCCACGTCGAGTAGGGCTGTCAGGACGTCGTCGAACGCCTCCACCGTCGCGTCGAACACCGCCTTAAGGGCCTTGAGCACATCAGCGAGCAGGACGTCGGCGAGATTGACCTGGGGATGGATTACGGTGCCGACGGTGGAGCTGAGAGAGTTGTAGACGGTGGTTGCTGCCCCGCCTGTTCCGCCGATGGAAGTCAGGAGGGAATCAACGAGGGCAGTCGCCTTGTCGCCGGGCAAGACGGACCCGTAGTCGGACGAAGGCGCGTTGGTGGCGACCTTGGCGTGTACCCAGTTGCGCTGGCAGCTACTCCCTGGCAGGGACTTGCTCGGCGGCGGCCCCAGAGCCTTGTTCTCCAGCGTGTCGATCGTCTGGTCGATTGCGGCGTCCACGTCCGACTGCAGCCGCGAGCAGATGCCCTTGACGTCACTTGAGAGGGCGTTGATCTCCTGGATGGCGCGCGCGTTGCCGTCCAGGAGGTAGCCCTTGAGGGCGAGCATCGCGTTCCAAATGTCCTCCCAGCTGAAGAGGTCCTTCAGCCAGTCGATCACCTTGTCGATGCCGGCGCCGATGGTGGCCAAGATGTTATGGACGAAGCCGACGGCCTTGTCGATGTCGTGCAGCGCGTCCATGGCGAGCTCATCGAGCTGCGCCTCGATCGCGTCGCCGAATCTGACCACCGCGGAGACGACCGCGTGCTCGATGTCGACTACCCAGTGAACAACTTTGACGGCCGTGGAGCGGATCGCTCGCCAGATGTCGCTGTGAGCGATGTCGTGCCACAGATCGCCGACCAGGAGATTGCTCAGCTCGCCCCGTCGAGCGCGGAGCGAGTCGCTGCTCGTGTAGGGGGTGAACACCGGGTTGTCGGGGTCCCGGAAGTCGACCTCGTAGCCGGTGAGGTCGCTCGACTGGCCGGTGGGCAGCCGCATGGCCGTCTGGATGGCGGTCGCCGCAACGGTGACCATGTCACTGCTCGCGGTCGGGACCAGGGTCCCAAGGCTCGCGGCCGACAGCGGCGGCACGGATGCGGAACCGGTGAAGATGCTCGCCTCCTGGGCGCCGGCGAGCGGAACCGCCCTGAGGTTGGCGTGCAGGTAGTCGTGCGGCGCCACCTGCGAGTCCGGCGCGGAGTCGGCGGTCAGCGTGAACGTGACCGCATCGAGGCCGTTCGCCGGCTGGGTGAGGGTCACCTGGCCGGTGGGGTTTGTGATCAGCACCGCCGGTGCGTCGGGTGCCGCGAAGACGGTGACGCCCTCGACCTCCAGCGCCACGAGGGTGGAGGGCGTCAGGGTGAGCGATGTGCCTGCGCAGGGTTTTCCGTCGGCGTCGGTGACCGTGACCTCCGTTCGGTAACGGTTGCACCAGCTTGGCTCCGTCGAGGTGCCCTGCACGGTGACCCGTGACCAGCTGCTGACGTCAAGGACCGGCTGGCTCAGGAGGTCGAGGCTGGAGTCGGCGCGCACCACCCCGAGCAGCACGCCGTCGCCCCAGGCGGCCGCCGGCGCCATGCCCTGGACGTCGAGGTCGAGCGGGAAGGGCGGCGCCCAGGTCGCGAGGTCGGGATCCTGCGTGTCCCACCCGGTCTGGGGCATGGACCACAGCGTCCCGTCCGACTGGTTGGCCACGAAGAGCCTCGCGAGGCCGTCGGGGCCGACGAAACCTGCCGAGGCAGTGGTGTAGTCGGCCCAGTTCGCCTGCTCCCACGGGAGGCCCTGGGTGGTCCAGTCCTGGATTGGTTGCCCATCGGTCTGCGGGAAGGCGAAGCTCGCGAGCCCCTGTGCGCTGAGGAACACGGCCCGGTCGGAGCCGCCGAATGCGTAGAGCAGCTGGCCGGTGTTGTTGGTGCCTTGGTACTCCGGGTATCCGCCGCCGAAGCCCAGCCAGACCGTCATGACACCGGACGTGACGCCCGCGATCGCCCACTTGGGATCGCTCGACCACGGGGCGTCGGTGGCGGACACGAGCGCGACGCTGTCGACGTTTTTCAAGCCACCCCCCAAATCGATGGGCAGTGCCGAGGAACCGCCGCCGTCGACGCCGTAGACGTTGAGGTTCCCGTCGCTCGTGACGCCGTACGGGCGTCCGGACGCAAGGCCTAGCTGTGATGCGGCGGGGAGAGTGTCCCCGACGGGTGTGCAGCCGCCGGACGGCACGGCGCAGTAGGCGTGAATGCCGCCGTCGGCTACGACTAGGATCCCGGCGCTACCGTCGGAGTTGGGCCAGGCGAGGATCTCGGAGGTACCGGACAGGCCGCTCAGCGGCGTGGGGGACGTCCCCCAGGAGCCCTGGCTGTCGGGCGGGATGTGCGCCGCTCCGGTGCCCTCGAGGATGGCGAACAGGTGTATGCCGTCGCTGAGGGCGACGACGGACAGCGGCGCGGATGCCGAGGCGTCCAGGGTGAGGTCCTGCAGCAGGACGAGGTCGTGGGCGAGGCGGGAGTCCGCGTCGATGCTCAGGGTCGCTGCCGGGCTGGTGCTCAACGAAGGACTGGAGTTCGGCATGACTGCCCCCTGTGGCGTTGCGGGGTGGTGGACTGGTCGGCGCAGGTGCGCCGAGACCAGAAGGCCTCGCTGGGCCAGCGGTGCTCGCTGAAGTAGGCAGCCCGCTGTTGGATCCGAAGCAGCACCCGGGTGCTGGTCAACCACCGGCGGTAGCTTCCGTCCGCGGTGACGATGTCCTGCGCGGCGACGAGTGCAGCGTGCAGCGCTGTGACGATGCCTTGCCCCGCAAGCGGGTCGATGGTGAGCGCCGCGTCACCGACCGCCACCCATCCGTGCCCCCCGGGCTCGGCCAGCCACGACGTGCCGGCGGGCCGCCGTCGGAACGGTGTCCCCGCCGGCAGCTTGGCGTCACGGGCTGCCTCACGCAGCAACTGGGCGGAGGGCAGGTCCGGGTCCGTGAAGCAGGTGAGCACACAGCCGCCTTCCGGCGTGGATGTATACCACCACCACCCGTCGCGGTGGGCACGTACCCGCGGGGGGCTAGAAGGTTGCTCCCGTGCCAGGTGGGTGGTGAAAGCGACCAGAGTGTCGACGTTCTCGGCATGGTGCCCGAGAGACCCGGCCACGGTTCGGCGCCGCCCCGACGCGTCAACGACATATCGGCACGTCAACGGCCAGGTGCGGTGTCCGCTTCGGCAGGTGACCAGGAACCCGGTGCGCCGACCTCGCACGGAGGTCGGGGTGACCAAGACCGCATCGCCGGTGCGCACCTGCACCCCTTGAGATTCCGCCTGCTGCAGCAGGTCGCGATCGAAGCGACTTCGATCGAGCAGCCAACCGGGGCCGTAGGGGTCGGTCAGGGAGGTCCGGCTGCCGCCCGTGCCCCAGTCGGATTCTACGGAGTCCGAGGGCGCGTGCCCGGCGGCCTGGAACGCGTCCCAGAACCCGAGCTGGGCCAGTAGTGGGCGTGCGGAGGCGGCCAGGCGTTCGCCGGTGGGCTGCTCGGGGCGCTGTCGGGGCGACCCTCGGTCGAGGAGGATGACCTTGATGCCCGCTCGCGCGAGCGCGGCCGCCGTCGCGGCGCCAGACGTGCCACCGCCGACGACGAGGACCTCAGTGATCGGCATGGCTTGTGCCTACGTGACGCCCTCCGCGACCGCGTGGACCGACCGGCGTGTCGGAAAGTGACGAGGCCCGCTCGGTCTCGACGTGGACGACCTGACCGTTCGGGGCCGTGACCGGCACGACGAAGCCCAGCTCGTGCCAGTTGTTCACCATCCGGTTGTCGCCGGCGGGTGAGTCCTGTGGGCCGCCCAGTCCGCGCGCCCACTGGCGGCGCAGGTGTCGTCGCCCGAGCGCCTCGTGGAAGTCGATGCAGCGCATCGCCTGCAGCAGGGGCGCCCCGTAGCGGTCCCGGGCCGGCGCGCCGGCAAGCTGCCCGATGGCCCAGCTTGCATCGTCGGAGCTCGTGATGGGGACGTCCACGAGCGGGGCCAGGGCTGACAGCACATCGTCCGGGATCGTGGCCCGAAGGGCGTGCACCGCGTCGGGGGTCAAGAGGAAGCCCGGGCGCCCGGCTCGGGCCAGCGTCTCGGCCACATAGGTCGTGGCCGGGATGACGTCGTCAGGACGGGCCGATGGCCACCAGTAGGTGTTGCACTCGAAGAAGTCGGCCTGCCACGGCACGGCCATCCACCGGGTGATGTCGCCCGCGCCGAGGTGATCGGCGAAACGGAACGGTTCGGCATACATGTGGGGGTCCCGGACGATGTAGGTCATCTCTATGCCCGGGAAGAAGGGCGCCCCGACCGTTCGCTCGAGCGCGGCGCGGGTCAGCGCCTCCGGTTGCCGGGCGAGGGGGACGTCCTCGACGCTGGCCGACGGCATTGCCAGGGCCCCGTTGCTGCCCCTCGGCCAGTCATCCGCGAAGTCGCCGTCCCTCCAGCGCCGCAGTCGGTCGTACTGGGACGCGATGACGGTCAGCCACGTCGTCGGATCGCCCTGGATGGGGCCGTTCTCCCCGTAGTCACCACACATCGCGGGCATGTAGTACCCGTCCGCCTGGTCCGATGCCGGCTCTAGGTAGCGCTCACCCGGCTGGACCCGATGGGTAGGCACCAACCCGGGGTCACGGACGCGCATGAAGATCCGCTCGCGGAAATCCCTGTTGGCCGCGCTGTTGTCGGCCAGCCGCGACGCGGTGGCTGGGTCCGCGAAGTTGGCACGACCTTGCGGGCCGTGGCCGATGAGCGCGCTCGCGTTGCTCCACTGGTAGTTCGCGACGCGCGAGAAGATCGGCCAAAGGTCATCGCGGAAGGAGAGAGTCGGTCGTGGGTCGAGGCCCGCCACCTCCTCCATCTGATCCCACAGGGTGGTTAAGCAGGTGAGATCGGTAGCGAAGTGCGGAGGGACGCAGAGGCACCACGCCCGACCGCTTACCTCAAGGGCGTGGCCGTCGTGGAGCGTGACCTGAGCGGAGATCGGCCCGTCCGCGGTGTCGTCGTACCAGTAGTCGTTGTTGGCGTAGTCGGTGACGGGACGGTCGGGCAGCACTGATCCGGACATACCCGGGGCGGCGAGGAGGAGCAGCCGCCCGAGCTCGTCCGTGCGGAGCTCGCCGAGTGGCACGAGCACCCGGGCGGTGCTCACCGGACCCTGCTCGCTGAGCGGAGGTTCGACGGTGAGCGGCCCGATGCTGCCCGCGTCGAAGCGGTACTCCGCGCCGGAGCGGTTCACCCCGCTGACTTGACGAGGTCCGGGGTCGATGATCAGTGTGTTTCGTTGGTCCGGTGGCAGCTCGGGCTGGGTTTGCGGGTTGCGCAGCGGCGGGTTCTCGACGTAGCGGCCCTTGAACTGAAGAAAGGACGCCTTCTTGTTCGCGAGGTGGACGGTCCAGGTGATGGTCGCGTTCGCCGCCGTCACCTCGCCGAGGACACGTCCGTCCCCGTCGAAGGCGTAGATGCGGAACCGCGCAGCCTGCCGCTTGACGCGTCCGGCGTGGTCCTTGAAGGTCCCTCCCGGGGGCCGCGGGCCGGACCCGGGAACCTCGGGACCGACGAACCACTCGTCGCTGTTCCCGAGCCTGGCCAGGCCAATGCTCGGGTAGATCGCACAGCGTACGGCCGCTCTCATGCCTGCCTCGTCTCGTCGATGTCGGGGAGGAGCACCAGCGCCTGTGTCACCGGACGTAGCGCAGAGAAGGACTGCTCGAGGCGGGCGGACCGGTCCACCACCTCGGGCTGGGGAGTGCGCGAGAACGCGAACGCGGGACCGGCGTTGTGGTGCTGCCCCGGGATGGGGCTCTTCGTGAGGATCCGCGCGACCGGCTTGAGGACGCGCACCATGAGCGGCACCATCGTCGCGACAAGGGCCTCACGGACGGCGTCGTCGGGTTCAGTCCACACCCGGGAGAGGAGGCGCAGCAGCAGCCCATAGGCGTCGTCGAAGAGCTGCGAGAGGTCGCGCAGGGAACCGACCGGGAGGGCCTCGGTCGACGGGTCGGTGATGACCGGCCGGACCGAGCCCAGGGGCACCGTGCGGTCCGCGATCTGATTGAAGAGCCAGAAGTGCGCGAGCTCACCGGGGGCCTCCCCGTCGTCCTCGCCGCGGGCCGTCCCTTCCCCCTGGTGGACGATCTCCTGGATGGCGGCCAGGGCCGATTGCAGGTCGTGGACGTCGACGAGCTCGCCGGTGGCGCCCGCGTAGGCGCCGTGGTAGCCGGTGGTGAGTTGACGCCACCGCTGACCGACGAACAGGCCATGTTCGCCCCGCTCCCTCGTGAGCTCGCGCAGGCCTACGGCGATGGCTGCGTAGAACTGGCCGATGGTCGTGAAGTCGCCACTCTCCGGGACGTCCCGCACGGTCATGGGGCGCTCGATGGCGCAGAACGTGTCCCGGATTAGGCTCACGCTCGCCGGTGCGAGATGGAGCACCAGGGGTGGGTCGTGCAGGGCCAGCGGCGTTGGGTACCTGGGCACCCGGTCGGGGGCGTCGAAGTCGGGGGTCCCGCCCACTGCGACCAGGACGTTGGCCGCCAGGCACACGTGGGCCATCTCCTGCATGACGACAGCCCGTATGGTCTGCGCCGCCTCGCACAGCTCGTCCTCCAGCGAGTAGTAGGCGTAGAGGTACAGCGGCACTGTGGACCACTCAAGGGCGACCGCCCGCCGGAGGTGCTGCTGCAGGTCCGTAGGTGACATGGCGTGGACACCGGGACGGGCATCGGCCAGCCCATGAGCCGGTGGGACATGCGGTGGGCTGGCGCTCATCGTCACCTCTTGGGGGGTCGGCTGGGTGTGTTAGTGCTTCGAGGGCGCCGCGTCCGCGGCCATGGCTACGCGGGCGGCGAGCAGCGCGGACCGGGGCCCGGACTGGCACTGGAAGTCCCACTCGTTCGATCCGGAGTAGGTGCCCCGGTAGGTTCCCCAGCCGGTAGCAAGTGCCGACGTTTGGGCATACGACAGGGCCAGCTGGCACCGAACGAGGAACGGCACCGTGATCGTGCTGCTATTGCAGGTCAGCCACGCCGCCAGGACAGTGTGGGGCGGAACCGGCACGGAGCATGGGTAGTTCTCCGGGGTGCTGAAGGAGAAGGGCGTGTTTCGCACGTACGGGGTGGTCCCCGGTGGCGAAAGGTAGACCGTCCCGTTGGTCACCAGCGGCAAGGAGACCTCGAGTGTCTGCGGTATGTCGACCGGAAGTTGCACGGAGTCCGTCCACAGGGAGGTCGTCACCGTATCGGCTTGCAGCGTCACCGCGATCGTTTGCTCGGTGTCCCCGTTGTTGGGGACGTCCACCTCAGTCTTCTGCCCGAACGACACGATGAGCTGGTCCGTGGCGACGGCGGCTTGATCGATGACGTACTGGACGCTGGCCACGTCGCTGATGGCCACGACTGGGTTCCGCTTCATGTACTTCGCACCAGAGGCCGACCAGTGCACGCCGCCGTCCTGCGAGGGACCGCTGCCGACATGAACTTCCAGGTCGCCCTCGTCGGTGACGACCGCGTAGAAGCGTCCCTCGGCTCCCCAGGAGTTGGATGCCCAGACCGCAGCGCCGCTGTACGCCCCAGGGACGCCGGGATAGATGCACAGGTTCCCGTCGGTCTGCATGACCATGATGAAGGGGCCACCCGGTTGTGGGTGTCCCGTACTGCACCAGATGTCGGTCCAAGCGGTGCCGACACAAAACTGCGAGCCACCCATGCGGAGCGTGTAGAACCCGCACGGCGAGACCATCGTGTCGCCTGCCAAGAGCGCCTCGTCGCTGCCGAGGTAGTCGACCTGGGTGCTCATCGAGCGCTCCTTCTCGAGTGGGCCGGGACGCGTCGACCTAGCATGCACGGTCGATCGTCAGCGCTCCGTCAGCAGATTGCACTGGTCCGTCAGCACCCGAAGTGCCGGTCAGCTGGCACGGCCGCCCCGCCTTGCTCCACATGCGCCGCGGGCAGCGCGGTGCGAGACTCCAGAAGGTGTCGCGACTGACGATCTCGCTGTTGCCGGGCTTCGCGGTCGCGGTCGACGGTCAACCGGTCACCCGGTTCCGCAGTCTCCGGACACGCGGCCTGCTCGCCTTCCTCGCTGCCGATCCGGTGCCGCACCAGCGGGCGAGGGTTGCGGGGCTGTTGTGGCCCGATCAGGCGGATGGCCGGGCCCTGCACAATCTCAGCCAGACATTGCACCAGCTCCGCGACTCGCTCGGCAGCGACGTCGCCGAGGCGTGCTTGTGGGTCGACCGCACCACGATCAGGCTGGGGGGCGGCGGCTGTGACGTGGACGCAGCGCTACTTGCTGGTCACCTCGAGCGCGCACGCGAGGCGGCGAGCAGCGGTCGGGAGAGCGAGGCGGCCGCGGCGGCGGCGCAGGCCCTGGACACCTACGGCGGACCGCTGCTCCAAGGGTTTGCCGTGCCGGGCAGCGACCTCTTCGACGAGTGGCTCGCACGGGCGCGGGCGGACCTGCACAACGCCGTCCTCAGCACTACCTCTTTGCTCGTCGCGCACCACGAGCGCAGCGGGGATTTGCAGCGAGCAGTGGGGGTAGCCCGCCGGTGGGCCGACCTCGAGCCGCTGGACGAGGCGGCCCTTCGCACCGTCGTCCGGCTGCTCGCTTCGACCGCTGGACGAGCCGCCGCGCTCGACCGCTATGAGCGCGCTACGGCAGTCTTGACGGCTGAGCTAGGGGTGGCGCTCTCTCCCCTGACGAGGCGGCTCGGGAAGCGGCTACGCGAGTCGGCACCGCCCGCAACTCGGCCCGTGACGGCACCTCGGCCGGCGCCGCCTGCGCCCAGGAGTCTCACGCCGGTGACAGGGCCCAACCGGACACCGGCCCACATGCCGGATCACGGCGAGGTGGTCGGCCGCGAGAGGGAACTGCGGGAGCTGCAGCGGTGGCGGGCCCAGGGTGCGCGCCTCGTGGGGCTTTGGGGGCTCGGCGGCGTCGGCAAGAGCACTCTCGCGGCAGCTGCCGCGGCCAGGATGGAGGCCGTCGTCGACGCTACTGCGTGGCGCAGCCTCTACAACGCGCCCACCGTGAGGCACACCGTCGAGGCCTGCATGCAGGCGCTCGCACCTGACCTCTTCCGTCCGCCCGGAGGGGACGCGACCCTCGAAGGCCGCCTGGATGCCCTGCTCGACATCATGCGACGACGTCGCTGCCTGATAGTCCTGGACGACATCGAGAGCCTCCTCTCGCCGGGGCCTCGGGACGGAGGCTGGCAGGCAGGCCACGAGGGTTACGGAGCGCTGCTGCGTCGGGTGACGCTCTCGCCGCACGAAAGCACGGTGCTGCTAGCAGGCCGCGAGGAGCCACCGGAGGTGGCCCGCCTGAGGGACTACTCGGCCGAGGTGCAGACTCTTTGGCTGGCCGGCCTGCCGGTCGAGGCGGGGGTGGAGCTCCTGGCGGCTCAGGGGATCGCTCCCTCACCGCCGCTGCCTGCCTCGACGGTGGTGCGTCATTACTCCGGCAACCCCTTGGCGCTAAAGCTCGTCGCTTCCTCTATCCGCGAGCTGTACGCCTCGGACGTATCGGCCTTCCTCGCTGAGGGCACGCCGATCTTCGGGGGCTTGCGGGAGGTGCTCTCCGAGCAGGTTGCCCGGCTCTCCTCGCTCGAGCGGCACATCCTCACGACGCTGGCGTTGGAGCGGGAGCCGGTCACGCTGGAGCATCTGCGTACCCACATATCCGCTGGGGAAGGCACGGCCACGGTGCTCGACGCCATCCAGCGGCTCCGGCGGCGGTGCCTTCTCGAGCCCGCTGACGGCCGTCTGACCCTGCAGTCGGTGGTGATGGAGTATGTCGCGGAACTTCACATCACCAACGTGGTCGAGGAACTGGACGCCCTAGTGACGACGTCCTTCGGTCGGCATGCGCTGGTGTGCTCGCGTGCTCCCGAGCACGCACGGCAGGACCAGCACCGGCAGACCGCACGCCGCGTCGCGACTCGCCTGGCTGATCGGCTCGGGGAAGCCCGAGCCGTCGAGCGGCTACGCTCGCTGCCCGACGTCGCCAGGCAGCAGGCCGGGGCACCGCAACCGTGCCTCGCCGGCAACGTCGTCAACGTCCTGACCGCGCTGGGCGCAGACCTGAGCGCCCTGGACCTCCACCAGTTGGCGCTGCGCCATGCCGACCTGCGCGCTCGCCGGGCCTGGGACGCGGACCTTTCGGGATGCGACCTCACCGGCGCCCTCTTCACCGGTGACATGGCGGCCCGGACGTGCTTGGCCGCGAGCTCGGACCGAGTGGTGGTGGCAGTCGGAGCCACCGACGGGACCACCCGGGTCCGGCGAGTTTCGGACGGCAGCCTGGTGCACCGCGACCAGGTCCACCAGTCCTCTGTCCTCACGGCGGCGTTCGCGCCCGACGGCGACGTCCTGGCCACCGGCGCTATGGACGGCGTGCTGGTGCTCCGGGCGGTGGGCGCGCCTGCTGCCGACGTCAGGGTGACGGCTCACCAGGGCGGTGTTCTCGCGGTGGTCTTCACGGGCGACGGCATGGTCGCGACGAGCGGCTACGACGGCTGGATTCGCCTCTGGGACGTTGCGACCGGCGAGCCGGTCTTGGCTTGGCCCAGCGCCGGCGGGGTGTCCTTCGACCTGGCCGCCCACTCCCATCGCGCTGTTCTGCTGAGCGCCGACGAGGACGGCGGCGTCCGTCGCTGGAACCTGCGAGGCCAGCTTCAAGCCACCATGGGGAATCACGCGGACCGCGCGCTGTGCGTCAGCCTGAGTCCAGATGGTCTGCTCGCCGCCAGCGGCGGGTTCGACCACGCAGTGCGCATTTGGGACGTAGAGACCGGTCACTGCCTCGGGGTGCTTGGGGGGCACCGGCACACCGTATCGGCGGTCGCCTTCTCTCCCGATGGCAGCCTGCTGGCGAGTGCGGGCTGGGACGAGGTGGTGCGGCTGTGGCGTCTTCCGTCAGCAGCGCCGGCGGGCCTTCTGGGCGGGCACGGGACGTATGTCAGCGGTGTCGCTTTCTCGGCGGACGGGGAGAGCGTCACGTCGTCCGGCTTCGACCAGTCGCTACGCACGTGGGACGTCCGCCCCGGCAGCGCCGGAGTGATCCGCCGGGGACACACGTCGTGAGGACCAAGTCGCGTGACACGCCCATCCGTAGGTCTTGGACAGTAGCTCTCGAGGAGCATGATCAGGCCGGAGATCAGCGCGAGCATCCGCACGTTCGTCAGCCGAGTCCCCAGGGCTTGGGGAAGAGGACCGCGTTCATGACATAGAAGCCGACGAGGGCGCTCATCGTGGCGGCAAGCCCGGCGAGAGCACCGGCCCAGGCCTGTCGAAACTGGTAGCCCAGCACGCGCGGCATCACCGGCCACAGGCGGCTCCAGTTGCCCACGTCGGAGCGGAAGTCGAACCCGGCCCCCGGTTGGCTCTTGAGAACCTCCATCGCCGCACCCAAGATCGGCAGGCAACGAAAAGCCACACCACCCCTCGGGCGCCCCCCTTGACCGACGCGACCTCCGCTTGTGCGTTGCCCGATGGTGCCACGGCATGTAGGCATCTTCCCTCAACCGCTGACCAGTGCGCGGGAGCGCGTTACTGCGCCGCGAGCCGGCCCTGTTCGATCGTCCGGTGCGGCCGACGCCTGCCCGGTGTCGGTTGAGTGAGAGCTGATGCTCGCGATCCGCCATCTCAACGTTCAACAGACCTTGACCCCGAAGGGGTGGCGTCTATGGTCGCAACCGTGGTGGACACCGAGGTGGTCGTGGTGGGTGGGGGGCTCGCGGGCCTCCGCTGCGGATGGCGGCTTGCCGAGGCGGGCCGCTCGGTCGTCGTCGTCGAGGCGGCGCAGGCCGTGGGCGGCCGCGAGCGCACCGACGAGGTAGATGGTTTCCTCCTCGACCGAGGGTTCCAGGTGCTCAACCCGGCGTACCCGGCGGTCCGCCGGTGGGTGGACCTCGACGCCCTTGAGCTGCGGCCCTTCGGTGCCGGGGTGCTCGTCCGCCGCGAGCGCGGCCTCACCGAGCTGTCGCATCCGCTAAGGCACCCGGCGGGTCTGCTGGCGACGTTGCGCAGTGGGCTGCTCACCCCTCGGGGTGTGGCCGCCATGGTGCGCTGGGCGGGGCCGGTGCTCGCCGCGCCGCGCCGTGTGGTCGACGGCCCGGATCGGCCGCTCCGCGAGGGCCTGGACCGGGTGGGCCTTGCTGGCCCGCTGCGCGTTGAGGTCATCGAGCCCTTCCTCGCTGGGGTGCTCGCCGAGGACCGGGGAGAGACCTCGGAGGCCTTCACGAAGCTGCTTGTGCGGATGTTCGCGCTGGGCGTGCCTGGCGTGCCGGCACGCGGCATCCGGGCGCTGCCCGAGCAGTTGGCTGCCGCGGCCGTACGGGCCGGGGCCGACCTCCGGCTGGGTGAGGCGGTCGTCGAGGTGAGCGGCGGGGTGTCCAGCGCGGTGGTCCGACTGGCCGGTGGCGAGCGCTTGGCCGCTCGCGCGGCCGTGGTGGCGGTCGGCCCGGAGGCCGTGGGCGGGCTGCTCGACGTGCTTCCGCCGCGGACCAGGGGCCTGCAGACGTGGTGGTTCGCGGCGGGCGAGCGCCCGACGGCATCGACCATGATGGCGGTCGACGGCCGGCGGCGGGGCCCGGTCGTCAACACTGCGGTGATGACGAATGCCGCTCCGGAGCTGGCGCCGCCGGGCCGGCACCTCGTGCAGGCCACCTGCCTCCTGCCGGCCTCGGCAGATGCGGCCGCGACGGAGGCCGAGGTGCGTCGGCAGGTCGGCGAGGTCTACGGCGTCGACACCACGGGGTGGCAGCTTGTGCACCGCCACGACATCCGGCACGCCCTGCCGGCCCAACCGCCCCCGCTGCGCACGACGTCGCCGGCACGGGTCTCGCCGTCGGTCTACGTGTGTGGCGACCACCGTGACACCGCGTCGATCCAGGGGGCGCTCGTCTCCGGACACCGCGTCGCCGGTGCTGTGCTCGCGGACCTCGCGTCGGCATGACGGTGCGCCGCCGCGTACGGGTGCTCTACCCGCACCAGCTCTACGAGTCGCAGCTGGGAGCCGAGCGAGGCACCCGCTTCGTGCTCGTCGAGGACGACCTGCTCTTCCGCGCGCAGCCCTTCCACGCGCAGAAGCTCGTGCTGCACCGCGCAGCCGGCCGCCACTTCGTCGACCGGATGCGCGAGGCGGGGTTCGACGTCGACGTCGTCGAGACGGATGCCGGGCGCTTTTCCGGTGAGCGCCTCGCCGAGCACCTGGCGGCCATCCGACCAGACGAGCTGAAGGTGTTCGACCCGGTGGACGACTGGATGGTGCGGGACCTGCGGCGGTCTGCCGCCGACGCGGGCGTCGCCTTCGGACCCGAGGACGTCGAGGAGTCGCCAGCGTTCCTGACGACGCGTCCCGAGCTCGTCGCGTGGTTCGGCGCGCACCGCGCCCGGATGGCGGGCTTCTACGCGTGGCAACGGCGCAGGCTCGACCTGCTCCTCGACGGGGGTCAGCCGGTGGGTGGCCGGTGGTCGTTCGACACCGAGAACAGGAAGAAGCTGCCGCGCGGCCACCCGGTGCCCGCATGGACCGCGGCGGAGCGGACACCGCACGTAGAGGACGCGGTGGGGTGGGTGCAGGAGGCGTTCCCTGAGGCACCTGGGCGCCCCACTGCCTACCGCTGGCCGGTCACCCACGAGCAGGCCCGCGCCGCGCTGCGCGAGTTCGTCGACGAGCGGCTCGCGCAGTTCGGTCCGTACGAGGACGCCATCTCGACCCGGCACCCCGTGCTCTTCCACGCGGCCATCACGCCGGCTCTCAACTGCGGGCTCCTGAGCCCCGGGGAGGTTCTCGACGCCGTGCTCTCGGCCGCCGACGAGCAGGACGTCGAGCTGGCATCGCTCGAGGGGTTCGTGCGCCAGCTCGTGGGCTGGCGGGAGTACATGCGGGCGGCCTACCACGTCTACGGGCGGCGGATGCGTACGGCCAACAGCCTTCGCCACGTGCGCCCGCTGGCCCGGGCGTGGTGGGATGGCACCACGGGCCTCGACCCCGTCGACCACGTCGTCGAGGGTGTGCTCGAGCGGGGCTGGGCCCACCACATCGAGCGGCTCATGGTGCTCGGCAACGCCTTGTGCCTGCTGCGCACCGACCCCGTCGAGGTGTACCGGTGGTTCATGGCGATGTTCGTCGACGCCTACGACTGGGTGATGGTGCCCAACGTGCACGCGATGTCGCAGTTCGCCGCCGGAGCGGCCCTGACGACCAAGCCCTACGTCTCCGGCAGCGCCTACCTACGTAGGATGTCCGACTTCGGGCCGGGAGAGTGGCGCGACGACTGGGACGCCCTCTACTGGGCCTTCGTGGACGACCACCGCGAAGTCTTCGACGGAAACCCTCGGTCGCGCATGACAGTGCGCACGTGGGAGTTGATGGATGCCGCTCGCCGCGAGGCGCTTGTCACCCGCGGGCGTGCGGTCATCGACCGGCTGTGAGCGGGTTGCCCCGGTGTGCGAGACGGGTGGGGCGGAGACTTGCGCCGGCATGGCGGCCCCCCGCAGCCCTGATGATCGGCGACGGCGCCGACACCTCGTCCGCCCGGGAGTTGTCTTGATGCCCGGTCGCGATCCCGCGCACCTACCTCATCCAGTGGTTCACGGCTCGCGCACACATGCGTCTCAGCGCCGCGAGTCGCCCAGTCACGCGGGTTTGTTCAGTTCATGTTCCACGGCGCGCCGGATCCATGCTGAGACTGACCGGTCGTCGGCGTCGGCGCGACGCTTGACCTCGGCGAGGAGCTCGGGTGGGAACCGCACCGGGATGGGCGCGGTCAGGCGCTTGGTACGCCGGCGGGGGCCGCCCTGCGGCTCCTGGTTGGCCGGCTCCGCGTAGAAGTTGTACTCCTCATCGGGAGTCGGCGGTTCAATAGTCATCACGGTCCCTCCGGTAGGTCGTGGCGAGGCCCGAGATGCGTCGTAGCAGCCGATAGGTCGGCATTTGGTCTGGTCGCCAGAACGTGAAGGTGCGATCGGAACGACCAGAACCCTGCCGTGCGCCTCGGCCACCATCAGCCAATGAGCCGGTGGTTTGGCAGGGTAGAAGAGTGCGCTGCTCGTCCAGATCTCGAGTACGTCATCGACACCCAGATGCGGGTGCTTGAACAGGTGCGCGGCCTGCACGTCGATCTCGAAGGGGTCTCCTTCATCGAGCACGTCGAGGTCGATTGAACTCAGCCGCCAATCTACTGTATAACAAACGACTACACGTTGGGTGCTGCGAGCAGGTGCGTTCCTGCGCCGCCTGCGGACACTCCGCGCAACCATGAGCCCTGCTACTCATGCCCGGCTCGGTGCTGGCGACGAGGGTTTGCGTATGTCGACCGACAGGTACCTTCCGCCCGTGTTCTTGAGCCTTCTGGTGAGGACCCAACCCCCCGGCCCTTGGGCGCCGCGCCGCGCTGGCAGCCGCGCTGTGGCGCCCGGCGATGATCCAGGCGGTTGAGCGGTGGTGCTTTCCCGTCGCTTCGGTGTGGCTTCCGTTCCTCGCTTTCATCTTCTTGTCAACCCGGACGTCGGGTGTCTTGGCCAGCCGGGCGTGGGGCACGGTGATGGTCGCCGTGGGATGGCTGCTCATGCTGTGCGGCAGTGCCGGTCTTGCTTGGGGGCTCTATCTCCTTCGCCTGGCGCTGGGCCCGGAGAACAGGGGCAATGAGCTGCGGGAGCTCGGAATCGGAATGTGTATCGCGGCGGCCGTGCTCAGTGCTGCTCTGGGCATCGCTGGGCTCTTCATGGTCGACGCCGGGAGCCGCCGCCGCCGCCGGCAAAGCGGGGATGCGTCGAGACAGCGATGAAGGGCACGTTCGTGCGCGTCACTGCGCCGCGTGAGTGAGCGGGGCGGGGGCACGCAGGTGGAGGGGCCGCGCTCTACCGACCGGTTTCGACGCGATTCCGTTGTGGCCTGTGACGAGGGCGTCGTGTCGTGCTTGGAGGTTGTTGCGTCAGTTTGATCGTGATTCACGTCCGGGCAGGATGCTTCGGCCTCGCATCGCGTGCGGGCCGACGCATCCGTCATCGGCGCCCGAGGTGCCGAGTCAGACCAGGAGCTGATGCTGGGCGAGATCGCGGTAGAGCGGCGTGGAGTCGACGAGGTCGAAGTGCGCGCCCTGACCGACGACCTGACCGTGGTCCATGACGACGATGTGGTCGCTGTCGACGACGGTGGACAGGCGGTGGGCGATCACGATGAGTGTGCGATCGGTCGCGACGGCGTCGATCGCGTCGCGCATGCGCTGCTCGTTGAGGCCGTCCAGTGAGGAGGTCGACTCGTCCAGCAGCAGGATCGGGGGTGCGGCCAGCAGCGCACGGGCGATCGCGAGGCGCTGGCGCTCGCCGCCGGAGAGCATGACGCCGCTCTCGCCGACCGGGGCATGCACGCCGAGGGGATTGCGCTCGAGCACCTCGCCCAGGTTCACGGCGCGCAGCACGCGCTCGCAGTCGTCATCGGATGCCTCGCGCGAGGCCAGTCGCAGGTTCTCGGCGATCGTCCCGGCGAGGGTCGGGGCATCCTGCTCGACGTAGCCCAGGCGCGCGCGCAGCGCGGCACGGTCGAGCGTTCGCACGTCTTCTCCGTCGATCAGCACAGCGCCGTCCGACGGGTCGTAGAAGCGTTCGATGAGGGCGAGGGTCGTGCTCTTCCCTGCGCCCGACGGCCCGACCAGTGCCACGCGAGCGCCTCGCGGCACCGAGAAGGACACTCCGCGCAGTACCTCTGCGGCGAAGGGGGTGGGTGCGAGGTCCTCGGTCCCCGACTTGGAGTAGGCGTCGACGTGCGCGCTCTCGAGGAGCGCGAGCGCCTCGGACTCCGCCGTGCGCCGCGCGACGACGACGGCCTCGGGATAGCGGAAGTGCACGTCGCGGAACTCGATCGCCGCGCCGGGCGAACCGGCAGGACGGTCGTCGGCGTCCTGCACGCGCGTCGCCAGCGCGGCGTCGCCCTGCGTCTCGGTCGGCAGATCGAGGATCTCCTGGATGCGGCCGAGGGCGCCCAGCGCCTGGTTGACGGACGTGATCGCGCCGAAGGTCGATCCGAGCGGGGCGATCAGCAGGAACAGGAACATGATGAAGGTGACCAGCGCGGCGACGGTGATCGCGCCGGAGGCGACCCGCAGTCCGCCGACACCGAGCACGACCAGCAGCGACAGCTGCAGCGCGATCCCCGCGATCGGCACGATGAGCGCCGACACCTTCGCGATCCGCACACCTTGGTCGTAGGCCTCCTGCGCCAGGCCCGCGATCGCCGCCTCCTCGCGGCCGCTTGCGCCGGCCGCACGCACGGTGCGGATCGATCCGACGGATCGCTCCACGCCCGACGCGAGCTCGCCCACCTTCTCCTGCTGGTCTCGCGTTGCCGTGCGGATCCGTCCGCTGAGCAGCGTCACGCCCCCGATCGACAGACCGATCACCAGGACGATGAGACCCAGCAGCGCCGGGTCGATGAGCGCCATCGCCACGAGGGCGCCAACGAAGACCAAGCTGTTTCCGACGGCATCGGCCAGACCCTGCGTAAGGACGGCATACAGCAGAGTCGTGTCGGTCCCGACCCGCGAGACGAGATCGCCCGTTCGCCGCGCGTCGAACTCCCTGATCGGCAGGTGCAGGATGCGCCCGATCAGCATGCGCCGCGATGAGTAGACCACGGCAGTGCCGGTGCGCTGCAGCAGGAAACGTTGAAAGCCTGAGATGACCGATGCCGCGACCACGAGCGCGAAGACACCCCAGACGAGCATGCCCAGCGGCTCGCCGGCCTGGACGCGGCCGATGAGCAGGCCCACCAGCAGCGGCTGGGCCAGGGTCGCGATCGCGCCGAAGATGCTCAAGATCACCACGATCACGAGCACACGACGGTGCTCGAGGAGGAACGGCAGCAACTGCTTCAGGCTCGCGCGCGGACCCTCTTCAGGCGCGCGACGGCCGCGGCGTCCGCGGGTGGAGGTGGTTGTGCTGGACATGCGGGTTCCCTGCCGATTGATGCGGGAGAGCGGGCGAGAGCCCTATCTACGACCGTACTTCTTGTGCACGGCCTGTCTGCTGACGCCGAGGGCGCCGGCGATCGCGACCCAGGAGAATCCCAGAGCCCGAGCCCGGCGCACCTGCTCGGCCTCGGCGCGGGCGAGGTCGGCGTGCAGAGCCTGCAGCCGGCGCAGCTCGGGCAGCGGCTCGCCTCCCTGTGCGGCGCCGATGGCCGTGCGGATGTCAGCGCTCACGCGGTCAACCGTAGTTGACAAACCGAATGCCCGTCAACTTAGGTTGACGCCGGTTGAAGGTGGTGTCCTCGATCCCCGCCAGCAACCCGAACCCCGGTCGTTGAGCGAGCGAAGCGAATCGACACCACACGAACCGTCGCGACAGGCCCGGCCCTCGGAAGAAGACCGGGCCACCTTCGACCGAGGTCAGTGCGTCAAGTAGCCGCTTGCAGGGCCTGCCGCGGTGGCGAGGTTTGGGCTTACCGTCGGATGGTTCGAGTGCCTGGCCGCGGCGGCGGGGGCGTGGCGTGGGCCTCTGAGTAGGTCGCCGCGCGAGGTGATCCCATGTCCACTCCAACTGCACTGTTGCCGTTCCAGCCGGCTACGTTGTCGACCGCCCACCTAGCGCCGGTCTCCTTTCTGGCTCGCGCCTCCGCCCGGACTCACCACCTGTACGCCTTCCGATCGAGGGAGTGGTTCGACTGGCGCGAGCGCAACGGGCTGGACCCGTTGGTGGGGGTCCAGCGCGCGCATGTCGAGCTGTACATCCGCAGTTTGGGCGAGCGCGGCCTGATGGACTCCAGCGTGGTGTCGATGATGAACGGGGTCCGCGGCTTCTTCCGGTTCGCGCACATCGACGGCCTCATCACGGCCGACCCAGCCGTGTACGCCCGGCTGCCGAAAGTCCAGCGCGACGAGTCCCGCACCCAAGGACTGGACCGGCTCGAGCTGATCCGCTTCCTGCAGGTCGCCCAGCCCATCACCGTCCACCTCGACCGGCGCGACGCCAACCGGATGGTCACCAGGATCGCGAAGTCGGCCGGCATCCCACGGCAGATCAGCCCGCACTCACTACGGCGCGCAGCGATCACCAACGCACTGGATGCCGGGGTGCCACTTCGCGACGCGCAGATCCTCGCCCGCCACGCCGACCCCAGAACCACCGAGCACTACGACAGGGCACGCGGCAACCTCGACCGGCACGCCGTGCACTTCCTGACCGCCTACATCGCCGGCGTCCAAACAGTTCCAGTTCCCGCGAAACGTCACGGTCTCGAACTCAGAAGGCGTGGTACCGCCGTAGTACCATCGATGGATGGCGATGAACCTGCGGCTCACGGACTCAGAGAGCGAAGCCCTACGCGCCAAGGCCGAGCAGGAGGGCCGCTCCATGCAGGAAGTCGCGAAGACGGCGATCGCCCAGTACGTGTCGGAACGCCCGCAGCGACTGCTCAGCGCGATCCACCGTGTGCTCACCGAGGATGCCGAGCTGCTCGAGCGACTGAGCAGGTGAGCAGACCTGAGATCGACCACCTCTCGGTGGAGGATCTCCTCGAGATCGCCGCTGGCGTGTTGGACCAGGTGGCGATCAGGGACGTCGGCCTGTTGGCGGTGGCCGCGGGCCGCCCACAAGCCACCGTCCTCGGCGACGACGCGTACCCGAGGTTCACGGACAAGGCCGCAGCGCTCCTCCACACGCTGGTCCTCAACCACGCCCTGGTGGACGGGAACAAGCGACTGGCGTGGTCCGCGACCCGCGTGTTCTGTCTCCTCAACGGGCACGACCTGACCTACACCATCGACGAAGTCGAGGACCTGATGCTCAGCGCGGCATCCGGCCAGCTCGACGTGCCGGAGATAGCTGACTGGTTGGCAGTCCGCCTGAGACCCGCGTCATTGCCGGGGCAAAGCGCGAGGCCAGATACGGCTACCCCGTCCGCGTCATCACGCGCTCTAGGCTCGCGAGCCGCGGCAGGTGTGCGCGACCGACCGTCAGGATGACGCGCTGAGTCGGTGTCGCACCACCCTGCGGCGCAGGGTGGGCGATGCCTCGACCTCGTAGCCGGCGTCGAGGAAGACCTGGAGCAGGCCAACCGACGCTTCGTCCCAGATCACGGTCTTGCCCGGCGGTGGCTCGGTGGGGTAGCCCTCGAGGACGCGAGCGCCGACCTGTCTGCCGTACTCGATGGTGGCGGCGGCGAGCTCGTACATCAGTCCCTGTCGACGGAAGTCCTTGCGCACGACGAAGCAGGTGACCGACCAGACGCCCTCGAGGTGGGGGTCCATCCGCATCCACGACTTCTGCCGGGCCCAGATCCTGGGGTAGTTCTCCCGCGGCTCGACCGCGACCCAGCCGGCCGGTTCACCGTCGACGTACCCGACCAGGCCGGAGGTGGGGCCGCTGGTGGCGCAGCCGGCCTGCTCCAGGAGCGCGGCGTCGCGCTCCTGTTGGGTGCTGTCGCGCCAGATCCAGCCCGGGACCTTGAGGGCCTGGCAGCGGCACTTGCGGGCGCCGCCGGCGTCGAAGACGGCCTCGAGGTCCTCGCTCGTCGCGTCGTTGGCCGGTCGCCAGCTGAACTCGGGCACAGCGCGAGACTAGTGGCGGGCCGGTGCCAGTGACGACGCCGTGACAGTCCATTCCTGACTCGTCGATGCGTCCCACCGCCGTAGGTCGGCCACCCGCTACCACTCGCACTGCCAAGGGCCCCGCCACCTTTTCTGGAAGTCGGATGACCGCGTCGGACCGGCATCAAATCCAGCGCCGGTTGAAGGCGTCGACCAGAGCAGCGACGGCTGGCCGGAGGGCTGAGACGTCACGGTCGTAGATGCGGCCGCGGTCGAGCCGGTCTGCCAGCTCCGCGAGAAGGACGGCCCATTCATCCACAGTCTGCGGTGCCATGGCGATGGGGGCCTCGACGACGACCCTGCGCACCTTCGTGACCGTCCGCACGACCTCCACCGGTCGGTCGACGACCTCGATGGTCGCGCGGCTGCGGCTCGGCGCTGCTCCCACGCGCGGTGACGGCAGGCGGCGGAGCACCACTTGGGGACCCGGCCGCGGCTGGGGATGGCGACGGGGGCGTCGCACCACCTACACGCACCGTGCCGCCTGATGCGCGCGACGGCCGGCGCTCGACCTTGGGCTCGGCGGTGTCTGACTGTCGCTTGGGTCGGCGGCCTGGATCTCGCCGGTTCGCGGCCATGCCGTCGAACAGGGCCAGGCGTGCCGCCTGCCGTTTGGCCTGCTTCCCGAGCTTGCGTTCCATCGCCGCCTCCCAGCTGGTGTCTCTGCCTACTTCCCTACGCATCCGGGCGGGGTCTTGGGGGCCACGTAGGGGCAGCCTGCCGACGATGAGTCGTCACAACGATTGGCGTGCCGGCCGACAATGCATGAGGTGCGGGCCACGACTTCGTGTGGATTCGTCAGGTAGGACGAATGTCGTTCGGGGAGGCTCACCCTGGGTCGGCCGGGGTGCTCTCGTGGTGCTGCCGCGAACGGCGGCGGTGGAGCGGGCAGTCAGCATGGGGGCGGTGGCCAGGTAGGTGTGCGGATAGTCAGAAGTAGCCGAATATGGGTATTCTTGTGCCATGGCCCCGACCGACCAACTCCGTGCCCGCCTGCGCGCGCTGATCGAGGCTGCCGATCTCAACGGCACCCAGGCTGCGTACGCGATCGGACGTACTCCGTCCCGCCTCGGTGACTACCTCGCGGGGCGCACGGTCCCCTCGGTGCGCCGCCGGCATGGTCGAGGCGAGCAGCCAGTTCCGGCGGGTGAACGGCCACCTCCATCTGCCCGCTCTCCGGGCCGCACTGGAACGGCATGTCGCCGCCGACCCTGTCGGTGCCGACTGCAACACTCAAGACGTGAGCGCAGCCTGATGCTCACCGGACCGCCACCGAAGTTCCACGGAACTCGGGACATCCTCGCACACCGCCCTCACGTCGGCCTCCATCAGCTGGGCCATGACCTGCAACCCGGCACCGACCGCGAGGGCGAGCAGCCCCTCGCGCATGTTCTCGGCGATCTCATCCATCGCCACGCTCACCTGCTCCGGCACGGCAAGCGCGCTCGCGTCGCCGGTCCTGGTCTGATACCTCTTGTTCACGGTGGTCCCCTGTCTTTCGGGTCGACTTTGGCGGACGCCCAACACCTACCGCAAGGCAGGCATCAGGCGGGGGACCGCCACCTCAAGTTCCACGAGATCCGGGACAACCTCTCACAGTCGGTACCCGCGGGTTTCGACGACCCGAACCTGATCGGTTCGGCCGGTCTGGTGCCGGTGGCCGAACGCGCCGGCCTGCACAGCCTGCTAGGGCAGCAGCTGAGCGTGGCCAACCCGAACGCCGGGGTGGAAGCGGCCGGGGTCATAGCCGGGATGCTTGCTGGCGCGGACAGCATCGACGACCTGGACGAGGTGCGGCACGGCGGCATGACCAAGGTCTTTGATGCGGTTCGGGCGCCCTCGACATACGGCACGTTCTTGCGCGCGTTCACCTGCGGGCACGTCCGCCGGCTCGCCGCCCTGCACTCACGGAGCCCGGCCGGGCTCGCCCGCGTGGCGGCGCCCACCGACCGTGCCGATGGTGCGGACCTCCCGCCTCGTGGTCTGACAGGATGCGCGATGGTGGTGGGGTGATGGTCAGGGGCACCGAGGCGAGTCAGATCCGACGCGGCACGGACAGGGGGTTGTGAAGTGGCTGAGGCCTCTGCGGCAGCCCCGCCCCCGGTGGACAAGAAGGGCTCGGTCCTGAGCCGCGCCGTGGTGCCGGTGGTTGTCGTCGCGGTGGTCCTGCTCGCCTCGGGCGTGCTCAGCCAGCTCGTCACCCCGTTCATCCGGCGCGACGACTGGCCGTTCCTGCTTCCGCAGGGAGCGCCGGGCCTGGCCGACCCGATGAACAAGGTCCGCCAGGAGGGTCGCTGGCTCAGTTACGGCTGGTGGCTCGGCGTGGGCCAGCACGGCTCGCCGGTGACGGCGGTCGTGGTGATGTTCAGCGCCTACGTGCTGTTCGTCGTGGGGCTCTGGCGCCTGTTCGACGCGCGTGGCCGCGTCGCCGGCGCGCTGCTGGGCCTGGCCCTCCTGCTCTCCCCGCTCTGGATCCGGCTCATCTACTGGCCCGGCACCCTGTCGGCCTCAGCCATCGTGGCCGCGGCCGGCGTCTGGACACTGCCGAGCGCCGCCCGGCACCGCGGCCGGCTCGCCGCGTGGGTGGTCGTCACGACCATCCTGTCCGTGCTCACGTACCCGCCCGTCGGGAGCCTGCTGCTGATCGCCGCCGCCGTGCACCTGCGACACCGCCCGTGGAAGCACGTGCTGCTGCTGTGCGCCACGTTCCTCGCGGGGTTCGCCCTCGCAGTGGTCCTGTCGTTCGGGCTCGGCCGCATCGCGTTCGGGCAGTTCGGGGTCACGATCGCCGGGTGGCGCAACCCCAACCCTCTCGCGTCCCTGGACGACCTGGTGGTCAACGGCGGCCGCTATCTCCGCCAGCTCCTGGTGCTCGGCTCGACCCTGCGTTGGTCCGCCCTGGTCGCGGTGGTGGCGGTGGTGGTGGGTCTCGTTGATCCGCGGGTGCGGCCGACCCTGCTCAGGGTCGGCGCGGCTGTCGCCGTCGTGGCGGGCCTGGAGTGCGCGCAGACGCTCGCCACCGGGGTGCGCACCAACGTGCGCGGGTCCGGATGGGCGTGGCTCGCCCTTGTTGTTCCCGCCGCACTGCTGCTCGCGGGTCATCCGTGGTCACGGCGCGCGGGCCAGGTGGCCCTCGCCGCGCTCGCGCTGCTGGGCCTGCTCGCCTGGCGCACGGACCTGTCCACCCACCAAGCCACCAGGGCGACCTACGCCGAGATCGTCACCACTGCCTCACGCAGCGGGAACGAGGTCGTCTTCTACCAGCGCCCCGAGGAGCGCCGCACGTCGCGCGGCCAGATCACCGAGGGAGCCCTGAGAGCGATGTTCTACGAGTACGCCGGGGTCGTGGTGCGCTGGTGCCGACCGGCCGAGTGCGCAGAGCTGGCTCCCCTCGCGGGGCAGGGGGCGGTGCACGACCTGGGCCCGATGACGGGGGTCGTCGTGCCGCCACCACCGAAGGTCCTCTGAGACGAGGCCGAGTCTCCCCGATCAGACCGACGAGCGCGGTCGCAATTCGGCGCAGCGAACCTGGCCCGGGCTTCAGGGGATGGACCACGACCAGTACCTCATGTGCGACGCGACCACGCTGGCCGGGCTCGTGGCCGCGAACGAGGTCACGGCATCCGAGCTGCCGGCGCTGCCTCAAGAGCGCCCCGCCGCGGTGACCCGGCGATCAACGCGGTCGTGAGCCCCCGTCCCCGGTCGCCACCGAGCACGCGCTTCACCCGGCGCTTCCTCGATGCCGGCCTGGGCATGATCGGCAAGACCGACCCCGCCGTGCAGGCGCAGGAGGCGTGTAGGTTCCGGCGCGACTCGTCGCGGAAGCAAGCCGCTGACCTGCAGCTGGACAAGATGCCGAGAGGCAGGCCTTCTCACTATCTTGTCCAGATCCTCGGCGGTCTTGCAGTTCCACGGTCCTGCCGACGGGCGACCGGTCAGCCGGGATATGTGGGTGATCCGTCCTCAACTGCCGATGAGCGGACGTTAGCAGTTAGCTGAACCGCGGATGAGCGTGCATCACTGCGGCCCAGTGTGTGCGTCATTCCGCCCATTTGGGGGAAGGCGGCTCCACGTCGAGTCGGAGCGAGCTGACCGACATCGCTGTCAAGTGGGTCCATACGGTCGGCCCAGGGTCTGGCGCCAAGACTCAGACCTCCGCAAGTAGGGGCTGCGTGGTTGTTTGAACTTGTGCCGCGGTGAGCTGGTAGGTCAGGGTGCGGCGGTCGCCGGGCAGTGATGCGCCCAGGGAGTTGAGTTCCTCGGCGAGGCGGGTGAGGGCGCGGGCGACTCGGGGGCTGTCGGGGCGGTCCAGGGTTACGGTGATTGCGGTTGTGGTGTAGTCGATCTGTCCGCCTAGGCGGAGTAGGTGGCGCAGGATCGCGCGGTACTCGTTGGGGTCGGTGAGGTAGGCGTTGAAGTGCTCGGCGAGCCACGCTTCGGCGTTGAACGCGAGCAGCCGCAGCACCATTTGCAGCCCTCGTCGTTCCAGTCGTGGCCGGGCTCGTTGCGCGCCGGGGTCCAGGTCGGTAGCGGCGACCTTGGCGGGGATCGGACGCAGGTCGGTTTTGGCCTGTTCCAGTGCGCGGGTGGTGATCTGGATCTGCTGGTGCAGCTTGGGCAGGGCGGCGTTCATCTGCTTCGGGGTGGCTGGTCCGGCCAGCATCTGTGGCAGCGCGCGTTCGGCCGTGATCATGTTGGCCTCGGCTGCCTTGACGGTTTTGCGGGCCGCGACCCGGGCGGGGTTGGTGACCTTTCGGGTGTCCGGGCCGAGTTCCATGCAGTAGTCGGCGAGGCGGTCGATGCCGTTGTGTTCGACGGCGTACTTGAACGTGTTCTCGATCCGCCAGCGGGCCCGTAGCCAGCACAGCAACGACGCACCGGTCGCGGTCAGGTCGCTGGTCAGGACCTGCAGGATCGCGGTGGCGTCCTCGAACAAGGTGAGCTGCCGGGCGCTGCCGTAGTCCTTGAGCTCGACGATCTCATCGGCCAGCATGACGCTGATCCGGTGGCCGTCCCGCACGGTCCACGACCGGCGCGGCGGCACGGTCGCCTGGACCAGTGGGGCGCGCCGGTAGGTGACCCAGCCCGCCCCTGCTTGGCGGCAGGCCCGCAATGCGCTCGGGAAGGCGCCACCGCGGTCGAACCCGAGCAGGATCTTCGCGTCCGACCCGAGCACCTGGCGCAACTGGGTGAGCACCCCCGGCAGGGTTGTGACCAGCCCGGAGGGCTCGCCGCTGCCGAACACCACCGCCCGACCGCGGGCATCGACCAGCATCGTGTCGTCCTGGCCGGGTTGGGCATGGCGACGTTTGGTGTTCCAGCCCTTGCCGACCGGGCGGGCCCCGCTGTAAGGGACGAAGTGGTCATCGACGAAGTACACCGGGTCGGTGGCCGGATCGGCCGCGAGCATCCCGGCGCCGAAGGCGCGTTGTAGCCCGAGCGGATCCGACCCGTCAGCCAGCGCCGCGAGCCGGGCCCGCAGGGTGGCCAGTTCCGGGACCATCGTGAGCCCGACCGCGGCGCCGGCCTCGGCCCGACGCAGGTGCTTGCTGCCCTCCACGGTGTCGATGCCCAAGGCGAACCCCAGCGTCGCGGTCGTCAAGACCGCGAGGTCGTCGTAACAGCGGGCCGGCGCGCCGGTCAAGGAACCAAAGATGGCTTCGGCGCCGACCAGGTGCAGGAACGGATGCATCAGCATCGCACCGGCATACCGACACAGATGACTGCCCGTCGTGATCCGGGCCGAACCGGTGAACACCCCCGCCAGCCCCGGCCCGGTCACCGGCCCGCTCTGCTCGGGTTCCGGCACTCTCAGCGCCACGTCGGTGTCGGACACCAGGACCTCACTGGCGCTCTGGAGCACGTCGGTGTCGGGCTCGTCGGCCGCGCCCGGCTCGATCACCAGCAGGGTGTCCTGTTCAAGCTCGTTGCCCGCCGCGTCTGGCCGCGGGTCGCCAGCCAACGCCCGGCCCACCGTGGTGGCGTGCACCCCGAGCCGCTCGGCGATCATGGTGTCGGGATGCCCCGCCGCCCGCCACGCACGAGCCCGCCGCAGATCAGCAGGCCGCAACGCGCTCGGTCGCCCACGCGGGGGCAGGAGTCCAGCCGAGCCCTCCGTGCGAGCCCGGGTCCGCAACCTCGACACATACACCTCGGTGATACCCAGCACCTGCGCGACCCGACGACCCGTGAAGCCCAGCTCGGTCAGCGTCACGGCCGCGACGTTACGCAGACCACTGTCGCCGGCGGCATAACGGAACAACACCGTCGACCCCACGGCGACCAGCACCTCCCCATCAACCTCGGCGCGGTGCAAGTCCAGCGGCGACGGCATACCCCCAAGCACGGCCTGCACCGCCGCCTCGATCGTCACCCCCAAACCCTACCAAGTTAAAACACATTTCGCAGAGACACGCCGACGCGAAATCGCAAGTCACAGTGCTACAGCGCCACTACTTCAGGAGGTCTGAG
>JBBQWX010000040.1:0-29184 GCA_038210185.1 Actinomycetales bacterium
GCAGCGCCATCCCCATCGCGAAGTAGGCCATCGACCGGGCCGGCAACGACCGCCGCCGCTGCTCGGTGCGCCCACACTCCGCGATCACCGCGTCCACCACCTCCGGCGGGAACACCTTCATCAACAGGCCGACCGACACCAAATCCGGCAACCGCCGGTCCGACTCCGACTTCCTCCAACCAGAACGGGGCATACCGACAAACTACACCGGTGTAACCCTAATTGAACGGTATTGCCCCTAGCCCCCGTCGCCGAGCACACGGCGGCGGGGGTGAAGGGGGTCACCCGCAGGGCACGAACGTCCCGGCCACCGGTCGGGATGCACGGCTCACTAGGTAGGAAGAGGAACCATGAAGACGAACCGCACTGCCGGCGCCATCGCGGCAGCAGTATCGGCGATCGCCCTCCTCGTCGGACCCAATGCAAGCGCAACATCGACAGACCCGCCACCGGATGACTCGGTGGTCGTGTCACAGACTAGGAAGACCGAGCGGCTCTGGATCGACGTGATCGGTGAGTACCGGGACCTGCCGGGCACCCTGACGATCACCAAGTCGCCGGGCAAGGCGACGTCGTCGCTGGAACGGATGCTGTCCTCGGACTCGGCGCTGGAGTCGACGGCCAGCTCGTGCACCCAGGCGCAGTACGTCAGCGACCCCTACCGGGTCCGGTCCTCCTCGAGCCCCTACTACGTCTACGCGGTTGCCGGCGGGTACAAGTCGCTGTCCTCCGGGTGCACGAAGGAGTACATCTACCTGACCCTGAAGAAGATGTACGGGCCGGGGGACATCTACAAGAAGACTGTCGACTCCGACGATGGCTATGCCTATCCCGGTGGGCCGCGGCAGAACCTCAGCGTCTCGGACCTGTGCGGTAAGACGACCTACACTTACTTCGGTCTGAGCAACCTCTATCAGCGCTCGATCTCCCCGGAGGTGCGGCTATGTCCGTGAACAGGATCGCCGGCGGCGTTGTCGGTGGGCTGGCAGCAGTGCCAACCATCGGCTGGCTGACGACGAAGATCGTGGTCGCTACCAACGAGAACAGCTACGCCGGCGGGCTGGGCATCCTGCTTGGGATCTTCGCCATCGGTGCGCTGCTCGGAGCAGCGCGGTCCTTGCTGCCTGCCTCGTTCACCGTCGGGCTGCTGGTCGGGATGGCGGTGGCAGTGCTGATCGGGCTGCTCACCTCTCCGGCAGTGTTCCCGCTCGGAGCGCGTGGCCTGCAGGGGTTCTACTACGTGGGTGCCTGGAGCACCGCTACGTGGGCCGTCATGGGCCTGCTGGCCGCAAGCCTGGCCAGCCGCACGACGCAGACCCCAGCGAGGTCTGCTGACATCAGCACCACCGTCTGAGTCCTTGCCCCACCGCCTACGGGCGGTGGGTGTGCGCGTCCAGCCCTGCTGACTCGCTCCAACAGCCCAAGACTCCGCCGCACCCTCTGGTGCGGCGGGGTCTTCGTCGTGGGTTCAGTGCGCGCCCAGAACAACCCTAAAAGCGGAACAGGAGCGGCGAAGTCAGGGCACTTGCCGGCGCGCCCGGTGAGGCTCGCCACGCGCGAGGGCGGGCCGTTGGCCCCCCTTCTGGAGATCCCAGGGTCGTAGCGTGTCAAGCGGCTACGGGTTGGCGGTGTCCCCAGGCGGTGTGTTCGTCGTAGGGAGGTGCGGTGGATGAGGCAGCCGTGCAGGATGCCGACCCACCGGTCGCCCAGGGCGCGTGGGGCTGGGTGGTGGGTGTCGCCGGCAACGCGTCGCTGGTCGTAGTACGCCCGTGCTCCGGGGCTGGGTTGCAGGGAGCAGCAGGCCCACCGGTCGACGGCGCCGGACAGCCTCTTGTTGCGGGCGTGTCTGGCCAGGACGGCGCGCTTCTTGCCTGAGCCCCGATCCGATTAGTGGGGAGCTGTAGCGGGTCGTGACGAGCAAATGCCCCTGTGGGACGTCAGGATTGGACTTGCGACAGAATGATCCGGCCGGTTCCGAAGGGGCCGCAGACATCCTTCATGTCGAACGCAGTACTCGGGTTTGCTGCACGAGTAGGTGACATCTGATCCGCTCGACCAGGCAGGTGGACTCTCGTTCGGCTGGCAATCTGGCTGCGCTCACTGCGAGCGCAGCTTGATCCGTGAGTTGGGGATCTCCACCGATCCGCCGTCGTAGAGCGCCAGGTAGTCCTCGATGCCAGCTTGCACCGCGGTGATCGTCAGGGCCAGGGCGGTCCCCGGCGGCAGGGATGCCGGGATCGGCGGGCTGGCGACCACGTCGAAGTTGCCCCCCTGGCGCGGGAGCAGCTTGCTCACGGTGATCGCCGTCGTGCCGTCGGACTGGAACACCGCGGTCTGTGTCGCCCCCGGATGGACCAGGACGACCGCCTGCTCGAACTCGGCCGGGACGCTCAGATGCGCGCCGCTCGCGCGACCGCGGCCCGACAGCGATGCGGTGAGCCGGGCAGGGTCATTGGTCACCAGACGTACCTGGCTCGTCGTGGTGGCCCCCGGAACCGCGGACGTCCGATACGCGCTCGGGACCGCGAGCTCACCGCCCGGCGGGATCACCGCCGGGAGGATCGTGGCCGCGCCGGGGATGGTGAAGGCCACGTTCTCGGGGAACAAGCCGACGCTGAGATTCAGGTTGCCCACGTTCCGGATCCAGAACGTCGCCGCCAGCTCGGCGTCCGGCGCACCGGTGCCGAACTCGAGGACCTGCAGCTCGCGCTGGCGGGTCGGGAACCGGCGGGCCGGGTCGAGCGGGCCGCTCGCGAACAGGAGCCTGGGCACCTGGCCAACCGCGGTCAGCTGCACCTCGTAGGTCTGCTGGTACGCAGGCCCCGCGTCCGTGGCGCTGTGCATCTGGACTGCGAGGACCGCCGACGCGGCCCCCATGGCGGTCGGCGTGCACGAGATGTAGAGCGTGTCGCTCTGCCCCGGGGGCACCCTGAGGGTGTGGTCCGGGAAGGCGAACTGACCGGCAGGCGCCTCCTGGACGAGCGCGGCGCTGATGCCCGCCTCGTGGGAACCGACGTTGGTGAACACGAGGTTCACGCCCTTGGTGTCTGCGATCGGCACGCCGCCGAAGGCCAGTGGCGACGGTGCGATCTGCAGCTCGGCGCGACCGCCGAGCGCGCGGACCGTCGTCGCGAGGTCGATTCGGAGCCGCGGTTCGATCGCGTCGTCGCAGTCGACCTCGACTGTGCCCGTGATCGGGCCGGAGGAGGTCCCGGCGTACCGGGCGTCGATGAACGAGATCTGGCCCGCGTCGACGTAGAACGGGACGCTCGAGAGGACCTCGAACGCCGGCGCGCCGGCCACGTCCTTGTCGGACTCGATCCGCACGGCGGAGACCCGCACCGAGCGGTCGGTGTACGCGTTGCGCAGCCCCAGGCCGTCCAGCCGGGCCGCCTGCCGCTCGACGAGCCCTGCGCCGAAGAGCGGACGGGCATCCCAGACATCGACCCGATCGCCGGCACTGTCGGCGAAGACGAGACCGTCGAGAGCCGACAGGCCGAACCGCTGCGTGAACGTGTTGTCGAACGTCGCCCGGCCGCGGTCGGAGAGGATCCCGCGCGCTCGCCGGAAGGTGTCGACCCTGTCCGCGGTATAAACGCGGCGTACGTCGCCGGCGGTCATCGCCTCGTTCTGCAGCCCCCAATGGAGGATGCCGCCCGAGAACAGCGCGAGCTTCTCCAGCTCGGTCACGAAGTCGTCGATGCGATGCGTGCCCGCCAACCCGAGGTACTCCACGCAGCAGGTCGGCGACCAGCGCTGCATGCCGAGGAGCGCCTCGGTCTGCTTGCCCACGACGCGCAGGGCGACGTAGCCCCCCACGAAGCACTGCTGCTTCGGCGTCCCGGCCGGTGTCTTGGGCGACGCGTACCGGGCCACGAGATCCAGCAGCTTGGGGATGAACAGCACGGCGTCGGGCACCGAGAACGCCGCCTCGACGCAGAACGACCGGATCGACTGCCCCCAGCTGACGACTTCGCTCATCTGCGAGGCGACGTCGGAGCGGTCGGCGATCGGCAGGATGTTCTGCAGCACGTAGTCGATGACTCCGCTGATCGTGCGCTGGTCGTAGTGGTCGGCCAGGAAGTCGACGAGCCGGATGGCACGTTCGCTGACATCGGTCACGCCCGACAGCGCGGACTGCAGGTTCAGGAACCGGATGTCGAAGTCGAGCACGTTGGACCCCATCGTGTCCCGCGCGGCCGTGCCGATGCCGTCGCCGAGGGCCTCGAGGCTCCCGCCGCCGGCGGGGCTGTTCACCACCTCGCTGGACGGAACCGCAATCGGGACATGGTTGGTGACGAAGCACGCGTGCTGTCCGGCCCGCGCGCGGGCCGGAGCGGAGAGCGTCGCGTCCTGGGCGTCGTACGGGTACGGGTTGATGACGATCTGCGCGAAGTCATTGGGCGTGAAGGGCGCGGCGGCGGTCATGGGGGTGCCGTCGTGCACGTTGGTCGTGCCGACGCGGCCCGCCATGAAGCTGCCGTCGATGACGCCGGCGAGCGCCGGGTCGGCCGCCATCAGCTCCTCCCACGTCAGCGTCGCGCGGTGCTGCAGGATCCCGATCTGCGGCACGGTGCCGATGAGGACCGAGTAGATCACGCCCATGCATCCTGCGGACACGAGCACCGCGTCGAACAGCAGGGTGTTGTAGTGGATGGTCTCGCCCCGCAGGCACGGATACGCCGCGCGCAGCTTGGCCGGGCTCGTGATGCCGACGTCCCGCTCGATCCAGTGCTCCAGCCCGCCGGCGCCGACAAGGTGGATCGCCCGGACCGCATCGGTCATCGGTCCCACGCGGGACTCTGCACTGTGGGTCGCGGTCGACAACAGCCCGGCCAGCGTCTGCCCGCTGCCTCCGCCGGCCTCGAGCTTCTGTCGGACGGGCTCGTGATCGAGCAGCACGTTGAGCTCATCGCACGTGATGCCGGCTTCCACGTGGAACAGGAAGTCGCGGCTCACACCGTCGGCGAGGAGGCTCGACAGGTTCCCCTGCAAGCTCGACGCGAGCTCCTTGGTGTCGATCATGACCCCGGGCGGCGGCGTGCTGCTCGGGTTGCCGCCCCCGCTGGCGCGGACGGCGTCCGAGAACGACCACTTCCCGCCGAAGGCGCGGACGTGGTGCCCGGCGGCCTCCGCCTCGAGAACGGCGTTGGCGAGCTCGCTGACCGTCGTCGGGACGTATCCCTTGACGGCCGCCACGGTGAAGTTGCGCGGCCAGCTCTCGAAGATCCAACCCGGGGGCAGAGACGGCACCGTCCTGCCTGCTGCCCGTCGGCTGATGCATTCCGGTGTGTCGCCCATGGCGACCTTCCCTCCGGTGACCCCCGCGAAACCGCGAACGCTCCATCGTGGCAGTGGCGCACCGCGCGGTCAAGGTTGGTGACTGGGCGACCACATCCGCCCGCGCCAGCCTTGCCTCGAGCGAGCCCGTCGCGCCTCCGGCGTCGCGCGTCCGTCCGGGGCGAGGGCGAGGTCGTTGAGCGCCACGACGGTGAGCAGCTGGTCGCCCGCCTCCCGCGATGTCCTCAGCGCCTGGTGACGTGCTCGGCCGCCTGCTCGTAGTCGCCCACCCGAGCGGCGCCTGCCCGAGGACGTTGCGAGCGATCACGGTCCCCAGGTGGTCCGCGACCTCGCGCGACAGGCGAAGGGCCGTCTCGAGGAGCTCCTGCTTGCGGGCGCGGTCGCCGGCCACCGACGCGATCTGCCCGAGGATGGCGAGCGCCACCACGCGGCGCGGCCGTGCTCGTCCTCGAACAACGAAAGCTCTCCTCGAGGAGCGCTGGCGCGGCGGAAAGGTCTCCCTGCCCGAACGTCATCGCGCCGCGCCGCTCAACACTCATCCACCGATTGATGGCGAGCTGTAGCGGGTCGTGACGCGCGAATGCCGCTGTGGGACGGCAGGATTGGACTGTGATGGACCGATCCGGCCGGTTCCGAAGGGGCATCGGACAAGTGCAAGCGTCGCACCAGGTATCCGCGGTTCTCGACGACCCGAACCTGATCGGTTCGGCCGGGCTGGTGCCGGTGATGCGGTTGGCGCAGCGCGCCGGCCTGCACACCCTGCTGGGGCAGCAGCTGAGCGTGGCCAACCCGAACGCCGGGGTGGAAGAGGCCGGGGTCGTCGCCGGGATGCTCGCCGGCGCGGACAGCATCGACGACCTGGACGTGGTGCGGCACGGCGGCATGACCATGGGCTTTGGTGGGGTTCGGGCGCCCTCGACACCAGGACTGGGGATCCACGCCTCAGGCTGAGGTGGTGTTCACCGACCGGCGGCTGGGCCAACAGCCTCCCACCCCGACCACACGTCCGGAGAGGGAGATCCAACCCCCCATTAGGCTGGCCGCATGACTGCCCTGCCGACCGACCTGTTCACCGCCATCGACCACGTCGGCGTCGCCGTGCCCGACCTCGACGACGCGATCGCCTTCTACGAGTCGACCTACGGCATGACGCTGCTCCACGAGGAGACCAACGCCGAGCAGGGGGTGCGCGAGGCGATGATGGCCGTCGGCGACTCCGGCTCGTGCATCCAGCTGCTGGCGCCGCTCTCCCCCGAGTCCACGATCGCGAAGTTCCTCGACCGCAGCGGCCCCGGCATGCAGCAGCTCGCCTACCGGGTCGCCGACCTCGACGCCGTCAGCGCCACCCTGCGCGAGCGCGGGATGCGGCTGCTCTACCCCGAGGCCAAGCGCGGCACGAGCGACTCCCGGGTCAACTTCATTCACCCCAAGGACGCCCGGGGCATCCTCGTCGAGCTCGTCGAACCCGCGACCGACACCCCCCGCTGAGTCACAACTTTCCCGCCCGGTGCGGGAAGGTTCACGTCCGCACCACTGGATTTCCGGTGCGAAGGTCAAGGTCCTGGTGCGCAGACCCTGCGGCCACGAGCAGGGGCGCGAGCACGAGCACCACGAACGCCGGGATGACCAGCCCGGAGTCGTTGACGAGGAACGCGACCCCAGCCATCACCACGGCGCCCCGCAGCACCACCTCCCCGTCGGGCACCGGGCGCCACCCCCGACGCCACGCCACGACTGCCAGCACCACAGTCGCCGCGGCGACGGCCAGGAGCGGGGGCGAACCGAGGTTGGCGAGGTTCTGCGACACCTTGCGCCCGACGACCGTCCCGGCCCCGCCCGTGAAGACCGACTCGACGAACTCGCCGAGGTGGGTGCGTGACGCCGCGGGTCGCAGCCAGTCGAGCAGGGCCACGAGCACCGTCAGAGCACCCGCGCCGAGCACGGCCACCAGAACCCGCCCCCGCGTCAGCGGCACCCCGGCAGCACTCGCGATGACGAACAGGCCACCGAGCAACAGCCCCGGCGGGCCCCCCAGGTCGGCGCCGAACCTCGGCAGCGCCTCGACCGCGAGCGCGCCGACGAGGACGAGCAGCGCCAGCCCCGCCGACGTCCTGCGCGACCGCCCGGCGGCCGCCACCGCGCCGACCACGACCAGCACCGCGAGCCCGTAGAGCGCGAAGCTGGTGTTGCCCAGGCCGTAGAACCGCCCACCGACGACCGGGTTCTGCCCGAAGACCGAGCCGAGCTGCAGGCCGGAGCCGGTCACCACGTCACCGGCGAGCACGACGAGCGTGACGACCGCGACGGTGCGCAGTGCGCCCAGCGGACGCCGCGCCTCGACGCGCAGCGCCACCAGCGCGAGCACCGCGACGACGACGGCGAGCGCCGCGCAGAACACCGCACCCGGCGCCCCGGCTCGCCACCAGGGACCCAGGTTCACGACGAACGTCGACACGGGTGTCACCGCGACCGCAACCCCCGCGGCCCGCAGCCACCGGGGCACCGCCTGCGGCCGAGCGCCTCGCCGCCACCAGGGCACGGCGAGCACCACCGCCCACAGCACGTACGCCGTGGCGAGCCAGGCCGTCACCTGCGGGCTGAGGGCCCGCAGCGTGGCCGCCCGGGTCTCGAAGCCGACCCGCGCCGCGACCCGGGCCTGCGCCGAGCCCGCCGCGGCAGACACCGTGAGCGGGCGCCCGGTCACCTCCGCCACCGACGCCGCAACCCGGTCGAGGGCGGTCGCCGTCAGGTCCTGCAGCTGCACCACCCCCGGCTGTCGCGTCGAGGCGGACGTCAGCAGCCCACCGCCGAAGGACGGGCCGGCCGCCACGACGGCACGCGGGCGCACCGCTGACATCCCGTCGCCCAGCCCGGCCACCACGACGTCGGCGCCGGGGTCGGCCGCCCGCGCCTGCGCCACGAGGGCGTCGAGCCGCCCCAGTGCCGAGGTGCGCGCAGCACCCGGCTCGGGCAGCACCCCGCCGTCGACGAGAACCACGGGGCACGAGAACGACGCCGGCAGCTCGGGCTCGTGCGCCGTCACCACACCGCTCGGGTCGGCCCCGCCGATGGCAGCACCCGGCCCGATGGTCTCCACGCACGTGCCGGATGCCGTGAGCTCGCCCCCCAGGGTGCCCGGGTGCGCGTCGTACGACCCGCCGGCCGCGGCGGCCAGGTACGCGTCCCAGCGCGGCACGCGGTCGTCGACGACCGGGAGCGGCGCCCGACAGGGCCCGGCCGCGTCGGCCGCCCGGCGCCCGGCCGACAGGGTGAGCCACCCGTCGACCGCGCACGACCGGCTGCGCACCGCCCGCACCGACATCGAGCCCACCGCACCCTCGTCCACCATCGCCCGCAGCGAGGGCAGGTCACCCCCGTCGAGGTCGGACCAGGCGAGTCCCGGCGCTCCGACGACCACCAGCCGCGGCGCCGCAGTCTCGCTGATGGGGGCACCGCTGGCAGCCGACGACCCTCCGACGAGCGCGCCCACCCCTGCGAGCAGGGCGAGCACCGCCGTTCTCACGCGTGCACCAGCTCGTGCCGGGCGATGACGACCAGGGCCGCCGTCCAGGCCAGCGGCGCCACCGCCGCGGGACGCCCGTCGTAAAGGACCTTCTCGGGGAAGGATCCGGCCGGCGTGCGGTGCTCGCCGAGCCAGCCGAGCAGCGACTCGGCCCGCTCGCGCTCGCCGGAGGCCGCCCAGGCCGCGGCGAACAGCGCCGTCTCGGGAGTCCAGCTGATGCCGTCGTCCTTCCACCCCACTCCCGGGGCCACCCCACCGGCGGGTCGTGACATCGAGACCTGCGCGCGGCCCATCGCCGTCAGGACGCCGCCGTGCGCTCCTCCCCCACCGATCGGGGCGGCGAGGAAGGTCACCGCGGCGTCGGCGCCGGGGTCGTTCAACATCCGCGGGTAGCCCTTGGCCCCAAACTGCCCGTGCACCTCGGTGGCGAGCGCGTCGGCCGCTGCCCGGGTGCGCGCGGCGAGCGCCATCTCGCCGACGATCGGCAGCACCTCGCTCGCGCTGCGCAGCCCGGCGAGCACCGAGGCCGCCGTCCCGAGGGTGACCGAGCGCTCGACGAGCTCCCAGTAGTCGGAGGAGGCCATCGGCAGCCCGGTCGTGGCATCGAGCGAGGCGAGCAGCCGCTGCGAGCTGAGCACCAGCATCGGCCGCAGCGGCGTCAGCAGCCCGCCGGCCCGCTCCGCAGCGGCGAGCGCCAGCTGGTGCGCGCCCCACACCGACCAGGCCGACCCGTCGAGCTGAGCCACCCGGTCGTCGGGGGCGCGGCGCGTGCGCAGGTCGTAACGCGCCTCGAACCAGCCGTCGTGGCGCTGCACCTTTTGCAGGAAGGCCAGCTGCTCCGCAGCATGCTCTGGGTGCCCCGCCCGGGCCAGGGCGGTTGCCACGAACGACACGTCGCGAGGCCAGGCGTAGCGCCAGCGCTCGCTCCAGCCCGCCACGCACACGGGCAGCCCCACCGACAGCGCGCGCAGGTCGAGCAGTGCCGAGCGGAGCACGTCGTCCCCCGCGGCCAGGGCGGTGCCCACCCACGGGGCGCAGCTCTCGAGCCAGGCGTGCTCGTCCTCGACGAGCAGGGTGCTCAGCGGCCGGGACGCGAGCACCCGGGTGCCGGGCACCACGGCATCGGTGTGCCCGGCCGGCACGAGCTCGCGCTTTCCGGGCGCAGTGAAGGCCACCGTCTCGCTGTACAGCGGAACCTCGGCCCGCGAGATGCGGTACTCCAGGCTCCACCACGCCAGAGCCCCGTACGTCAGCACGCCACCCGTGCCGAGCACGAGCCGACGGCGTGAGACGGAAGGAAGTGCCACGACGGCACTGTATGCCGGGTGCCGACGGCGCGTAGCGGCCTCCCGTGAGACGGATCACGTCGTGAGGGCCGTCATAGGTCGCGGCTGAGGGCGGGCGGGGGGCTAGGTTCGCCGGGCAGGTGTCGCCACCGCCGCTCGCACACGCCCTCACCGCCGAAGGAGCACGACCGCATGGACCAGATCCGCGAGGCCATCCTCTCCGGGGACCGCACCATCGAGACCTACGCCGAGATCGCAGTCCCCGACACGTACCGCGCCGCGACGGTGCACAAGGACGAGGTCGAGATGTTCGCCGGGATGGCGACCCGCGAGAAGGACCCGCGGCGTTCGCTGCACGTGGAGCAGGTGCCGACACCCGAGCTCGCCCCCGGTGAGGCGCTCGTCGCCGTCATGGCCAGCGCGATCAACTACAACACGGTCTGGACCTCGATCTTCGAGCCGGTGTCGACGTTCGGGTTCCTCGAGCGCTACGCCCGCACCTCGGAGTTCGCCCAGCGCCACGACCTGCCCTACCACGTGGTCGGGTCCGACCTCGCGGGCGTCGTGCTGCGCACCGGCCCCGGCGTGACCAAGTGGAAGCCCGGCACCGAGGTCGTCGCCCACTGCCTGAGCGTCGAGCTCGAGGACGCCGAGGGCCACGACGACACGATGATGGACCCGCAGCAGCGGATCTGGGGCTTCGAGACCAACTTCGGCGGCCTCGCCGAGCTGGCCATCGTCAAGGCGAACCAGCTGATGCCGAAGCCGACCCACCTGTCCTGGGAGGAGGCGGCCGCGCCGGGGCTGGTGAACTCCACGGCCTACCGGCAGCTCATCTCGCACAACGGTGCCCACATGAAGCTCGGCGACCGGGTGCTCATCTGGGGCGCCTCGGGCGGTCTGGGCTCCTACGCGACCCAGATGGCCCTCGCCGGGGGCGCCACCCCCATCTGCGTGGTCTCCTCGCCGGAGAAGGCCGCCATCTGCCGGGCGATGGGGGCCGAGCTGATCATCGACCGCTCGGCCGAGGGCTACCGGTTCTGGAACGCCGAGGGCACCGCGCAGGACCCCAAGGAGTGGCAGCGGCTCGGCAAGAAGATTCGCGAGCTCACCGGCGGCCACGACGTCGACATCGTCTTCGAGCACCCCGGGCGTGAGACCTTCGGGGCCAGCGTCTACGTGGCGCGCAAGGGTGGCACCATCGTCACCTGCGCCTCGACCTCGGGCTACATGCACGAGTACGACAACCGCTACCTGTGGATGAACCTCAAGCGCATCGTCAGCTCGCACTTCGCGAACTACCGCGAGGCCTGGGAGGCCAACGAGCTCATCGCTCGCGGCCTCATCCACCCGACGTTGAGCCGCACCTATGCGCTCGAGGACGTCGGCGCAGCCGCGCTCGACGTGCACCGCAACCTGCACCAGGGCAAGGTCGGCGTGCTCACGCTGTCGCCGCAGGAGGGCCTCGGGGTCACCGACCCGGGCAAGCGCGCCCAGTTCGAGAGCGCCATCAACAGGTTCCGCGACGCCTGAAAGACGCCTCCGCGCTGACGAGCGCGGTCACGCCCGGAGCCGCCACTAGGGTGTGGCGCGGAGGTGCGACGTGAAGCTGTCCAGGCTGGTCAGCCCGGTGACCCGGTGGGGCGAGTTCCGGCGGCGTCAGCTCGCCGCGCTCGAGGAGAGCAACCAGATCCTCGCGCCGCTGCCGGGGGGAGGTTCCGGCGATCCCGACCCCAGTGCGACCGACACCGTGACCGACGCCGGTGCCGGTGCGGATGCCGGTGCCGGTGCCGGTGCCGGTGCCGGCCCGGGCGCAGCCGCGGCCAGCCCCGAAGCGGAGGACTCGACGTTCGGGCAGGACCCCACCTACGGCGCCATCGGGCGCCCGCTCAACCGGCACTCCCCGTTCTACCTGGGGTTCCTCGGCGCCACCGGGGCCCTGCTCGCCATCGGCCTGTGGGGCCTCGTCGGGCAGCTCACGACGACCCTGACCCTGCTCATCGTCTCGATGTTCCTCGCGCTGGCGCTCAACCCTCTCGTCGACGCGCTGAGCACTCGCGGGGTGCGCCGGTCCCTCGGGGTCACGGTCGTCTTCAGCGGCCTGCTCGTCGTCTTCGTGCTGCTGGGCTTTCTGGTCATCCCCCCGGTGGTGGCGGAGGGCACCGAGCTGGCTCAGCAGACGCCGAACTACGTCGAGGACCTGCTCGGCAGCCGCTGGGTGCTCGAGCTCGACAAGAGCTACGACGTCATCGACAAGGTGCGCGAGGAGATGCAGGCCCGGATGACCGACCAGGCGTTCCTCGAGGGGGTGCTCGGCGGCCTCCTCGGCGCGGGTCGCGCCGTGGCCAACGGCGTGTTCCAGGTCTTCACCGTGCTGGTGCTGACCCTGTACTTCCTGTCATCCCTTCCCCGCGTCAAGCACGCCGCCTACGCGATGGTGCCGGCCACCCGCCGGGTCCGGGTGGAGTCGCTCTCCGAGGAGATCATGCGGCGCACCGGCTCCTACGCCGTCGGCCAGGTCCTCATCGCGAGCCTCAACGCGCTGCTCTCCTACGTCATGATGCGAATCGTCGGCATCCCCTACGCCGCCGTACTGGCGGTCACCGTCGGGCTGCTCGGTCTGATCCCGATGATCGGCGCCACGCTCGGTGCCGCGGTCGTCGTCATCGTCGCCTTCTTCGACGAGCCCAAGAAGGCCCTCATCGCCCTGATCTACTACCTCGTCTACCAGCAGCTCGAGAACTACGTGGTCGCCCCGAGGGTCATGCAGCACACCGTGTCGGTGCCGGGGCCGGTCACGATCGTCGCCGCGCTCGTCGGTGGCGCGCTGCTCGGGGTGCTCGGCGCCCTGCTCGCCATCCCGGTCGCCGCCGGCCTGCTGCTGCTCTACGAGGAGGTGCTCGTCCCGAGGCAGAGGCGAGTCTGAGGCCGGACCTGTACCCACATCGACCAAAAGGTCACTTCAGGTACGAGCCACCCGTACCCACATCGACCGAAAGGTCACTTCAGGTACGTCAGGGCCGGGCGGCGTGGCGCGCCGACCAGCACCTCGTGTGCCAGTGCCGGCGTTCGTCGATGCCGCCCACACCGTGCGCAGGCCACGCCACGACGTGCGCGGTGCCGACCGCGATGCCCTGGTGGCAGCCCGGGCAGCGGTACTCCCGCGACGACGACGCCCCGGTGAGCCGGCGCACGTGCCAGGACTTCCCGGCATACGGCTCGGTGGCCACCTCGCCCGCCCCCGACATCGGCCGCGTCTCCAAGTCTCGGCGACGGCGGTTGGCACGGGGCATGCGACCCATCGTCCCAGACCCCCTCCGGGGGCTCCGCCCCCAGAACCCCCCGAACAGACCACGCACCAGGGGCTCCGCCCCCAGAACCCCCCGAACAGACCACGCACCCGCCGCGGGTGGAGGCCGTCAGCCGGTGACCCGCGCGCTCGTCGGGTCGTACATCGGGCGCAGCGAGACCCGGGCCGGATGCCGCGCGCCCGCCACGTCGACCTCCCACCTGCCGTCGGCCAGCCACTGCGGCGTGACGGGCCCCGCGCCCCCGACGAACGCCAGCCCCACGGCACCGCCGAGCGTCCAGCCGTACGACGCGGAGCGGACGTAGCCCACGACCACCCCGTTTCTCAGCACCGGCTCGGCGTGGAACAGCAGCGGCTCGGGGTCCTCGAGCAGCACCTGTACGAGCCGGTGCTGCGGCGTGCCGCGTGCCTTGGCGGCCTGCGTCGCCTCCCGCCCGGTGAACCCACCCGGCTTGTCGAGCGCGACGGCGAAGCCGAGCCCGACCGAGTGGACGTCGTCGGTGTTGTCGATGTCGTGGCCGTAGTCGCGGTAGCCCTTCTCCATGCGCAGGCTCGACAACGCCTGGAGCCCGACGGGCCGAATGCCGTGCGCCTCCCCTCCCGCCATCACGGCATCCCACACCTGCGCCGTGCGGTCGGTCGGGGTGTAGAGCTCCCAGCCGAGCTCGCCGAGGTAGGTGATCCGGATGGCGAGCACGTCGACCCCGGCGATGCTGACCCGTCGGGCCGCACGGAACGGGAAGGCCCGGGTCGACCAGTCGACCTCCGGCGCGATCGCCGCGAGCGTGGCCCGCGACGCCGGGCCCTGCACCGTGAGCAGCCCGAGGTCGGTGCTGACGTCGTCGACGGTCGCCACGGCATCCCCCACCGCCTGCCGCAGCAGGCCGAGCGCGCGCCCGTGCGCGGTGTCGGACACCACGACGAGGAAGTCGTCGGCCGCGAGCCGGGTCACGGTGAGGTCGGCGCGGATGCCGCCGTCCTCGCCGAGCCACTGGGTGTACGTGATGACGCCGTCTGCGGCGTTCACGGCCCCGGCGCTGAGCCGGTCGAGCACCGCACCGGCGTCGCGGCCTCGCACCGAGAGCTTGGCCATGAACGACATGTCCATCAGGCCCACGGCCTCGCGCACCGCACGGTGCTCGGCCGCCCAGTGCTCGAACCACGGCTGGTGCCCCCAGCCCGGCTCGGCCCGGGCGACCTCGCCACGACCGGCGTACCACGCCGCCGACTCCCAGCCGCTGACGTCGCGCAGCCGAGCACCCCCGGCGACCAGGCGGTCGTGCACCGGCGAGCGGAACTCCCCGCGCGCAGAGGTCAGCTCGACACCTGGGGTGTGCGCGGCATACACGGTGCCGAGGATCTCGGCGGTGCGCTCGGCCCGGTGACGGGGGGCGAGCTGCCACGCCCGGAACCGCGCCACGTCGAACCCCGTCACGTCGACGTCCGGGCGCCCCTCGGCGACCCAGTGGGCGACGACGCGACCCAGCCCGCCCGCCGAGAGGATGCCCACCGAGTTGAGCCCCGCACAAACGAAGTAGCCGAAGATGCCGGGCGCCTCACCGACCGCCGGGGCGAGGTCGGGCGTGAACGACTCCGGCCCGCAGAAGAACGTGCGGATGCCGACCGTCTCGACCACGGGCACGCGCGAGATGGCGCGCTCGACGAACGGCCCCATCCGCTCCCAGTCGGGTGGGATCTCGCCGAACGAGAAGTCGCGCGGGATGCCGTCGACCTTCCATGCCGCGGCCTTCGGCTCGAACAAGCCGACCATCATGCCGCCGCCCTCCTCGCGGTAGTAGCCGTGGGAGGCAGGGTCCTCGAAGATCGGGGCGTCGGGGCTCATGCCCTCGATCGGCTCGGTGACGAGGTAGTAGTGCTCGGCAGCCTGGTTCGGAACCACGACGCCGTTGCGCTCGGCCAGCTCGCGGGCCCACATCCCGGCGCAGTTCACGACCAGCTCGCACTCGACGTCGCCGGCATCCGTGCGTACGCCCACGACCTCCTCGACGACACCGCGCGGGCGGGTGATCACCTGCTCGACGGACACGCCCTCGACCACGCGCACCCCGAGGTTGCGGGCGCCGCGCGCCAGGCTCATCGTGACGTCGACCGGGTTGACCCGCCCGTCGCCCGGCACGTGGAAACCGGCGAGGAGGTCGTCGGTGCGGGCGAGCGGGAAGAGCTCGGCCATCTCGCGCGGCCCGATCTCCTCGACCTCGAGACCGACGTGTCGCTGGAACGCCGCGACGCGGCGATACTCCTCGAGGCGGTCGGCATCCGCTGCCGCCTCGATTAGCCCGACCCTCTTCACGCCGGTGGCCACGCCGGTCTCGGCCTCGAGCCGGGCGTAGAGGTCGCGGGAGTACAGCCGCAGCCGGGTGTTCGTCTCGCTCGTGGAGCCGAAGCAGGTCATCAGCCCGGCGGCGTGCCACGTCGTGCCCGAGGTGAGCCGGTTGCGCTCGAGCAGCAGCACGTCGGTGACCCCGAGGTGGGCCAAGTGGTAGGCGATGGAGGTGCCGATGACTCCACCACCGATGACAACGACCCGGGCTCGCGACGGCAGCCCGGGACGGTCACGTCCACCTGCGTCCGCTCCGCGGTCAGCGAGGGGCTGCGAAGGGATCTGGGGTGCTGCGGTACTGCTCATCCAGCGACCCTATCGAGTGCACCGGACGCACCCGCCGCGGCATCCTGAGGGCGTCCTGTTGATGGTGCTCGTCGTCGACCATGACCCGTTGCCCACGGAGTTGGTGGCGCGCACCGGCACCTGGCACTTGGCGTAGCCGGTGAGGCCCCGGTGGTTGTAGTAGAAGGTCGATGCGTTGGTGGTGCGGGTGACCCACGGGCGGTACACGCCGTTGCGGTAGCACCGTACCTGCGTCGTGTAGGAGGTCACCGGGGTGCCGTTGTCCAGGCTCCTCCACCAGCCGTATGCACGTAGTCCCGCGTCGGCGAGGTGAGGAAACGCGGGGCGACGGGGGCCGACGGAGCCGCGGCCGGGACCACCGTGCGGGCCGCTGACCAGGCGCTGTACCCGGAGGAGTTCTGGTGCGTGACGGTGGTCATCTAGGACCGCCCGTTCGTGAGGCCGGCCGGCGTGGTGCCGGTGGGGGCACCCGGCGCGGTGGTGTAGGTCGGCTTGTTCCAGCCCTTGAGGCCGGTGCTCCACAGCTGGGTGGCGATGCGCACCGAGGTCGTGCCGACCGGCGGCGTGCTCCAACTGAGCCGGGCCGACGATGCTGCGCGCACCACCGTGAGCGACGGCTGCGGCGGGGTGGAGTTCCAGACGTCGGTGACGCACGACGACGACCCGGCCGGCGTCGTGAAGGCCACCTTGGGGAGCGCGTCGAAGGAGGTCGCCCCGTTGAAGATGCCGGGGAGGGAGACGCGCCCGGATGCCGTGCACGCGAACAGCGACCCCGGGTTTCCCCGCGTACCGGTGATGCCGCCCTCACGCACCTCGAAGTGCAGGTAGTTGGTGCCGCACGGGGCGATGTCGCCCCAGTGGCCCATCCGGCCGATCACGGTCTGGGGCGTCACGAGCTGGCCTTCCGTCGCCACGAGGCTGTCCAGGTGGTTGTACTTGGTCACCCGGCCTCCCCCGTGGTCCACCCAGCCCCACACCCCCGCGGAGACCGTCGTCGTGCTGCATGTGGCATCGGTCGCCCCGACGTGGAAGACCCCGCCGCCGGCGGCGTACACCGGGTCACCGCGCTGGCCAAGGAAGTCGATGGCCCAGTAGCCGTGCCAGTCGGCGCCGGTCTCCCCGCGGCAGTTGGTCTTGACGCAGGAGAGGCGCACGGGGTTGCCCAGCGGGAACCAGACCGGGTCGCTGAACGGGTGCGCCGAGCTGGGAGCGTACGCGGTGGCCGCGGTCGCGGTTCCCAGGGCACGGCTCCGGCCGTCGGTGTCGCGACGCCCAGTGGAGCCGCCAGCAGGGCGACCACCGCGGCGAGCAGGGTGGTGAGTTGCGGGGACCTCGGCACGGCGGGACTCCTGGGCTGGGCCACCCTCGACGGGGAGCGGGAACGGCACCCCGTGCACACGCTGTACGCAGGGGCCAGACGAGGTCCCTGCGACGCTCAAGGCCACTGTGGCGCACGGGCGCGACCGTGAGTGCTGAATGTGACCCGTGCCCCTGCGGCACCCTCAGGCGTAGGTGCGAAAACCCCGGCCGGTCTTGCGGCCGAGGTAACCGGCGGTGACGAGGTGCTCCAGGAGCGGCGCGGGCGCATAGCCGGGCTCACGGAACTCGGTGTAGAGCTCGCGCTCGATCGCGAGCGACACGTCGAGCCCGACGACGTCGAGGAGCTCGAACGGGCCCATCGGCAGGCCACAGCCCGCCTTCATCGCGATGTCGATGTCGTCGGCACTCGCGTAGTGGGCCTCGAGCATCCGCACGGCGTCGTTGAGGTAGGGAAAGAGCAGGGCGTTGACGATGAACCCGGAGCGGTCACCACAGGTCACGGCCACCTTGCCCACCTTGGCGCACAGGTCCTGCACGGTCGCCGTGACGTCGGGCGCCGTCGTCACGGTGTGCACGACCTCGACGAGCTTCATGACCTGAGCCGGGTTGAAGAAGTGCATCCCGATGACGTCCTGCGGCCGCGAGGTGACCTTGGCGCAGTCGATGATCGGCAGCGACGAGGTGGTCGTGGCCAGGACGGCCCCCGGCTTGCAGATCCGGTCGAGGTCGCGGAAGAGGTCCTGCTTGACCGCGAGATCCTCCGCGACCGCCTCGACGACCAGGTCGACGTCGGCGAGCGCCTCGCGCCCGGTGACTCCGGCGACCCGCCCGAGCAGGGCGTCGGCCGCCTCCTGCGCCATCCGGCCCTTCTCGACCGCTCGGGCACAGCTGCGCCCGAGGGCGGTCAGCACGCCGGCCACCTTCTCCTCGGAGCGGGCGACGAACGTCACCGCGTACCCCGCCTTGGCGAAGACCTCGATGATGCCGGTCGCCATGGTTCCCGAGCCCACGACGCCCACCGACGTCACGGTGCGCAGCGTCACGCCCGCGGGCAGGCCGCCGGCCGGGGTGTGCGCGTCGGCGACGACCTGGGGAGAACCGGGCTCGGCGTAGCTGTAGAAGCCGCGGCCGCTCTTGCGGCCGAGCAGCCCGGCGCTGACCATCTGCTTGATGACCGGGCTGGGCGCGTGCAGCCGGTCGCGGCCCTGCCGGTACATCGTGTCGAGGATCTCGTAGGCCGTGTCGAGGCCGATCAGGTCGAGCAGTGCGAGCGGGCCCATCGGGTAACCGCAGCCGAAGCGCATCGAGGCGTCGAGGTCCTCGCGGGTCGCGTAACGGCTCTCGTACATCGACACCGCGTGGTTGAGGTAGCCGAAGAGCAGGGCGTTGGCGATGAAGCCCGCCTTGTCGCCGACGACGACCGGCTTCTTGCCGAGCCGCTCGGCGAGGGCCTTGACGTCCTCGAAGACGTCGTCGGCCGTGATGACCGTGCGGATCACCTCGACGAACTGCTGCACCGGCGCCGGGTTGAAGAAGTGCATGCCGAGCACCCGCTTGGGGTTCGAGGTCGCGACGGCGATCTCGGTGACCGGCAGGGAGGAGGTGTTGGTCGCCAGCACGGCATCCGCTGAGACCACGGCGTCGACCTTGCCGAACAGCTCCTTCTTCAGGTCCAGCTGCTCGGGCACCGCCTCGACCACCAGCTGGCAGCCGGCGAGGGCGGCCAGGTCGCTCGTGAAGCTGACCCTCGTGTGCAGGGCGTCGTGCTCCTCCTGGGTGAGCTTCCCCCGGCTCAGGGCGCGGCCCGTGCTCCCCGCGAGCACCCCCTTGCCGCGCTCGATGCCGGCCTCGTCGATCTCGACGGCGACCACGTCGATCCCGTTGCGGGCGAACACCTCCACGATCCCCGCACCCATCGTCCCGAGTCCGATCACACCAACAGTGGTGAAGTTCCGCGTCATGGCCGCGATCCTTCCAGAGCCTCACCGGCCCCACGAGGCCCGGGCGGCGTGACACTTCTTACCCCCGGGGAGGTGCGAGCCCGCTCACCGGGCCGGATGCCGCCGCGCCGGCGCCGCCGGGCCACCTCACCAGTCGTGTCCGGCGGCCACGAGCTCGGCCTCGAGGGTCAGCCGTTCGCGCGAGGGCAACGGGGGCAGCCCGACGTCGTCGGTGGGCACGTCGACCCGTTCGCACAGCTGGATGAGGAGCTGGTCGTAGGCCGCGAGCACGGCGCGCAGTCGGGCCGCCTGGTGCGGGGCGTCACCCTCCTCGACCCGGCGGATCTCCCTCTCGAGGCGGCGCAGCTCGAGGCCGATGAGCACGGGTGGCAGCGGCTGCGGCTGTGGACGCCCCAGTACCCGTCGGCGCCAGGCGCTCACCCGCTCCGCATGTGGTCGGAGCCGGGTGGCGAGGGGGCGCAGCAGTCGGGGTGGCCGACCGTCGATGAACCAGTTCAGGGCCTCGCCCTGCGCGAAGACCCAGATTCCGGGCAGCGCGACCAGACCCACCGTCATCAGGGCTGCCCGCACTGGCCTCACCTCGTCCCCCAGTGTGCGCCCACCCCCCGTCGGCAGGCAACGGGTTCGGCCGTGCGCGACGGTAGGGTGGCCGATCGTGCGACTCGTGATCGCGACGTGCAGCGTCGACTACGACGGGCGGCTCACCGCCCACCTGCCGCTGGCGACCCGGTTGCTCCTGGTCAAGGCCGACGGCTCGGTGCTCGTGCACTGCGACGGTGGCTCCTACAAGCCACTGAACTGGATGTCCCCGCCGTGCGCGATGGCCGAGGTCGAGCCCGACGAGGCCGACGTCGCGGAGGGCGTCACCGCCGTGTGGGTCGTGCAGCACGCCAGGTCGCAGGACCGCCTGCGGGTACGCATCCACGAGGTGCACCACGACAGCGCCCACGAGCTGGGGGTCGACCCGGGTCTGGTCAAGGACGGGGTGGAGGCGCACCTGCAGCGGTTGCTCGCCGAGCACATCACCACACTCGGCAAGGGGTGGACCCTCACCCGGCGCGAGTACATGACGCCCATCGGCCCGGTCGACATCCTGTGCAAGGACGGTGCGGGTGCCACAGTCGCGATCGAGATCAAGCGGCGCGGCGACATCGACGGCGTCGAACAGCTCACCCGCTACCTCGAGCTGATGAACCGCGACCCGCACCTCGCGCCGGTGACCGGTGTCTTCGCCGCTCAGCAGATCAAGCCGCAGGCCCGCACGCTCGCGCAGGACCGCGGCATCCGCTGCGTCGTGCTCGACTACGACGCACTCAAGGGCGTCGACAACAGCGAGCACCGGCTGTTCTGACCGGATGCCGCGGCCGCCGCCGCGGCCGCCGCCTCGTGCAGTCGGCTCACCCCGCAGTCGGCTCACCCCGCAGTCGGCTCACCCCGCGGGCAGCAGCGACCAGCCGTCGTCACCGACCTCGAGCCGGACGACCTCCCGGTCGGGTCTCGGCGCGCGCCCGAGGTGCTCGAGCACGGCCGTCACGTGCTCCGGCCGGACCGGCACCACGACGCGCTCCCCCCTGTGGAGGTCGGCCAGCGCCTGCAGGGCCCGGACGACGTCGGTCCCGGCGTCCAGCGGCTCGGCCAGCACGGCACCCGCGCCGACGGCCCCCTCGGCCGACAGGCCGGTGGGCACCAGCAGCAGGGTGGCGGCGCAGTGCAGGGCCATGCCGGCACGCTACCCGGACCTTCGACGGATCATGGGCCCTGCGGCATGCGGGGGAATGGGGTGGGTAGGGAACGGGTTGTCCCACCCTACGGCGCCGGGCCCCGGCGCCGTCACGACCTCGTCGGACCCAGAGGACACCACCCATGACCAGCACGACCGACACCAGCACCGACAGCCCCGAGCAGACCAAGGTCGCCTTCCTCGTCGCCCCCGAGGGCATCGAGCAGGTCGAGCTGACCGGCCCGTGGGAGGCCGTCGAGCAGTCCGGCGCCACCCCGGTGCTGATCTCCACCCAGGACGGCACGGTGCAGGCCTTCAACCACATGGACAAGGGCGACACCTTCGTCGTCGACCTCACCGTGGCCTCGGCAGACGTCGCCGACTACGCGGCCCTCGTGCTGCCGGGTGGCGTCGCCAACCCCGACACCCTGCGCACCGACGCCGATGCCGTGGCGTTCGTGCGCCAGTTCGTGCAGTCGGGCAAGCCGGTGGCTGCGATCTGCCACGCCCCCTGGACGCTCATCGAGGCCGACGTCGTGCGGGGGCGCACGGTCACCTCGTGGCCGAGCCTGCAGACCGACCTGCGCAACGCCGGCGCGACCTGGCAGGACCGCGAGGTCGTCGTCGACGACAACCTGATCACCAGCCGCAACCCCGCCGACATCCCGGCGTTCACCCGCGAGCTGACCGCCGCCCTGGCGTCCGTGCCGGCCTGACCAGCGACGCCCGAGCGCCCGTCCACGGTCACACGTGGGCGGGCGCTCCCGCGTCAGCGTCCAGCCCGCGCGAGGCGCGGATGACCTCGACGAAGCGCACCATGATGTCGTTGAGCCCGAAGTCCTTGGGCGTGAACACCTCGGCCACGCCCAGCGCCTTGAGCCGCACGGCATCCGCCTCGGGGATGATGCCACCGACGATCACCGGCACGTCACCGGCTCCGGCAGCGCGCAGCAGGTCGAGCACCTCGGGCACCAGCTCCATGTGCGAGCCCGACAGGATCGAGATGCCGACGAGGTGCACGTCCTCGGCGACGGCCGCCCCCACGATCTGCTCCGGCGTCAGCCGGATGCCCTGGTAGACCACCTCGAACCCGGCGTCGCGGGCGCGCACGGCGATCTGCTCGGCGCCGTTGGAGTGGCCGTCGAGACCCGGCTTGCCCACCAGTAGGCGCAGCCCCTCCCCCAGCTCCGCACTGGCTCGCGCCACCATCGCCCGCACGTCCGAGAGGGCCTCGGAACCGGCGCCGACACCGACCGAGCCACTGACCCCGGTCGGGGCCCGGAACTCGCCGAACACCTCGCGCAGCGCACCGGCCCATTCCCCGGTCGTCAGCCCGGCCCGGGCGCACTCGAGCGTCGCGGCCATCAGGTTGGTGTCGGTGCCGGCATCGGCGACCAGGCGAGCCAGCGCGGATGCCGCGCGCTCCTTGCGCTGCGGGTCCGCGTCGCGCTCCTCCCGCCAGCGCCGCACCGCGGCGACAGCGGCGGCCTCGACACCGGCATCCACACCCTGGATCGCGGTCTCGAGGTCTGCGGTCAGCGGGTTGGGCTCGGTGGTCTCGAAGCGGTTGACCCCGACCACGACGTCCTCACCGGCCTCGATCCGCTGGCGGCGACGGGAGTGCGAGGCGACGAGCTCGCTCTTCATATAGCCGCCCTCGACCGCCGGCACGGCACCGCCCATCTCCTGCACCCGGTCGATCTCGGCCCGGGCGCCCTCGACGAGCTCGGCGACCTTGGCCTGAACGACCTTCGACCCCTCGAACAGGTCGTCGTACTCGAGCAGGTCGCTCTCGTAGGCCAACACCTGCTGGATGCGCAGCGACCACTGCTGGTCCCACGGCCGGGGCAGGCCCAGCGCCTCGTTCCACGCGGGGAGCTGCACCGCGCGAGCCCGGGCGTCCTTGGACATCGTCACGGCCAGCATCTCGAGCACGATGCGCTGGACGTTGTTCTCGGGCTGGGCCTCGGTGAGCCCCAGCGAGTTGACCTGCACGCCGTAGCGGAAGCGGCGTTGCTTGGCGTCGGTGACGCCGTACCGCTGCAGGGTCAGCTCGTCCCAGAGCTGCACGAAGGCGCGCATCTTGCACATCTCCTCGACGAAGCGCACGCCGGCGTTGACGAAGAAGGAGATCCGGGCGACGACCTCGCCGAAGCGCTGCGGGGGCACCTGGCCGGAGTCGCGCACGGCATCCAGCACGGCGATCGCGGTGCACATCGCGTAGGCGATCTCCTGCACAGGCGTCGCGCCGGCCTCCTGCAGGTGGTAGCTGCAGATGTTGGTCGGGTTCCACTTCGGGATCTCGGACACGGTGTAGGTGACCATGTCGGTGATCAGCCGCAGCGAGGGCCCCGGCGCGAAGACGTAGGTGCCCCGCGAGAGGTACTCCTTGATGATGTCGTTCTGCGTCGTGCCCGACAGGGCCTGCACCGCCGCCGCCGGGTCCTCCCCCGCTGCCTCGGCCTGCTCCTCGGCAGCCACCTGGTAGAGGGCGAGCAGCCACATCGCGGTGGCGTTGATCGTCATCGAGGTGTTCATCTGCGACAGCGGGATGTCGGCGAACAGGGCGCGCATGTCGCCGATGTGCGAGATGGGCACGCCCACCTTGCCGACCTCCCCACGCGCCAGCACGTGGTCGGGGTCGTAGCCGGTCTGGGTGGGCAGGTCGAAGGCGACGGAGAGGCCGGTCTGGCCCTTGTCGAGGTTCCGGCGGTAGAGGGCGTTGCTCGCCGCGGCACTGGAGTGCCCGGCGTACGTGCGGATCACCCACGGGCGGTCGCGCTCGGGCCGGGGGACGTCGGTGCTCTCGGACATGCCGGAAACGGTATCCGCGGTCATCCGGCCCGGGTAGCGACGCGCACGGTGAGTCCGCCCACATCACGGCCGGGCAGGAGCGACACGTGACGACCGGCCACGGGGAGCGGTCAGCCCGCGGCGCCCGCGAGGGCCGGCTCGTCGACCACCTCGGCCGGGGCGGCCGACAGCAGCTGGTGCATCCGGGCCCGGCGCAGCAGCCGACGGGTGCGGTCGTCAGCGGCGACGATGCGCATCGCGCGGTCGGCCCGCCGCGACCGCCGCTGGCACTCCACGAGGAACCCGAAGCCGGTGGCGTCGCCCACGTGCGCCTCGGCGAGGTCGAGGAACAGCGGCGTGCTGCCACTTGCGATCAGCCGGTGCACCGTCAACCGCAGGTCGGCGACCGTGCGCACGTCGAGCCGCCCCCGCAGCGTCACATGGCAGCCTCGGTCGTCATGGACCTCGGTGATGGTCACGATCGCGATCCCCTCGTCCGCCACGGAGCCCCCCCCTCACACGTCATGTGGTCCCATTCAACAGAGCGCGACGCCCCGCGTCACCCACCAAGAGGTAAAGAAGCGGCAAAGAACGGACAATGTCACCTTCATGCCAGCGTCGACGCCCCTCTGGCGTCTGGCAGGCTGGACGCATGGTCAACCTCACCCGGATCTACACCCGCACCGGCGACGACGGCACGACGGCGCTGGGCGACCTCAGCCGCACCCGCAAGACCGACCCGCGGCTGGCGGCGTACGCCGACGTCAACGAGGCCAATGCTGCCATCGGGCTCGCGGTCGCGTGCGGCGACCTGCCTGCGGACCTGACCGCCGTGCTGACCCGGGTGCAGAACGACCTGTTCGACATCGGCGCCGACCTGTCCACGCCGCTCCAGCGCACCTACGACTACCCCCCGCTGCGCGTCAAGCAGGAGTGGGTGGGCGAGCTCGAGGCGGACTGCGACCGCTACCTCGAGCGCCTCGAGAAGCTGCGGTCCTTCATCCTGCCGGGCGGCACTTCGGGGGCGGCACACCTGCACGTGGCGCTGACGGTCGTTCGTCGCGCCGAGCGCTCGGTGTGGGCCGCGGTGGAGTCCTACGGCACCGAGCCGGGCGACTCCCGCGGCCACGGTGGGGTCAACCCGGTGACCGCGACCTACCTCAACCGGCTCTCCGACCTGCTGTTCGTGCTCGCCCGGTGCGCCAACCTGCCCGGTGGCGACGTGCTGTGGAAGCCCGGCGGCGGCCGCGAGCAGACCCCCGACGACCGCCCGTGACCACCCCCATCGCGTGCAGGCGTCAGGCGACGTTGACGTTGAAGCCCGGCGGGCTCGACTCCAGCCACGCCCGCACCGCCGTGTAGGCCGCCGGCACGAACGCGAACTCGCAGGACTGCGCGCCGGCCCGGCCCTGCACGGCGACCGGGTCGGCCAGGCCCGGGATCGGGTCGGCGAGCGGCACGGCGCCGCCGAAGTCGAGCTCACCACGTGACCACGACACCTCCGCCCGGAACGACGGGCCGACGATGCTGAACCACTCGAAACGGTCCGAGCTGAGCCGGGCCAGGCCGAGGCGCCACCGACCCGCGGCGACACCGTCGCGACGGGCACAGAGCATGACCGGGCGCCCGTCACCGGAGATGAAGCGTCGGGGCGGCCCCCCCCACGGGTGGGCGCCCACGCCCAGGCGGGGCCCCAGGGGCCCGACCCCCACGGGCCCCGCCCACCCCCCCCCCCGGGCCCCCCGCCACGGCCGAGCCCGCGGGGCCGCCCCCACCCTCGGGTGCGCGCCCCCACGACGAGCAGGACGACGAGGGCCAGGACCAGCTCGGCAGCGACGAAGGCCGTCATGCGAGCGGTCCGTCGCCCTCGATGTCAGGAACCCATGCCGCTGGCGTCGACCGACTCCGCGACGATCGTCACCCGGTCGTGCTCGACCGAGAGGAACCCGCCGTCGATCTGTGCCGAGCGCCACGAGCCGTCGGCGTGCACCCGCACCTCACCCTCGTCGAGCACGGCGAGGAGCGGCTGGTGCCCCGGCAGGATGCCGAGGTCACCCTCGACCGAGCGGGCACTGACCTGGCTCGCCTCACCCTCCCAGACCTTGCGGCTGGCGGAGACGAGCTCGACCCGGAGCGGCATCAGAGGTTCTTCTGGATCTCGGCCCACTGGCGCTCGACGTCGTCGAGGCCACCGCACATGAAGAACGCCTGCTCACCGACGTGGTCGTAGTCGCCGTCGCAGATCTTGGTGAACGCCTCGACGGTGTCCACCAGCGGAACCGTCGAGCCCTCGATGCCGGTGAACTGCTTGGCCACGTAGGTGTTCTGCGACAGGAAGCGCTGAAGGCGACGGGCCCGGTTGACCAGGACCTTGTCCTCCTCGGAGAGCTCGTCGATGCCGAGGATCGCGATGATGTCCTGGAGCTCCTTGTTGCGCTGGAGGATTCCCTTGACGCGCAGGGCGGTCGTGTAGTGCTCCTCGCCGATGTAGCGGCGGTCGAGGATCCGGCTGGTCGACGCCAAGGGGTCCACGGCCGGGTAGATGCCGATCGAGGCGATCTCGCGGGAGAGCTCGGTCGTCGCGTCGAGGTGCGCGAAGGTCGTGGCCGGGGCCGGGTCGGTGTAGTCGTCGGCCGGCACGTAGATCGCCTGCATCGAGGTGATCGAGTGGCCGCGCGTGGAGGTGATCCGCTCCTGGAGCGTGCCCATCTCGTCGGCGAGGGTCGGCTGGTAGCCGACGGCGGACGGCATCCGGCCGAGCAGGGTCGAGACCTCGGACCCCGCCTGGGTGAACCTGAAGATGTTGTCGATGAACAACAGCACGTCCTGGCCCTGCACGTCGCGGAAGTACTCCGCCATCGTCAGCGCCGACAGGGCGACGCGCAGGCGGGTGCCCGGCGGCTCGTCCATCTGGCCGAAGACCAGGGCGGTCTGGCCGAGCACGCCGGCCTCTTCCATCTCGACCATGAGGTCGTTGCCCTCACGGGTGCGCTCGCCGACCCCGGCGAACACCGAGACGCCACCGTGGTCGCGGGCGACGCGGGCGATCATCTCCTGGATGAGCACGGTCTTGCCGACGCCGGCACCACCGAACAGGCCGATCTTGCCGCCCTGCACGTAGGGGGTGAGCAGGTCGATGACCTTGATGCCGGTCTCGAACATCTGGGTCTTGGACTCGAGCTGGTCGAAGGCCGGGGCGGTGCGGTGGATGCCCCACCGCTCCTTGGCCTCGAAGGTCTCACCGGGGGCGAGGTTCATGACCTCACCGGTGGTGTTGAAGACCTTGCCCAGCGTGTTGTCGCCGACGGGGACGGTGATCGGGCCACCGGTGTCCTGCACTGGGGTACCGCGCACCAGGCCGTCAGTGGGCTGCAGGGAGATGGCGCGCACCATGTTGTCGCCGATGTGCTGCGCGACCTCGAGGTTGAGGTGGCGCTTGTCGCCGCCGATCTCGACCTCGGTGGTGAGCAGGTTGTACTGCTCGGGCATGGCGTCGACGGGGAACTCCACGTCGACGACCGGGCCGATGATGCGCGAGATGCGGCCCACGCCGCCGATGGCGTGGGTCTCGCTCCGCTCGCTGACAGATGCAGTCATGGTCTCTCTCTCGCTCACTTGCTCTCGGCCAGCGCGCTGGCGCCGCCGACGATTTCGCTGATCTCTTGGGTGATCTCGGCCTGGCGGGCCTGGTTGGCCAGGCGGGTGTACTTCTTGATGAGCTCCTCGGCGTTGTCCGTGGCCGACTTCATCGCCCGCTGACGGGCGGCGAGCTCGGACGCCGCGGCCTGGAGCATGCAGTTGTACAGCCTCGCGTTGACGTACTTGGGCAGCAGCGCGTCGAGCACCTGCTCGGCGCTCGGCTCGAAGGAGTACAGCGGCAGGAGGTCATCGGCATCCGGGGCGGTGTCGCCCTCGACGACCTCGAGCGGCAACAGCCGGATGACCTCGGGCTCCTGGGTGACCATCGTGACGAACCGGGTGAAGACGATGTGGACCTCGTCGATCCCGCCCTCGTCGGTCGGCGACGTGAAGTCGGCCACGAGCCGCTCCCCCACCTCGCGGGCGGTCTCGAAGGTGGGCTTCTCCGAGTTGCCGCTCCACTCCGCCACGCTCTCGCGGTGGCGGAACTTGTAGAACCCGATCGCCTTGCGGCCCAGGAGGTAGGGAGCGACCTCCTTGCCGTCCTCGCGCAGCGCGGCGACGAGTCGCTCGCTCTCCTTGATGACCGAGGAGCTGTAGGCCCCCGCCAGCCCCCGGTCGGAGGTGATGATGACGACCGCGGCACGCTTGACGTCGTCCTTCTCGGAGGTCAACGGGTGCTCCTCGTTGGAGAAGGTCGCGACCGCCGAGACCGCACGGGTCAGCGCCCGGGCATACGGGCTGGACTCGCGCACCGACTCCTGCGCCTTGACGACGCGGGCAGCTGCCATGAGCTCCATCGCCCGGGTGATCTTCTTCGTCGAGCTGACGGCTCGGATGCGCTGCCGGTACTCCCGGATCTGCGCTCCCATACGTTTCCGCCTTCCTGGGTTCTGTGTGCTCGTCGGTCTCGGGTCAGCGCTTCTGCTTGACGATCCGCTCCTGCTCGGACGCCCGGGCCCGGGCGGCCGCGTCGTCCTCGGCCTCCCGGCCGGCCTGCAGGCCGTCGGCGCCCCCGCCCTGGAAGCCCTTGTGCTTGAAGGACTCGACCTCGCCCTCGAGGGCCTGCTCGGTCTCCTCCTCGAACTTGCCGGTCTCACGGATGGCCGCGAGCAGCTCGTTCTTGGTTCGCCGCAGGTGGTCCAGGAAGTCGGTCTCGAAGCGTCGGACGTCGTCGACCGCCACGTCGTCGAGCTTGCCGGTGGTGCCCAGCCAGATGGAGACCACCTGCTCCTCGACCGGGAACGGCGAGGCCTGGCGCTGCTTGAGCAGCTCCACCAGGCGAGCACCCTTCGCGAGCTGGGCCCGCGACGCCGGGTCGAGGTCGGACGCGAACATCGCGAACGCCTCGAGCGCGCGGTACTGGGCCAGGTCGAGCTTGAGGCGGCCGGCGACCGACTTCATCGCCTTGATCTGCGCGGCGCCGCCGACTCGGGACACCGAGACGCCGACGTCGATGGCCGGGCGGACGTTGGCGTTGAACAGGTCCGCCTGGAGGTAGATCTGGCCGTCGGTGATCGAGATGACGTTGGTGGGGATGTACGCCGAGACGTCACCCGCCTTGGTCTCGATGATCGGCAGGCCGGTCATCGAGCCGTGGCCTAGCGCGTCGGACAGCTTCGCGCACCGCTCGAGCAGGCGGCTGTGCAGGTAGAAGACGTCGCCGGGGTACGCCTCGCGGCCC
>JBBQWX010000041.1:0-28889 GCA_038210185.1 Actinomycetales bacterium
GGCGCCCGGGGCACCTGGAGGGGCCCATGGACTTCGTCCGGTCAACTCGCCGCGTCCTCGCCACAGGCCGGCTGCGGGGCCGTGGCCCCGTCCCAGCGGCACCCGCGCCCCACCAACAGCCGTTGGACACCAGCCACCTAGAGCGGCGAGGCCTCGGTGTCGTCGACGTCGAGCCAGTCCGGGCGCGCCTTCTCCTTGCGCTTGTCCAGGATGCGGCAGACGAACCACGCGCCGAAGTACAGGGCCGTGAGCGGGGCCGCGAAGACGAACATGGTGAACGGGTCGGCCGTGGGGGTCGCGACCGCGGCGAAGACGAAGATGAGGACCACCGCGACCCGCCAGCCCTGGAGCAGCCGTGCCGCCGACATCACACCGATGGCGTTCAGCCCGACGAGGACCACGGGGAAGAGGAAGCCCAGGCCGAATACGAGGATGAACCGGGTGACGAAGGAGAAGTACATCGACACCTGCTGGATGTTCGAGGTCCCCTCCGGGCTGAAGCCGTAGAGGATCGCGAGCGACTTCGGCAGGATCGCGTAGGCCAGCGCGCACCCGACGAGGAAGAGCGGGATGGTCGCGCCCAGGAAGCCCAGGGAGATCCGCTTCTCCTTGCGGGTCAGCCCGGGAACGACGAAGGCCCACAGCTGGTAGAGCCAGATCGGGCTGGAGGCGACGACGCCGACGAAGATCGACAGGCTGATCAAGTTGGACAGCGCGGACGTCGCCTCGCCGAAGTTCAGGGAGATCAGGTTGTCGGGATTGGCCGCTTGGTACTGGGCGAAGGGTCTTTTGAGGAACGCGAAGACCTGGTCGTAGAAGAGGCCCGCCACGATCGACGCCACGAACACCGAGGCCGCTGCGATGAACAGACGCCGCCGGAACTCACGGAAGTGCTCACCGAGGGTCATCCGTCCCTCGGGGTCACGAGGGCGTCGGCGGAGTCGGGCCATGGAGTCTGGGATCGGGAGAGGTGCTGGCGAGGTCAGGCCACGGGGCCGGACTGGTTGTCCGTGCGCGGGGCGTTCTCGTGCACGGCGTTGCCGTCGCTGGGAGGCACGATGCGATCGACGGGAGCGGCGGGCTCGATCGGCTCACTGCGCACAGTGCTCGTCGACGCCTCGGACTTGGAGGAGTCGTTCTCCTTCTTCATCTCGTCGACCTCTGACTTGAAGACCCGGGCAGACCGCCCGAGGCTGCGGGCGGCGTCGGGGAGCTTCTTCCAGCCGAAGATCAAGATGATCAGGACCGCGATGATGATGATCTCGGTGGGTCCAGGACGCATGAGGTTCTTCTCCTTGGTGAAGTACTGAGGTCGCAGTCAGTCTACGCGTGCCCATGGCGGCAGCCGGTCGGTGCGACGGGCGTGCCGGGCGGCCTTCGCGGCGGTGCGTTGCTCCCGATACTCCGCCCTCAACCTGTGCGGTGGCTGGGTGACCGCCGTCGGCGACGGCTCGAGGTCGCGCAGCTCGTCGGCGCGGCTCTCGAGCTCGGCCACCAGCGCCCCGGCTCGCTCCACCTCGCGCCCGAGCCCCTTGGTCCTCCCCCAGACCAGCCACGCCCGCCGCCCCAGGAACGCCCCGGACCCCACGAGCAGGACGATCCACAGCGCCACCCAACCCCACCACGGCAGCACGGCTCAGACCTCGCCCACGGATGCCGGGTACCCCGCGAGGGCGGCCGCCGCGCCGTTGCGCACCTCGGCGACCACCTCGGGCGGGTCGAGCACGGTGCCGCTGCCCCCGAGCCGCCACACCAGCCGGCGCAGCCACGCGGTGTCGGCCGTGCGCATCCGCACCAGCAGCCCTCCCCCGTCCGATGCCGGCACGTCCTGCGCCGACTCCACCGGGTAGTAGTCGGCCACCCAGGTGGCCCCCGGAAGCAGGCGCAGGGTGACGACGAGGTCGTCCGGCGCCGGGCGGAAGGTGCCTTCGGACAGGTCCCGCTCGCGTGCCCCCGCGGGCGGGGTGCCGTCGACATCGAGGATGGTGAGCTCCTCGACGCGGTCCATGCGGAACATCCGGGTGTCCTCGGCGCGGTGGCACCAGCCCTCGAGGTACCAGCTGCCGTCCATGCCGACGACCCGCATCGGGTCGACGTCTCGCTCGGTGGCCTCGTCGCGGGCCGGCACGAGGTAGCGAAGGTGCACCCTGCGGTGGTCGGCGATCGCGCGCTGGGCCCTCGCGAGCACCTCGGGCGAGCCGCCCTCGGCGACCTCCGCGCGCACCCGGCGCGCGGGCGCGGCGGCCGCCCCCGCGGCATCCTCGAGCTTGGCCAGCGCCCGCTCGACCGCGTCACGCTCCCCCAGCCCCGGAACCTCGCGCAGCGCCCGCAGCCCCACGACGAGGGTGACCGCCTCGTCGACGCCGAGACGCAGCGGGCGGGCGATCGTCTCCGCGTTGCCCACGAACACCCGGCCCTCCTCCCAGTCGGCCTCGATCAGCTCGTCGGGCAGCTGGCCGTAGCCGCAGAGGAAGAGCAGGTTGAGGTCGGCCTCCAGCTGCTCGGCACTCACGCCGAGGTCGTCGGCGGCCTGCTGCAGGTCGATGCCCTGGCGGTTGACGAGCCACGGCACCATCGTCAGGAGCCGGGTGAGCCGGGCCGTGGCCGTCTCCTGCGAGAAGCCGGCCATCAGCGCGCTCCCCCGTGTGCCATCAGGGCGCCGCGCAGCCGCCGCACCACGGAGTCGACGAGCTCGGGCGGTGCCTCGACGACGACGTCGCCGCCATAGCCCGCGAGCTCGTCGGCGAAGTCCTCGAGGTCGGTGTGGTCGAGGTCGACGAGGTCCCAGGTCGCGTCGACCTCGCCGACGGTGCGGGCGCGCCGGCGCAGGCTGTGCCCGGTGCCCCGGCGCACCCGCAGCACCGCCGGGCTCGGCTGGCTGGTCGGGGGGGCGACCCGTTGCACCATGAGCTCGGGCTCGTGGTCGTCGGGCACCTCGAACGACCCGGCCCGCCCGGCCGTGGCCACCTGGCCGACGACGCGCGACAGGCGGAAGACCCGAGCCGCGCCCCGGTCGAGGTCGAAGGCGTTGAGGTACCAGCGGCCGTGCCACGAGACGAGCGACCAGGGCTGCACGTGCCGCTCGCTCGCCTCGGGCGCCTGCGGCCTGCGATAGGAGAAGCGCAGCGGCACCCGGCGCAGCACGCCGTCCTTGACCGCGTCGAAGGCCGGCTCCGTGGTGCGCAGCCGCGGCTCGATGCCGATGAGGGCGTCGACGTCGCGCTCGACCCCGGCGGCGCGCAGCTTGCGCAGCGCCTGCGCGGCCGGGCCGGCCAGGCTGGCCTGCGCCCAGGTGCGGCTGGCCAGCCCGAGCACGGCCAGCTCGTCGGCCTCGAAGGAGATATCGGGCAGGGCGTACTCCCGCTGGTGGATGCGGTAGCCGGGCTCGTCCTCGTGCAGCGGGTCGATGTCCTCGGTGACGAGCGGGATGCCGAGCTCGCGCAGCTCGTCCTTGTCGCGCTCGAACATACGCTCGAAGGCCTCGGTCGACGCCGACTGGCCGTACTGCGGCACGAGCTGGCGGATCTGGGCCTTGGCCAGGGGCCGCCGCGTGTAGAGCAGCACGAGCACCAGGTTGAGGAGTCGCTCGGTCTTGACCTGCGCCGCCGACGGGGCACCCGTACCGGGCTCGCTGCTCACCCGCCGAACGCTACCCGACGGATACGCTGCCCAGCGTGATGCAGTGGCGAGCAGGAACCGTGGTCGACCAGGTGCGCCGCTGGCCGGGGGCGACCGAGTGCACGGTGGCCGTCGACGGGGCCCCCGACACCCCGGTGCGCGCGCTCGCCTACACCGCGATGGTCGGGGACCCCCGGCCCGGCGAGCGGGTGCTGCTCAACGCCTCCGCCCTGTTGAGGGGCCTGGGCACCGGTGGGCTGGCGTTCGTCGTCGCGCGCCCCGACGACCTGCCGGCCGACCCGCCCGCGGGCCTCGGCCACATCGTCAAGGCCCGCTACACCCCGATGCAGCAGATGCTGCTGGCCGTCGACGAGCAGGACAGCCCGCACCACGCCGCGCTCGCCGAGGCCGACGACCTGCACGGGATGCCGGTGGTCGTCGCCGACCTGCACTCGGCGCTGCCGGCGGTGCTGGCCGGCATCCGGTCGGTCGACCCCGACGTGCGCGTCGCCTACGTGATGACCGACGGAGGCGCGCTCCCCGCGGCCTTCTCGCGGGCGGTCGCCGGCCTGGCGGATGCCGGGTGGCTGGCCGCCACCGTGACCGTCGGGCAGGCGTTCGGGGGCGACCACGAGGCCGTCACCACGCACACCGGCCTGCTCGCGGCCCGGCACGTCGTGGGAGCCGACGTCACGGTGGTCACCCAGGGCCCGGGCAACGTCGGCACCGGAACGCGGTGGGGCTTCTCCGGTGTCGCCTGCGCTGACGCACTGCACGCGGCCGACGTGCTCGGCGGGCGCGGGGTGGCGTCGCTGCGCGTCTCGGGGGCGGACCGGCGCGAACGGCACCGCGGCATCAGCCACCACAGCCGCACGGCCTACGGCCGGGCCCTGCTGACCCCGGCGGACGTGCCCGTGACGGCGTTGCCCGACCCCGCCCTCGACGCCCTGGTGCGCGCCCAGGTCGACGAGCTGGTCAGCGCGGCGCGGGCGGCCCTGACGGTCGTGGAGGTGGCCGGCGAGGGGCTGCTCGACGCCCTGGGCGCCTCACCGGTGGCCCTGACGACGATGGGGCGGGGCCTTGGGAAAGACCCCGCCCCGTTCGTCGCGGCGGCCGCCGCGGGTGCTCATGCCGCTGCGTTGACCAACCCTGCGTTGACCAACCCTGCGTTGACCAGACCCGTGCGTTGACCAGACCCGTGGGTTGACCAGACCCGTGGGTTGACCAGACCCGTGCGTTGACCGACCCTGCGATCAGCGCACGTCCATGAGGTCGACGACGAAGATGAGCGTCTCGCCGGGCTTGATCGCGGCACCGGCACCGCGGTCACCGTAGCCGAGGTGCGGCGGGATGGTGAGCCGGCGGCGGCCGCCGACCTTCATGCCCTCGATGCCCCGGTCCCAGCCGGCGATGACCATGCCGACGCCGAGCGTGAACTCCAGCGGGTCGCCGCGGTTCCACGAGGCGTCGAACTCCTCGCCGGTCGAGTGCGCGACGCCGACGTAGTGCGCTCGCACGGTGTGGCCGGCGGTTGCCACGGGGCCGTCACCGACGGTGATGTCCTGAAGCACCAGCTCGGTCAGCGGCTGGTCGCCGGGGAAGTCGATCTCGGGGCGGCTGGGCTGCGTGCTCATGGGTGAGGAACCTCGTGGTGGACGATCGGGTGGGCTCAGTACGCGGCGAGGATGTCGACGACGAAGACGAGCGTGTCGGTGCCGGAGATCTTCGGCGGGCTGCCCTCGGCGCCGTAGCCTTCGGCCGGCGGGATGACGAGCAGCACGCGGCTGCCGACCTTCTGGCCGAGCAGACCGGTGTCCCAGCCCTTGATGACCTTGCCGCCGCCGATCGGGAAGTCGAAGTACGGCTGCTCGGGGCGGCTGGCACTGGAGTCGAACACGCTGCCGTCCTTCCAGAGCGCACCGGTGTAGGCGACCCGCACGCTCCGGCCCTTCGTGACCTCGGCCCCGGTGCCCTGGATGAGCGGCTGCACGGTGGTCTTGGTGGGGGCCTTGGCACCCTTCGGCACCACGATCGTGGCCGGCTTGCCCTCGTTCATCGTGACCTTCGGCAGACCCGCCTTCAGCGCCACGGCCTTGCCCTCGGCCCCCTTGAGCGGCTTGGTGGCCGCCACGACGTCGACGACGAAGACGACGGCGTCGTCCTTCTTGACGCCGATGGCCTCGTTGCCGGTCGCACCGAACGCGTCGGTGGGCGTGGAGGTGATGACCACGCGCGACCCGATCTTCTTGCCCGGCAGCTGGCTGCGGAACGCGGGGAAGAGGTCCGCCGCGCCGAGGTCCAGGCCGACGGCGCCGGTCTCCCAGGTCGAGTGGGCGACCTTGCCGTCGCGGCCGTTGAGGATGACCGCCTGGATCGTCATCAGGTCGTCCTTGGCCAGGGCAGCGCCCGTGCCGTCGGTGACGACCTCGGACTCGGTTGTGGCGACGGTGAGGGGGGACTTGACCGTCACGGTGGGGGCCTTCGCGGGGTCACTGCCGTCGACGGTGACCGAGCTGATCGATGGGGAGGGCTTTGCGGGCGCCTCCTCACCGCAGGCGGAGAGGACGAGAGCCGAGGCGAGCGCGGCAGCGGACAGGGCGGTGGGAAGGCGACGTGACACGGGGAGGAACCTTTTGTCGGAGGGCTGCCGTGCAGCGGACATCAGCCACCCACGATAACGGCGGCCCTGGTGAACCGTGGCATCTCGGGCTGGGAGAACGCTGTGTGCCCGATGTCACGCGCGAGGCGATGGCCCCGCACTGGGCACCGCCGTCAGGCCGACATGCCCTCGATCAGCCGCTCGACACGGGGGTCCTGGGCGAGGAAGGGGTCCTTGCACAGCACGGTGCGCTGGGCCTGGTCGTTGAGCTTGAGGTGCACCCAGTCGACGGTGAAGTCGCGCCGGTGCTCCTGGGCGGCCCGGATGAAGTCGCCGCGCAGCTTGGCCCGCGTGGTCTCGGGCGGACGCACCTTGGCCGAGAAGATCTCGGGGTCGGTGACGACCCGGGCCACTCGGCCGCGCCGCTGGAGCAGGTAGAACAGCCCCCGGCCGCGGTCGATGTCGTGGTAGGCGAGGTCGATCTGCGCCAGGCGCGGGGAGTCGAGGTCGAGCCCGTGCTTGGCGGCGTAGTCCTCGATCAGGCGGTACTTGATCACCCAGTCGATCTCGGTGCCGACCAGGCCGAGGTTCTCGGTCTCGACGGCGGTCAGGGTGCGGTCCCAGAGGTCGAGCACGCGCGCGTGCAGCAGATCGGTCGTGCCCTCCCGGGCGACGAACTCGACGGCCTTGGCGTGGTACTCGCGCTGCAGGTCCAGGGCGCTCAACGCTCGCCCGTTGGCCAGTCGCACCGTGCGCCGCCCGGTGCGGTCGTGCGAGATCTCGCGGATGGCGCGGATCGGGTTCTCGAGGGTCAGGTCGCGCATGACGACGCCCGACTCGATCATCCGCAGCACGAGGTCGCACGAGCCGACCTTGAGCATCGTGGTGGACTCGCTCATGTTCGAGTCACCCACGATGACGTGCAGCCGGCGGTAGTGCTCGGCGTCGGCGTGGGGCTCGTCGCGGGTGTTGATGATCGGGCGGCTTCGGGTCGTGGCCGACGACACGCCCTCCCAGATGTGGTCGGCTCGCTGGCTCACGGCGTACGTGGCACCCTTCGAGGTGGCCACCATCTTGCCCGCGCCACAGGTGATCTGGCGACTGATGAGGAACGGGAGGAGAGTGTCGGAGATGGTGGCGAACTCCCCGGCGCGGGTGACGAGGTAGTTCTCGTGGCACCCGTAGGAGTTGCCGGCCGAGTCGGTGTTGTTCTTGAAGACGTAGATGTCGCCGGCGACGCCGTCCTCTCGCAGGCGCTGCTGCGCGTCGACGACCAGGCCCTCGATGATCCGCTCCCCCGCCTTGTCGTGCGCCACGACCTGGCGCAGCGAGTCGCACTCGGCGGTGGCGTACTCCGGGTGCGAGCCGACGTCGAGGTAGAGCCGGGAGCCGTTGGTGAGGAACACGTTGCTCGACCGGCCCCACGCGACGACCTTGCGGAAGAGGTAGCGGGCCACCTCGTCGGGCGTCAGGGTGCGCTGGCCACCGGTCGAGCAGGTGATGCCGTACTCGTTCTCGATGCCGAAGATCCGCCGACCACCGGGGGTGTTCACTCGGGCTGGCCGTCCTGGTCGGGGCGCTGGGTCTGGGGGTTGGTCGTGGCGTCGCGCGCCGAGTGGTCGTCGGCACCGTCGTCGGCCGGTGGCGCGTCACGGGTCGGGTCGTCACTGCTGAGCAGCCGCTCCAGGAGCGGGCCGGTGATGCGACGGAAGGTGCGCCGCGGCCGGTCGCGGTCGAGCACGGCGACCTCGAGCTGGGCCGGGGTGAGCTCGCGGTTCGGGCCTCCGGCGGGGTCGGCGCCCACCAGGCCGACGGCCAGGGCCAGCGCCTCCGACAGGTGCAGGCCCTCGCGCCACTGCTCCTTGAGGCCGGTCTCGATCTGCTCCGCCCCCCCGCCCATCGCGACGAAGCCGTGCTCGTCGGCCACGGAGCCGTCGTAGGTGAGCCGGTACACCTGGTCGGTGTCAGGGGTGGTGCCGACCTCGGCGACGACGATCTCCACCTCGTACGGCTTGGACTCCTGTGTGAAGACGGCGCCGAGCGTCTGCGCGTAGGCGTTGGCGAGGCCGCGCGCGGTGACGTCGGAACGGTCGTAGGAGTAGCCGCGAAGGTCGGCGTAGCGCACCCCGGCCACCCGCAGGTTCTCGAACTCGTTGTACTTGCCCACGGCGGCGAACGCGATGCGGTCGTAGATCTCGGAGACCTTGTGCAGCGCCCGGCTGGGGTTCTCGGCGACGAACGCGATGCCGTTGTCGTAGGCGAGCACGACCACCGAGCGACCGCGGGCGATGCCCTTGCGCGCGAAGTCGGCCCGGTCCTTCATCAGCTGCTCGGGCGAGACGTAGAACGGCATCCCGGCGGTCATCGGGCACCTCCCGGGTTGTCGACGCGCGCGGCGAGAATGGCGTCGACCACCGGCGCGATCTCGTCGTCGGGCACGAACCGGGCGCCGTCGTCGTCGACGATGCCGATGGTCGGCCAGATCCGCCGGCCGACGTCGGGGCCGCCCGTGGCGGAGTCGTCGTCGGCGGCGTCGTAGAGCGCCTCGACGGCGGTGCGGACGGCGTCGTCGAGGGTGCCGCCGCGGCGGTGGAGCTTCTTGAGCGAGCCGCGGGCGAACAGCGAGCCGGACCCCACGCTGTGGTGGTCGTGCTCCTCGTAGCACCCGCCGGTGACGTCGTAGGAGAAGATCCGGCCGATGCCCGTGCCGGCGTCGAAACCGGCGAACACCGGCACGACCGACAGCCCCTGCATCGCCATGCCGAGGTTGCCCCGGATCATCGAGGCCAGCCGGTTGGCCTTGCCCTCGAGCGACATCAGGGTGCCCTCGATCTTCTCGTAGTGCTCGAGTTCGACCTGGAACAGCCGCACCAGCTCGATCGCCAGCCCCGCCGTGCCGGCGATGCCGACCAGGCTGTACTCGTCGGTGGCGAAGACCTTCTCCATGTCGCGGTTGGCGATGAGGTTGCCCATCGTGGCGCGGCGGTCACCGGCCATGACGACGCCTCCGGGATAGGTCAGCGTGACGATCGTCGTGCCGTGCGGCGCGTCGACCGCCGCACCCGGGGGCAGCGCGCGCCCGGACGGCAGCAGTGCGGGAGCCTGGGCGGAGAGGAACTCGGTGAACGACGACGACCCGGGCACGAGGTAGGCGGTGGGCAGCCGTCCGTTGGCTCCGGTGGTCACTGGCCACCCTTCTGGACGAACCCGCGCACGAACTCCTCGGCGTTGGACTCCAGCACCTCGTCGATCTCGTCGAGGATGTCGTCGATCTCGCTCGTCTGCACCTGTGCTGCTGCGGTTGCGGCTTCGGGGGCGTCGTCGCCGCCGTCGCGACGCTGCGGGCGGACCTGTTCCTGACCGGCCATGGAAGACCCCTCCTTCAGGTGGACTGTGCCCGAGCCTAGTGTCCCGGGTCGCCGTTGGCCGCGAGCGCGCGGAGCAGGGACGCGGCATCCGGCGCGTTGCGCACGATCTCGCCCACCCCGGCCTCGGTTCCCTTGAGCGGCTCGAGCATCGGCACCCGCTGCAGCGTGCGCTGGCCGGCGACGTCGAAGATGACCGAGTCCCAGGACGCCGCCACGACGTCGTCGGGGAAGCGCCGCAGGCAGGTGCCCCGGAACCACGCCCGGGTGTCGTTCGGGGGCTCGTCGACGGCACGCTGCACGTCGTCCTCGTCGACCAGCACCTCGAGCCGGCCGGTGGCGACCAGCCGGTGGGCCAGGCCCCGGTCGGCCCGCACGTCGGACCACTGCAGGTCGACGGCCTTGAGCCGCGGGTCGCCCCACCCGAGCGAGTCGCGCTCGCGGTAGCCCTCGAGCACGGCCAGCTTGGCGACCCAGTCGACCTCGCGACGAGCCTCCATGGGGTCGCGGCCGAGCTTGTCGAGCACGGTGGCCCACCAGTGCATGACCTCGACGGTGTCACCGTCGGGCTCGCCGCCCGACTGCTGCTCGACGAAGGCGGCGGCCCGGTCGTGGTACTCCCAGAGCAGCTCCAGGGCGGTCATCCGGCGACCGTCGACCAGCTCGACCTTGGCCTGCAGCGTGGTGTCGTGCGACACCTCGTGGAGGGTCGCCACCGGGCGGCGCACCGACAGGTCGTCGCGGATGGCCTCGGCCTCGATCATCGCGGGCACCACCTCGGTGGTGCCCATCTTGAGCAGGTTCGCGACGTCGCAGTGGTTGGCGTCACCGAGGATGACGTGCAGGCGGCGGTAGCGGTCGGCGACGGCGTGCGGCTCGTCGCGGGTGTTGATGAGGGGCCGCTTCAGGGTGGTCTCCAAGCCCACCTCGACCTCGAAGAAGTCGCTGCGCTGGGCGATCTGGTAGCCCGCGGTGCGGGAGTCGACCCCGATGCCGACCCGGCCCGACCCGCACATGACCTGGCGCACGACGAAGAACGGGGTCAGGTGGCGCACGATGTTCGCGAACGGGGTGGAGCGCGCCATGAGGTAGTTCTCGTGGGTGCCGTAGGAGACGCCCTTGCCGTCGGTGTTGTTCTTGTAGAGGTTCACGCCCGGGGGCACGGTGGCGAGCCGCGCGACCGCCTCGCGCATGACCAGCTCACCGGCGCGGTCCCAGGTGACGGCGGCTCGTGGGGTGGTGACCTCGGGCGAGCTGTACTCCGGGTGGGCGTGGTCGACGTAGAGCCGGGCGCCGTTGGTGAGGACGACGTTGGCCAGGGTGGGGTCCTCGACGTCGGTGAGCTGGCTCGGGTGCGCCGTGCCGCGGCCCATGTCGAAGCCGCGCGCGTCGCGCAGCGGCGCCTCGTCGGCGTAGTCCCAGACGGCCCGGGCCGGGCGGATGCCGCGCGCGGCGGCGTAGGCCGTGACGACGTCGCCGGAGGCGACCATCGGGTTCGCCGCAGGGTTGCCGGGCACGACGATGCCGTACTCGGTCTCGATCCCCATCACGCGGCGCACGGTCATGTCTCGACCATACTGACCGCGTGCGCAGCTACCGCGGGTTGTCCCCGCTCATCGCGATGGTGTCCTTCGTCGGCGACCGGCTCGGGCCGCCGGTCGAGGACCTCGACCTCGACGGCATCCTGCGGGCCCGGGGCACCACCCTCCCCCGCAACCGGGTCACCGACCGAATCACGGGCGGGGTCGACCGTGCGGTCGGCATCACCTACGGCACCGCCCCGGCCCGCGACGACCACGAGATCCCGTTGCGGATCTACCGCCCGAGGGCCCTGCGCGACGCCCGCACCGACGTGCCGGTCGTCATGTGGTTCCACGGCGGTGGCTGGGTCCTCGGCAACGTGCTCGACTACGACCCGACGTGCACCTTCGTCGCCGGCGCCGTCGGGTGCGTCGTGGTGTCGGTCGACTACCGGATGGCGCCCGAGCACCGGGCCCCGGTCGCGGTGGAGGACTGCGTCGACGCCACCACCTGGGTCGGCGTCAACGGGGACGTGCTGCGCGCCGACACCACCCGGATGGCGGTGGCGGGCGACTCGGCCGGCGGCAACCTGGCCGCCGTCGTCGCCCAGGTGCTGCGCGACCACGGCGACACCCGCCTGCGGCACCAGGCCCTGATCTACCCCGCGACGGACCTGACCATGGCGTCGCCGTCGATCCGCGAGCACGCGAACGCCGCCGTGCTCACCAAGCGGTCGATCGACGCCTTCCGCGACCACTACGTGCCGGCCGGGCGCGACCTGCGCGACCCGCTGCTCTCCCCGCTCTTCGGGCGGCTCGACGGCCTGCCGCCGGCGCTGGTGCAGACGGCCGACCTCGACCCGATCCGCGACGACGGCATCCGCTATGCCGCCGCGCTGAACGAGGCCGGGGTGCCCGCGCGGCTGACGAACTACCTCAAGGTGCCCCACGGCTTCGCCTTCATGCCGGGTGCCGCACCGGCCGTGGGGCGCCAGCAGCGGTGGGAGCTCGCCACCGAGCTGCGGTCGGCACTGGCCGCCACCGGCTGACGGCTAGGCTGCGGTCATGCGCGCGGTCGTCGTGTTCTCGGGGTCGGCCCACCCGGCCTTCGCCCACCGGATCTGCGACGAGCTGGGGGTGCCCCTCTCCGAGACCCGCATCAGCCGCTTCAGCAACGACTGCCTCCAGGCCCAGCTGCTCGCCAACTGCCGCCAGCGCGACGTCTACCTCGTGCAGCCGCTGGTGCCCCCGACGCAGGACTCGCTCATGGAGCTGCTCCTGATGATCGATGCCGCGCGCGGTGCGTCGGCCTCGATGATCACGGCGGTCATCCCCCACTACGCCTACGCCCGCAGCGACAAGAAGGACGCCTCCCGCATCTCGCTCGGGGGGCGTCTGGTCGCCGACCTGATCTCGACGGCCGGAGCCGACCGCGTGCTCACCATGAACCTGCACGCCCCGCAGGTGCACGGCTTCTTCTCCGTGCCGGTCGACCACCTCACGGCCCTGGGGGTGCTGGCCGACCACTTCCGCCAGCAGGACCTCGACGACTGCGTGGTGGTCTCGCCCGACCTCGGCAACGCCAAGGACGCCACCCAGTTCTCGCGCCTGCTCGGCCTGCCCGTCGCGGCGGGGTCGAAGCGGCGGCTCGGTGACGACCGGGTCGTCATCGACTCGATCGTCGGCGACGTCGAGGGGAAGCGGGCGATCGTGCTCGACGACGAGATCGCCACCGGTGGCTCCATCGTCGAGCTGCTCGACCGACTCGCCGACCAAGGCGTCACCGAGGCCGCGGTCGCCTGCACGCACGGGTTGTTCGCCGGGCGCGCGGTCGAGCGGCTGCGCACCCATCCGATGATCAGTGAGGTCGTCACCACCGACACGGTGCCGGCGCCCGCCGACTGGCCCGAGCTGAAGGTGCGTTCCGTCGCAGGGCTGTTCGCCGAGGCCATCACGCGCATCCATGAGGGCGAGTCGGTCTCGAGCCTGTTCGACGGGGTCGACCCGACCCATGCACCCCCACGCCAGCGGTCGCTCTTCGACCGGGTGCGGTCGTGAGCCGGGCCCTGCCCGCGGTGCTCGACGTCGCCCTGGTCGTCCTCTTCGCCGCGGTCGGTCGCCGGTCGCACGCGGAAGGCGTCGACGTCACCGGCATCCTGCGCACCGCTGCGCCGTTCCTGGTCGGCACCGCCGCGGGCTGGCTGTTGGCGAGCATCACCCTGGACACCACCGCGCGCACCCTCGCGTTCGGCGCGGTCGTCGTCGTGTGCACCGTGGTGCTCGGGATGATCCTGCGACGTCTGGCCGGCGAGGGCACCGCGTGGTCGTTCGTGCTCGTCGCCACGACGGTGCTGGCGGTGCTGCTCCTGGGCTGGCGCCTCATCGCCCGCCTCGTCGCCTGACCGACACGCAACAACTTTCCCGCCCGATGCGGGGACCTTCACCTTCGCACCACAACGATTCCCCTGCGAAGGTGAACCTTTCCGCATCGGGCGAGAAAGTTGGGACTACCGCGCCGAGGCCACTGTGGACACGGTCCCGGCATCCGGGTCCCACCGGCGCAGCTCCACGAGGCAGAGCACGGTGTCCGCCCACCCGAGCGCGTCGACCGCCTCCTGCACGCGCTCACGGGGCACCCGTCGCGCCAGCGTGACGTGGGCCAGCCAACCCGCGTGCTGCTGCTCGGGGACGTGGCTGCGCACCTCGAGCACCGCGACCAGGGCGGCGTCGTCGACGTCGACCGCGTGCGCGAGGGTGACCCGCCCCCCGCCGAGCAGGAGCAGGCCCGACACCCGGACCCGCAACGGCAGCAGGGGCCCGAGCAGCCGCCGGGACGCCTCGACCGCCGCGTCAGGGAGGGCGGGCGCCGAGACCACCGTGAGGTGCGCCGCATTCGTCGCGCCGCGGTGGTCGAGCTGCGAGGGCAGACCCGCCTCACGCAGGGCTGTCCAGGACCTTCGTACCGCCCGCGCCCCGTCGGCGTCCGGGAGCAGCTCGAGGCAGTGCAGCCGGGAGGTCAGAGGTACTGCCCGGTGTTGGCGACGGTGTTGATCGACTTGCCCGGCCCGGTGCCCTCCTTGGTCTTGATGAGGGTGCGGATGTAGACGATCCGCTCCCCCTTCTTCCCCGAGATGCGGGCCCAGTCGTCGGGGTTGGTCGTGTTGGGGAGGTCCTCGTTCTCGCGGAACTCGTCGGTGCACGACTGCAGCAGGTGCTCCACGCGCAGGCCGCGCTGGCCGGTGTCGAGAAAGTCCTTGATCGCCATCTTCTTGGACCGGTCGACGATGTTCTGGATCATCGCGCCGGAGTTGAAGTCCTTGAAGTAGAGGATCTCCTTGTCGCCACCGGCGTAGGTGACCTCGAGGAAGCGGTTCTCCTCCTCCTCGGTGTACATCCGCAGCACGACGGCGTCGACCATCGCCTGGAGGGTGGCGTGCTCGGACCCGCCGTTCTGCTCGACGTCGTCGGGGTGCAGCGGCAGGCCGCGGATCAAGTACTTGCCGAAGATGTCGCGGGCGGCCTCAGCATCGGGCCGCTCGATCTTGATCTTCACGTCGAGCCGGCCGGGCCGCAGGATCGCGGGGTCGATCATGTCCTCGCGGTTCGACGCCCCGATGACGATGACGTTCTCGAGGCCCTCGACGCCGTCGATCTCGGAGAGCAGCTGAGGCACGATCGTGGTCTCGACGTCGGACGAGACGCCCGACCCACGGGTGCGGAACAGCGACTCCATCTCGTCGAAGAACACGACGACCGGGTAGCCCTCGTTCGACTTCTCGCGGGCCCGCTGGAAGATGAGCCGGATGTGCCGCTCGGTCTCACCGACGTACTTGTTGAGCAGCTCGGGGCCCTTGATGTTCAGGAAGTACGACTTCCCGGGTTCGCGGCCCTCCTTCTCGGCGACCTTGCGCGCCAGGGATGCCGCGACCGCCTTGGCGATCATCGTCTTGCCGCACCCCGGCGGGCCGTAGAGCAGCACGCCCTTGGGCGGCTTGAGCTGGTGCTCGATGTAGAGGTCGGGGTGCAGGTACGGCAGCTCGACGGCATCGCGGATCGCCTCGATCTGGCCGCTCAGCCCCCCGATGTCGGTGTAGTCGATGTCGGGCACCTCCTCGAGCACGAGGTCGGCGACCTCGCCCTTGGGGATGCGCTCGAAGACGAAGCCGGAGCGCGACTCCAGGAGCAGGGCGTCGCCGGCCCGGATGGTCTGGCCCTCGAGAGAGGCCGCTACGCGGCAGACCCGCTCCTCGTCGGCCTGGGCCACCACGAGCACCCGGCCGTCGTCGAGGACCTCCTTGCAGAGCACCACCTCACCGGTGGTCTCGTAGCCGTGGGCGGCCACGATGTTCATCGCCTCGTTGAGCATGACCTCGCGGCCGGGCACGAGCTGACCCTCCTCGAGCGACGGGCTGACGGCGACGTGCATCTTGCGCCCGCTGGTGAGGATGTCGGCGGTGCCGTCGTCGAACGCCTCGATCACGATGCCGTAGGCGGCCGGCGGCTGCGCCAGCCGGTCGACCTCGGACTTCAGGGTGACGATCTGCTCGCGGGCGTCGCGCAGGGTGCGCACCAGGCGCTCGTTCTGGGCCGACACGGTGCTCAGCTGGGAGCGCAGGCCGGCGAGGTCGCGCTCGAGGCTGCGCAGCTGCGCCGGGGTGCCCTGTCCGCGGGCCCGCAGCGCGGCGATCTCGCCCTCGAGCGACGTCCGCTCGGCTTCGAGGCGCTCACGGGTGCCGGGTTGCTCGGCCCTGGGCTCGTCGGTGCTCATGCTCGACGATAACCCCCCGGAGTCAGGTCTGAGGGGAGGTCTCGGTCACCGAACGGACGACCCGGCGCACCCGCTTCTCCGACGGCACGCGCTCGCCGATGGCCTCGGGGGTCCAGTCCTGCTCCGCGGTGTCCTCCTCGGTGACGTAGCCGCGGCCCGGGCGGCGCTTGCGCAGTGGGGGCGTGACCCCGGGCGCGAGCCGCCGCGTGGTGATGAGGAACCCCGTGTGGCCGTGCATCCGGTGCTGGGGTCGCACCGCCAGCCCCTCGAGGTGCCAGCCCCGCACGAGCGACTCCCAGGCCTGGGGCTCGGTGAAGGTGTCGCAGTCGCGCATCGCCTCGGCGACCTTCGACAGCTGGGTGGCCGTGGCGACGTAGCAGATCAGCACGCCACCCGGCGCAAGGGCGTCGGCGACGACGTCGAGGCACTCCCACGGGGCGAGCATGTCGAGCACGACGCGGTCGACGGTGCCGTTGTCGACGGTGACCGGCAGCGCCTCGACGAGGTCGCCGACGGTGACCGTCCACGCGGGGTGGTCGGTGCCGAAGTAGTCGCGGGCGTTGGCCCTGGCGATCTCGGCGAAGTCCGCACGGCGCTCGAAGGAGTGCACCCGACCGGACTCCCCCACCGCCCGCAGCAGCGACATCGACAGGGCTCCGGAGCCGACCCCGGCCTCGACGACGACGGCGCCGGGAAACATGTCGGCCATCATCACGATCTGACCGGCGTCCTTGGGGTAGACGACCGCGGCCCCGCGCGGCATCGACATGACGTAGTCGGACAGCAGCGGGCGCAGGGCCAGGTACTGGACACCGGCGGTGTTCGTGACGGTCGAGCCGTCCCGCATCCCGATGAGGTCGTCGTGGTCGAGGTGACCGCGATGGGTGTGGAACTGCTTGCCGGGGGTGAGCGCGATGGTGTGCAGTCGCCCCTTGGGGTCGGTCAGCTGCACGCGTTCGCCCACGGAGAAGGGGCCGCGCCGGAGCTCGGCGCCCGTGGGGGGTGTCATGGCGCAGGAGTCTAGTTGCGGGCCGCGGGCCGCCCCGCCGCCGCCTCGAGACCGGCTCCCGTGACCATGCCCCACGCGCGGCCCTCGTGGGTGAGCACGACCAGGGCGAACCGGCTCGCGGCCATGGCGCCGATGACGGGCTCGATGGTGTCGCCCGCTGCGGCCTCGACGACGTTGCCGTCGGGGATCCGGACGACGACGGAGGCGATCGGCGCCGTGGGCGCCGCCGCGGCGGCCGCCTCACCCAGCAGGGCCAGGGTGGGCCGGCCGTGCTCGTCCTCGCACACGACGTGGTACGGGTGGGCGCGGGCCTGCGCCAGCGGGGTCATCGGCGGCAGGACGACGACCCGCTCCGCGACGTCCCCGATCCGGGCCGAGCCGAGCAGCCGCTCGAGCGGCGCCCGCTTGAGCGCTGCGGTGGCCCCCGACCACAGGATCCACCCCATGACCAGCACCAGGGCGACGCTTACGAGGTCGGGGTCGCCCTGCGCCACGGGCCGCACGGCGAGTGCCAGCACGATGACGACGGCGAGCACCCGCCCGCACCAGCCGGCCACGACCAGACCGACGTCACGCCGGCCGGTGACTGCCCACACCAGCGACTGCACGAGCTGGCCGCCGTCGAGTGGGAGCCCGGGCAGCAGGTTGAACCCGGCCAGCAGCAGGTTCAGGACCATGAAGGAGAACGCGAACTCCGACCCCGGCCACGGCAGCGCGCCCGTCGCGAAGCTGCCCACCGCGGCGAGTGCCAGGTTGGCCAGCGGCCCGGCCACCGCGACGACCGCGGCGCGCCCTGCCGTCGTGCCCGTTCCGTCGTAGGCGGTGTGCCCGCCCCACAGCGTCGCGACGATGCGGTGCACGCGGAAGCCGAGGAGCCGGGCGGCCACGGCGTGCGCGACCTCGTGGCCGAGCACGGCGACGAAGATCCCGACCACCATCCACGCGGCGTAGGCCACCGCGGTGGTCGTGCCGTCGCCGAGGCCCTGCCCGGTGCGCCAGCCGGTCCAGGCCACGAACGCGCCGAGCAGCAACCAGGTGCGGTCGAGGTAGACCGGCACACCCGCCACCCGGGCGAGGCGTAGCGCCCCGGCGGGGGGCTGCTCGTCGGACATGGCACGGACCCTACGTGAGGAACCCGGCATACTGATCCCTCGACCTGCTGCCGACCCGAGGCGACACCACGTGACCCCGCAGCACCGCCCAGACGCCACCGCCGCCCTCACCGCCACCCTGCAGGAGCGGGTCCTCGTTCTCGACGGCGCGATGGGGACCATGATCCAGGGGTACGGCCTGTCCGAGGCCGACTACCGGGGGCAGCGCTTCGCCGAGCACGGCAGCGACCAGCAGGGCAACAACGACCTGTTGTCGCTGACCCGACCCGACCTCGTCCGCGAGGTGCACCGCGCCTACCTCCAGGCGGGTGCCGACCTGCTCGAGACCAACACCTTCAACGCCCAGCGCATCTCGCTGGCCGACTACGGGATGGAGGACGTCGCCTACGAGATGAACCTCGCCGCGGCGTCGCTGGCCCGCGCCGAGGCCGACGCGATGACGCAGCGCACGCCCGACCGGCCGCGCTGGGTGCTGGGCACGCTCGGGCCGACGAACCGCACGGCATCCATCTCGCCCGACGTCAACGACCCGGGCGCCCGCAACGTCACCTACGACGAGCTCGTGGGCGCCTATCTCGAGCAGGCCCGCGGCCTCGTCGACGGCGGCGCCGACGTGCTGCTGGTCGAGACCATCTTCGACACGCTCAACGCCAAGGCCGCGATCTTCGCCCTCGAGACCCTCTTCGAGGAGCACGAGCGGCGGTGGCCGGTGATGATCTCGGGCACGATCACCGACGCCTCCGGACGCACCCTGTCCGGCCAGGTCACCGAGGCCTTCTGGTACTCCGTGCGGCACGCACGCCCGCTGGCGATCGGGCTGAACTGCGCGCTGGGCGCCGGGGAGCTGCGCCCGTACGTCGCCGAGCTCTCGCGGATCGCCGACTGCTTCGTCTCGGCCCACCCCAACGCCGGGCTGCCCAACGCGTTCGGGGAGTACGACGAGACCCCCGAGGCGATGGCCCGCGTCGTCGGCGAGTTCGCGACGTCCGGCCTGGTCAACATCGTCGGGGGATGCTGCGGCACCACGCCGTCGCACATCGCCGCGATCGGGCAGGCGGCCACGCAGGGGACGCCCCGACGACCGGCCGACCTGCCGCCGGCACTGCGCCTGTCCGGGCTCGAGCCCTGCGTCATCGACGGGGACAGCCTGTTCGTCAACGTCGGTGAGCGCACCAACATCACCGGGTCGGCCCGGTTCCGCCGGCTGATCAAGGAGGACGACTACGGCACGGCGCTCGGCGTGGCGCGCCAGCAGGTCGAGGCCGGCGCCCAGGTCATCGACGTCAACATGGACGAAGGCATGATCGACGGCGTCGCCGCGATGGACCGCTTCTTGAAGCTGGTCGCCTCCGAGCCCGACATCTGCCGGGTGCCGCTGATGATCGACTCCAGCAAGTGGGAGGTCATCGAGGCGGGGCTGAAGGTCACCCAGGGCAAGCCGATCATCAACTCGATCTCGATGAAGGAGGGCGAGGAGCAGTTCCTCGACCACGCCCGGCTGGCCCGCAAGTACGGTGCGGCCGTGGTCGTCATGGCCTTCGACGAGCAGGGGCAGGCCGACGACCAGCGGCGCCGCCGGGAGATCTGCGGGCGCGCCTACCGGCTGCTGGTCGACCAGGTCGGCTTCCCTGCCGAGGACGTCATCATCGACCCCAACGTGTTCGCGGTCGCCACCGGCATCGAGGAGCACGCGGCCTACGGCACCGACTTCATCGAGGCCACCGCGTGGATCAAGGAGAACCTGCCGCACGCGCTGGTCTCCGGCGGCGTCTCGAACGTGTCGTTCAGCTTCCGCGGCAACAACGCCGTGCGCGAGGCCATCCACGCCGTGTTCCTCTACCACGCCATCAAGGCCGGCCTGGACATGGGCATCGTCAACGCCGGGGCGCTGCAGGTCTACGACACCGTCGACGTCAAGCTCCGGGACGCCATCGAGGACGTCGTGCTGAACCGCCGAGCGGATGCCGCCGACCGGCTGCTCACCATCGCCGAGGAGTACCGCGGCACCGGTGAGGTCGCCGACGTCGCGGCCGAGGAGTGGCGCTCGTTGCCGGTCGGCGAGCGCATCACGCACGCCCTCGTCAAGGGCATCGACGCGTTCGTCGTCGCGGACACCGAGGAGCTGCGCCTCGAGATCGCCGCGTCCGGCGGGCGCCCGCTCGAGGTCATCGAGGGTCCACTGATGGACGGTATGAACGTCGTCGGCGACCTGTTCGGTGACGGCAGGATGTTCCTTCCCCAGGTGGTGAAGTCGGCCCGGGTCATGAAGCGTGCCGTCGCACACCTCATCCCGTACATCGAGGCCGGGAAGGACGAGGCGGCCAGGAAGCGCAGCAAGGGGCTCGTCGTCATGGCCACGGTCAAGGGCGACGTGCACGACATTGGCAAGAACATCGTCGGCGTCGTGCTCCAGTGCAACAACTACGACGTGGTCGACCTCGGGGTCATGGTGCCGACCCAGAAGATCCTCGACACCGCCACAGAGGTCGGCGCCGACCTCATCGGGCTGTCCGGCCTGATCACCCCGAGCCTGGACGAGATGGTGCGGGTGGCCGCCGAGATGGAGCGCCAGGGCTTCGCGATCCCGCTGCTGCTCGGCGGTGCCACCACGTCGCGCGCGCACACCGCGGTCAAGGTCGACCGGCAGTACTCCGGGCCGGTCGTGTGGGTGAAGGACGCCTCGCGGTCGGTGCCGGTCGTCAGCCAGCTGCTCTCGGACGAGCAGCGCGGGCCCTTCCTCGACGGCATCAGCACGGACTACGACACCATCCGCGTCCGGCACGCGGCGAAGACCGGCGAGCGGCCGCTGGCCGGCCTCGAGCAGGCCCGGGCCAACCGCCCGGTGCTCGACTGGGCCTCCTACCGGCCCAAGCGCCCGCACCTGCTCGAGCAGCAGAGCCGCGACCGGTGGTCCGGGCCCCCGGACGCGCACTGGCACCGGGCCGCGACGCAGTTCACCCGGGTCTGGGCGGACTTCCCGGTGGCCGAGCTGCGGCGCTACATCGACTGGACCCCGTTCTTCCTCGCCTGGGAGATCAAGGGGCGCTACCCCGACGTGCTCAACAACCCGGCGACCTCGCAGGAGGCGCGCACGCTGCTCGCCGACGGCGAGGCGATGCTCGACCGGATCGAGCGCGAGCACTGGCTCACCGCTCGCGGCGTGGTCGGCATCTTCCCGGCGAACGGCGTCGGCGACGACATCGAGGTCTACGCCGACGAGGCCCGCACGACGGTGCTCACCCACCTGCACGGGCTGCGCCAGCAGGGGCGGCACCGCGACGGCGTCGCCAACAAGTGCCTCTCGGACTTCGTGGCGCCCAAGGAGAGCGGCATCGCCGACCACATCGGTGCCTTCTCGGTCACCGCGGGGCTGGGCATCGAGGAGCGGATCCTCGCGTTCAAGGCCGATCACGACGACTACTCGGCGATCCTGCTCGAGTCGCTGGCCGACCGGCTCGCCGAGGCGTTCGCCGAGCGCCTGCACGAGAAGGTGCGTCGCGAGCTGTGGGGCTACGCGCCCGACGAGCACCTCGAGATGGACGAGCTGATCCGCGAGACGTACCGAGGCATCCGCCCGGCGCCCGGCTACCCGGCCTGCCCCGAGCACACCGAGAAGGAGACCCTCATGGCGCTCCTCGGCGGCGCGGAGCGCACCGGGGTCACGCTCACCGAGTCGATGGCGATGTGGCCGGGGGCGTCGGTGTCCGGGTGGCACTTCGCGCACCCCGACAGCCAGTACTTCGTCGTGGGGCGGCTCGGTCGCGACCAGGTGGAGTCGTATGCCGAGCGCAAGGGCTGGGACCTGCGCACCGCCGAACGCTGGCTGGGCCCGAACCTCGGCTACCAGCCCGAGGACTGACCCGGGAGCGCGGGGTGGCGGAGGAGGGCTGTCGGTGACCCGGCATACCGTGGCCTCATGACCCCCGCCCTGTCCCCGAGCCGTGCCGCGGACTTCAAGCAGTGCCCGCTGCTGTTCCGGTTCAGGACGATCGACAAGCTGGAGGGCCCCCCGTCCCCGGCCGCAGCGCGCGGCACCTTGGTCCACGCAGTGCTGGAGCACCTCTTCGACCTCCCGGCGGTCGACCGCACCCCCGAGGCCGCGGTCGCGCTGCTCGAGCCACGGTGGGCGGCGCTGGTCGACGAGCGACCCGAGCTCGAGGCGATGATCGACGACGACGAGCTGCTCACCCCGCAGAGCTGGTTCGCCGCGGCGCGGGTCCTCGTCGAGCAGTGGTTCGAGCTCGAGGACCCCACCCGGCTGGAGCCTGCGGCGCGCGAGCTCTACGTCGAGACCGAGGTCGAGGGGCTCACCCTGCGCGGCTACGTCGACCGGCTCGACGTCGCACCCGACGGCGCGATGCGGGTCGTCGACTACAAGACCGGGCGGTCCCCGAGCGAGCTGTTCGAGGCCAAGGCTCTGTTCCAGATGAAGTTCTACGCGTTGGTCCTGTGGCGCATGCACGGCGAGATCCCCCGCCAGCTCCAGCTGGTCTACCTAGGCAACGGCGAGGTGGTGCGCTACTCCCCCGACGAGCGTGACCTGCTCGCCATCGAGCGGAACATCCGCGCCATCTGGGTTGCCGTGGTGCGCGCCGCCCAGACCGGCGACTGGCGGCCGCGCACCTCGCGGCTGTGCGACTGGTGCGACTTCCGCGACCTGTGCCCCGCCTGGGGTGGCACGCCTCCGCCGCTGCCCGAGGGCGCCGGCGCCATCGCGCTCGACCCGGCCAGCTCAGGCGAGGCCGTGCCCGCTGACGACTGAGACCGACCTGGCCAGCTCGGCCAGGCGGGCGGGGGTCATCCCCGCGAGCCCGTCGACGTGCACGGCGCCGGCCAGCTCGGGCACCGGCACGACGTGCGGCACCGCGAGGGTCGGCACCCCGGCGGCCACCGCGGAGCGCACCCCGGCGGGTGAGTCCTCGATGGCCACGCAGTCCTCCGGCGACACCCCGAGCAGCCGTGCAGCAGCACGGTAGGGCTCCGGGTGCGGCTTGCCGTGGGACACCTCGTCACCGGTGACCACGGCGGCAAAGGCCCCCTCGGGCAGCGCCTCGACCACCGCGTCGGCCAGCGACCGCCAGGACATCGTCACCAGCGCGCTGGGCACCCCCTGCGCCCGCAGGGCTTCGAGCAGCTCTCGGGCGCCGGGCCGCCACGGCAGGTGCTCGCGCACCTGGGCGACCACCCGCACCAGCAGCTCGTCGACGATCCGCTCCGGTGACCAGTCGATGGGCGAGTGCGTCCGGATGAAGGCCGCCGAGACCATCAGGTCGTTGCCGACCAGCTGGTGGGCGAACTCGTCGCTCCAGGTGCCACCGTGCTCGGCGACGATCGCGTGCTCGGCGCGAATCCAGTAGGGCTCGGTGTCGACGAGGGTGCCGTCCATGTCCCAGAGGACCGCTGCGGGGAGGCTCATGGGTCGGCAGTCTATTGAGCCGTAGGGTGGTGCCCTGACGACAGGAGGACGCCGGTGATCGAGCTCGACAACCTGCCCGAGCTGAAGGACGCGGTCATGATCGCCGCCTTCGAGGGGTGGAACGACGCCGGTGAGGCCGCCAGTGCGGTCATCGAGCACCTTGCCGAGACCTGGGACGCCGAGGTGGTCGCGGCCCTGGACCCCGAGGACTACTACGACTTCCAGGTCAACCGACCCCGGGTGCTGCTCGAGAACGGGCGGCGGCGGATCAGCTGGCACACGACCAGGGTGCTCGTGGCCACGAACACCTCGCTCGGTCGCGACGTCGTGCTGGTGCAGGGCGTCGAGCCGTCGTTCCGGTGGCGCGCCTTCGCCATCGAGCTGATGGAGCTGGCGCAGGCCGCGGACGTGTCGATGGTCGTCACCCTGGGCGCCCTGATGGCCGACGTCGCCCATTCGCGCCCGATCCCGGTGTCCGCGACCTCCGACAGCGAGGACACCCGGCACCGCCACGACCTCGAGATGAGCACCTACGAGGGTCCCACCGGGATCGTGGGAGTGCTCGCCGACGCCGCCACCCAGGTCGGTGTTCCCTCGGTGTCGTGCTGGGCCGCGGTGCCGCACTACGCCGGACACAGCCCCTCGCCCAAGGCCACCCTCGCACTCCTGAGTCGGCTCGAGGACCTCCTCGACGGGCCGATCGAGCACGGTGAGCTCGACGAGGACTCGCACGCCTGGGAGCGCGGCATCGACGAGCTCGCGGCCTCCGACACCGAGGTCGCGGAGTACGTCGAGAGCCTCGAGGAGGCGCAGGACACCGCGGAGCTGCCCGAGGCGAGCGGTGACGCCATCGCCAAGGAGTTCGAGCGCTACCTGCGGCGGCGCGGCACGGACGAGCCGTAGACCCGCCCCCGCCTGAGCCATGGCGCAGGCTCACGCGCAACGGAATCCACGGGCGTGCCCGCAGCCCCGTGGCGACCGGGCGCCGGCGCTCCCGCCGACGCGCGCATCACTCCGGTGCTGCCCGAGCCGGCCCTTCACCGGGGTCGGACGGCGGTCGGGCTGACAACACGAGGTCCACCAACTCCGGTGTGCCCGGCTGTTGGTGGACCTTGGTGTACTCGAGTTGAGCTTCCGCTGCAGGGGGGTACGGGAGTTCTTCCTCAAGCACCTTCACCGTAGCGCGAGAACGCGCCCGCTGTCTCGCATCGCCGGATCGACCCTCTCAGCCTAGTCTCAGGATTCCGCGGTGCTGCAGAGACCTCGCGCACCTGACGGGGGTGCCAGCTGGCTCTGGGGGCACCGAGTGGGCCTGCGCCCGGGGCGGGTTCGCCCCTCCTTGGTGGTCACCGGGCGCGCCGAGCATTCCGCAGCAGGTCGGCCCGGCGACGGCGCGCGGCCACCGTCGGCCCTGGTCCCTCCCCGACAGCACGAAGTCCACGACACCCGGTGGAAACCGGCCTTCGTGGACCCTCGCGTGCTCGAGCAAAGCTTCCGCTGCAGGGGGGTACGGAAGTTCGTGTTCGAGCAAGATCATCGTAGCGCGGGGCACGGCGCCTCTGCACCCATCGCCGACCACGGCTCCTCAGCAGGCTCACAGGCCGCGCGTGGAACGCAGTGATCCAGCTGTGGCGCAGCCGAGTTCGTCGCACCCTGCCGTTACGTCAGAGACGCACACCGAGCACGGCATCTATCGTGCGGGCCACCAGCCCGGGTGCGGCCGAGTCATCCCACTCGCCGCTCAGGGTGCGCTCGCTCCAGGAGTCGACCGCTGACAGCGCGGCTCGGGTGTCGAGGTCGTCGGCGATCGCGGTGCGCACGCACGAGATCGTCGACGTCGCGTCCGCACCCTGGTTGACCGACAGGGCCAGGCGCCAGCGTCCAAGCCGAGCCTGCGCCGCCTCGAGCAGGTCGGGGGTGTACTCCCAGTCGGTGCGGTAGTGCTGGTCGAGCAACACGAGGCGGATCGCCATCGGGTCGACCCCGTCGGCACGCAGCTTCGAGACGAGCACGAGGTTGCCCCGCGACTTGCTCATCTTGGTGCCCTCGAAACCGACCATGGCCTGGTGCACGTAGTGCCGGGCGAAGGTGGCGTCGTGGGTGAGGGCGGCCGACTGCACGGCGCTCATCTCGTGGTGCGGGAAGACCAGGTCGCTGCCACCTCCCTGGATGTCGAGGGGGTGGCCGAGCCGGTCGCGTGAGATCGCGGTGCACTCGATGTGCCAGCCGGGCCGGCCTGCGCCGAGCGCCTCGTCGTCCCAGGAGGGCTCCCCGTCGCGGACGGCCCGCCAGAGCAGGGGGTCGAACGGGTCGCGCTTGCCGGGCCGGTCGGGGTCTCCGCCTCGCTCGACGAACACCGACGCCATCTGCTCGCGCGTCCACCCCGACACCGACCCGAAGCTCGGCGTCCGGGCGAGGTCGAGGTAGACGTCGGCGCCGTCGCCCTCCCCCGTCGGCACAGGCAGGCGGTAGGCCGTGCCGTCGTCGAGCAGCGTGCGCACCTCGCGGATGATCTCGGGCATCGACTCGACGACTCCCACGAGCGCGTCGGGGGGCACGACGGCCAGTGCGGTCATGTCCTCGCGGAACAGGTCGATCTCGGCGGTCGCCAGCTCGCGCCAGTCGCGCCCGTCGCGAGCGGCGCGCTCGAACAGCGGATCGTCGACGTCGGTGACGTTCTGCACGTACGAGACCCGGTGACCCGCATCGCGCAGCGCTCGACCGACGAGGTCGAAGGTGACGTAGGTGGCCGCGTGGCCCAGGTGGGTCGCGTCGTAGGGCGTGATGCCGCAGACGTAGAGCCGGGCCACCGGGCCGGGGTCGACCGGGCGCACGGAGCGGCTCTGGGTGTCGAACAGCGCGAGCGGGTCACCGTGGCCGGGCACGGCGGGAACGAAAGGGGCGGGCCACGACTTCACCGGGCAAGACTACGGTGCAACGACTACAGGGCCGGCCACGGTATGGCCGGCCACCCGGGCCGCGGCACCGGGTGCCGGCGGGACCGCAGCAGCGACTCTGTGCGCAGCCGCAGCGCACGCACCTCGGCGCGGGTCAGCAGGGTCGCCAGCTCGTCGGCCAGCCCGCGTCCCAGCTCGTCCGCCAACGACTCCAGCCGGGACAGGTCGGCCTCGGGTACGGGCTCCCCCGCCCATCCCCAGAGCACGGTGCGCAGCTTCGGCTCCACACTCAGGCTGACCCCGTGGTCGCAGCCACGCACGACCTCGCCGTCGCGCAGCAGGTGGCTGCCCTTGCGGTCGGAGTTGTTGAGCACGGCGTCGAAGACCGCCACCGTGCGCAGCGCGGGCTCGGGGCTGTGCGACACGACGACCGGCCGTCCGCCGGGCGACTCGCCCTCGAGCACGATGACCCAGCCGTCGGGTACCTCGCCGGCCGGGGTGACGTCGACCAGCGGGTCGTCCACCCCATCGACGGGCCCCACCCACAGCTGCACCGACCCCGGGCCGAGCGGGCCGTTTCGCAGCACGGTGGGGGGCACGACCCCGAAGCCGCCGGCCGCGCTGACCAGGTAGGCCGCCCGCTCGCGCGCGACGAGGGTGCCGTCGGGGTAGTCCCACAGCGGCCGCTCGCTGGCCTCCGGCTTGTGGATGACGAGCAGCGGCTCGCCACCGACCTCCTGGCCATTACCCTCGACCGAGCAGAGCAGGGCGCCGTTCGAGGAGTCGACGATCCGGCCGACCGGGGTGAGGACCCCGCTCGTCAGGAGGTCGACGACGTCAGCGTCGGTACCCGTTGGCACGAGGGCAGATGTGGCCGGTCGGGTCCAGCGGCTGGCCGCAGAACGGGCAGGAGGGGCGGCCGGCGGACACGACCGCGCCGCACCGTCGGGCGAAGGCCCGGGCGGCCACCGGGCTGAGCACGACGCGCAGGGTCTGCACGGCCTCCTCCTCGGCCTCTTCGGTTTCCTCCGGGTCCTGGTCATGGCACTCGATGACCATGACGTTGCGCGCGGGGTCCCAGGCCAGGGCGAGGGTGTCGACGCGGAACTCGTCCTCGATCGGGGTCGCGAGGGGCTCGGTGTCGCCGCCACCGAGCGGCTCGGTGGCCGTGCCCTCGGCGTGCGCGTCCAGCAGCTCGTTGACCCGGTCGGCGAGCACGCTGACCTGCACCTTCTCGAGCGAGACCGACACGAGCCGCCCCTCACCGCTCGCCTGGAGGAAGAAGGTGCGGCCGCCGGGCGGCCCGACGGTGCCGGCGACGAATCGCTCGGGCGGGTCGAACACGGTTGCCGGCATGGGCTCCACCCTAGATCGAGAATCCGACCGGCAGCTCCAGGCGGTGGCGCGCCATCAGCGCCGCGTCGCCGAGCACCTCGCGAGTTGCACCGTCCGCGACCACCGACCCCTGCGACAGCACCACCGCCCGCTCGCACAGCTCGACGGCGTACGGCAGGTCGTGGGTGACCATGAGCACCGTGACGTCGAGCGCGCGCAGGATGCCGGCGAGCTCGCGACGCGACGCCGGGTCGAGGTTGGAGGAGGGCTCGTCCAGGACGAGGATCTCCGGGCGCATGGCCAGCACCGTCGCGATGGCCACCCGTCGGCGCTGGCCGAATGAGAGGTGGTGTGGGGCCCGGTCGGCGAGGTCGGCGACCCCGACGAGATCGAGCGCCTCGACGACGCGTGCGTCGAGCTCGTCGCCGCGCAGCCCGAGGTTGGCGGGGCCGAACGCGACGTCGTCGCGCACGGTGGGCATGAAGAGCTGGTCGTCGGGGTCCTGGAAGACGATGCCGACCCGGCGGCGGACCTCGAGGAGGTTGGTGTCGGTGACGGGCAGCCCCGAGACGGAGACGCTGCCGGCCCCGGGAGTGAGGATGCCGTTGAGGTGCAGCACCAGCGTCGTCTTGCCCGCGCCGTTGGGCCCCAGCAGGGCGACCCGCTCTCCGCGGTGCACGTGCAGGTCCACCCCGAACAGGGCCTGATGGCCGCCGGGGTACGCGAAGGCGACGCCGCGCACGTCGAGCACCGGCACGCTCATCCGAGCCGCACCCCCACACTGACCAGCCCCGCGATGACCGCCGGAGCGAGGGCGAGGGCCCACTGCCCGGCCGAGGCCGTCAGCGGTGCGGTGACCGGCATCCGGCCAGACCAGCCCCGGCTGACCATGGCCAGGTGCACGCGCTCGCCCCGCTCGTAGCTGCGGATGAACAACGCCCCCGTGCTCGCGGCCAGCGGGGGCCAGGCCCGCACCGAGCGCGCGGTGAACCCGCGCGAGATCCGGGCGACGCGCATCCGCCGCATCTGGTCGCCGACGACGTCGACGTAGCGCACCATGAACGACGCGATCGAGACCAAGGAGTCCGGCACCTTCAGGTGCTGAAGTGCGCGCACGAGGTCGCGCGGGCGCGTCGTCACGGCGAACGCCACGGCCGACAGCACGCCGGCGGTTCCCTTGAGCAGCAGGGCCGCGGCGGCCTCCAGGCCGGGCTCGGACAGCATGAACGGGCCGACCGCCACCCGGGGCC
>JBBQWX010000042.1:0-28867 GCA_038210185.1 Actinomycetales bacterium
GGTGAGCCACGTCGGCACCAACCCCCTACGTGCTTCACGTGGTGAGCCCAAGGTGCTGGCTCACCACGTGAAGCATCCGGACCTCCCGAATCGACCCCCTCTCTCGGGGTCGATCGGCCCGCGTCCACGCACGCACAGGGCACGAGGCAGGACATCGGCGCTCGTCGAAGTCAGGAGCAGTTCGCCGGCTCATGAGGTTCTCGCCCAGTCAGGACCGAGTACGGCCCTGACTCGGCGAAGTGCTCCTGACTTCGCGGAAGGCGGCGGGCGCGGGCGGCGGGCGGCGGGCGCAGCCGGGGCGGCGAGGGGTCAGTCGGCGCGGCCGGTGAGGAGCAGACCCGTGCCCAAGCCCACCATCATCAGGCCACCGGCGCCGCCCACCCGCTCCATCCGGCGCGGGGACGAAGCGAACCACTCGCGGGCCCGGCTCGCCACCAGGGCGACCGTGCCGTCCATGAGCAGCGCGAGCACGGCGAACACCAACCCGAGCGCGACCAGCTGCGGGAACACCGGCGCGCTCTGCACCACGAACTGGGGCAGCAGCGCCGCGAAGAAGACGATCGTCTTGGGGTTGGTCACCCCGACGACGTAGCCGGCCCGCACCGCGTGCAGGCGCGGAGTCGCCACCGGCACCCCGGCCACGAACGCCTCGGCCAGGGCCCGGCGGTGGCGGATCGCCTTCACCCCGAGCCAGACCAGGTACCCGGCGCCCACCACCTTCAGCGCGGTGTAGGCCGTGGCGCTGGCCGCGATGAGCGGCCCCAGCCCCACGGCGAGCGCGCAGATCTGGGTCAGGATGCCGAGCGCGTTGCCGACCACGGTCAGCAGCGCCTCACGCCGCCCGGACGACAGCGCCCGGCCGACCGTGAACAGCACGCTCGGCCCCGGGATCGCGATGATCACGACCGACGCGACGGCGAACGCGAACAGCGTTTCGGGCGACGGCATACGGCTCAGTGTGGAGCAGGGTCCACCCGGCGCGCACCGTCGTTCCGCTGGGCGGCGTCGCGCATCCCGTCCAGGCGGGCCATCACCGGGGTCGCGAGGATGCCGTGCAGCACCACCGAGAAGGCGATGGTGAAGCCGACCGTCGACCAGAGCCACCGCTCCTCGGGGAACGACGCCGCCCCGGCCGCGTAGGCCACGTAGTAGATCGAGCCGACGCCGCGCACCCCGAAGAAGCCGACGACCAGCCGCTCGCGGTGGTTCAGCCCCGTGGCCCCCACCGGGGAGCGTTGGCCCAGGAAGGCCAGCCACCCCGCGACGGGCCGGATGACGAGCACCAGCGCGACCCCCACGAGCACCCCGCGCCAGTCGAGGTTGGCCAGCAGCCCGTTGGTCAGGGCGAACCCGAGGCCCAGCAGCACGACCAGCGTCAGCAGGGTCTCGAGCCGGGCGACGACGTCGTGCATGTGCCGGTGGTAGTCGTGGTCGCGCTCCACCGAGCGAACGGTGAGCGCACACGCGAACACCGCCAGGAAACCGTAGCCCCCGGCGAGCTCGGCGGCCCCGTAGGCGATGAGCAGCGCCGCGAGGGCGAGCAGCGGCTCACCCACCTCGGCGAGCCGCAGCGAACGGGCGGGCGCCCGGAACGCGAGGCGGGCCATCCCCCACCCCACGGACACCCCGACGAGCGCGCCGACGGCCACCTTGCCGACCAGCTCCCAGGCGAACCAGCCCAGCCCCCACTGCGACACCGGGCCGAGCGTCGCGAGGAAGATCGCGGCATAGACGAACGGGAACGCCAGCCCGTCGTTGAGGCCCGCCTCGCTGGTCAGCGCGAAACGCACCTCGTCGTCCTCGTCGATCTCGTCGGGCTCGCCCTCGAGGGTCGGCCCCTCCACCTGCACGTCGGAGGCGAGCACCGGGTCGGTCGGCGCGAGCGCGGCCCCGAGCAGCAGGGCAGCGGGCGCCGCGACGCCCAGCGGCCCCCACGCGAGCAGGGCCACGGCACCGATGGTCAACGGCATCGCGATGCCGAGCAGCCGCCAGGCCGGCGACCACGCCCGCCACGAGTCCCGGCTGCGCCAGCGCAGCGGTCGGTCCAAGGCCAGTCCGACGCCCATCAGCGCGACGAGCACGGTGATCTCGGTGACGTGCTCGACGGCCGGGCGGGCCGCGACCGGGTCCAGCTCGACATCGGCCAGCGGCGGCAGCAGCCCGATCACCATGCCCGTGGCCACGAGCACGATCGGCGCCGACAGCGCCCATCGGTGCAGCAGCCGGGGAAGGACGGCAGCCAGCAGCAGCGACCCCCCGAGCAGTAGGTAGATCAGCTCAGGCTTCACAGGGGGTCGACCCCCACGTCCCGCAGGTGGTGGCGCAGGTCGTGCAGGCCGTACTGCCCCAGGGTGGGCACGGTGAACTGCGCCCCGTCCGAGCGGATGCCGGTGCGCCCCCATGCGTCTGACGGCAGAGCTGCGTACGCCGCCGCGAACGAGGCCCCGGCCGCGGTGAGCTCCCCCGCGACGGTGGTCGGGTCCTGCTCGCCGTGGCGGTCGGCGACGGCCGTCTCGTCCTGGTCCCAGTTGGCGAAGGTCGGGGCGTCCTGCGTGAGCACGAGCTGCAGGCGCTGCTCGAAGAGGCGGCAGACGTCGCGCACGTGGCAGGCGTACTCCAGCGCAGACCAGGTCGACGGCGCGGGGCGCCGGCCGGCATCCGCGCGGGCCAGCACCGCGGGCCACGGCTGCGTGAAGGCGAGGACCAGCGGCGCGACGTCCCACGGCGCCACCTCGGCCGCGAGAAACCCGCACTCGGGGCACTGCTCGCGCAGCGTCCAGGTCCAGTCCTTGTCGTCAGGGGGGATCGGCAGGTCGCCGACCCCGGCGCCGTGCGTGGGCGGCGGGAGGGTCATCCGATCAGCGTACGCAGCGCGGGGGTCCGCGCCGTCGGGGCGGACCGCCCGGTGCTGTACCTTCCACACTGTGTCGGACGGATGGTGGACCTGGGCTGGCGTCCTCGTGACCGTCATCCTGGTGGCGGCCGGGATGTGGCTGCTGGTCTCCTCCCGCACCAAGGGCAGGCGCGCCTCGAGCCGACCGGCCCGCGACAGCTTCCGCGCCGTGGACGACGTCCCGCTGCCCCCACGCAAGCGGCTCGCGGTGGTGCTGAACCCGACCAAGCTCGACTCCGTGGCCGACGACGTGCACGAGGTCATCGCGCGGGTGTGTGAGCAGCAGGGCTGGGACGAGCCGCTCTTCCTCGAGACCCAGGAGCATGACGTCGGCTTCGGGCAGACCCGGCAGGCCCTCGCGGAGGAGGTCGACCTGGTGTGCGCCTTCGGTGGCGACGGCACGGTGCGGGCGGTGGCGCAGGAGATGGTCGACTCGGGGGTGCCGATGGGCCTGCTCCCCGGCGGTACCGGCAACCTGCTGGCCCGCAACCTCGAGGTGCCCACCGACGACCTGGCCCGCTCGGTCGAGGTCGCGATCACCGGTCGCAACCGGCACATCGACGTCGGCTGGATGCGGCTGAACCCCGACGAGGCCCATCTCGAGGAGCACGTCGGCGAGGGCTCCACCGCCGGGGTCCAGCGCCACGCGTTCCTCGTGATGGCGGGCCTGGGCCTCGACGCGGCGATCATGGAGGACACCTCCGAGAAGCTCAAGGCGAAGATCGGGTGGACGGCCTACGTGCCCGCCGGCCTGAAGCACCTGCTCGTCGAGCGCTTCAAGGCGCACCTGTCGGTGGACGGGGCGCCACCCACGACGGTCCGGGCGCGCACCGTGCTCGTCGGCAACTGCGGCAGGCTGACCGGCGGCATCAACCTCATCCCGGATGCCCAGCCCGACGACGGCACGCTCGACGTCGTCGTCATCGCGCCCAAGGGCCTTGCGGCCTGGGTGGCCGTCGCCGCGCGGGTGCTGGCCAAGAGCGGGCGCACGACGCAGACGCTCGACCGCCACCGCTGCCAGTCGGTCGGCATCCGGGTCGACCACGACCAGAAGATCGAGCTCGACGGCGACATCATCGGTGCGGCGACCCACGTGGAGGTCGAGGTGCAGGCGCGCGCGCTCATCGTGCGCACCGAGACGGGTCGCTCGACCGCCGCCTGACCGGCATCCGGATGCCGTGTCGCCGCCGGCACCGGATCAGAACCCTGCGCTCGCGCCACGTCCGCTCGAGCCCGGTGGGAACATCGACTGCGGTGGCTCGCGGAAGGCGATCGAGAATGACGCGGGCCCCCTCCGCCATCCGCTTTCCCGTGCGCAGGTAGAAGGGCACGCCGGCCCAGCGCCAGTTGTCGACGAAGCACTTCAGCGCCACGAAGGTCTCGGTCTCGGAGTCGGGGGCGACCCCCGGCTCGTGGTGGTAGCCGGTGTACTGGCCGCTCACGACGTCGGCGGGGTGGATCGGCTGCATCGAACGGAAGACCTTGTTCTTCTCGCGGCTGATCGCAGCAGGCTCGAGCGAGGTCGGCGGCTCCATGGCGGTGAAGGCGAGGATCTGGACACGTGCGTGACGACCATGTCGCGGTAGGCCCCGGTCGCCTCGTAGAACTCTCCCCGCTGGGTCAGGCCGAGGGTCTCGGGGACGTCGATCTCGACGTGGGAGATGTTGTTGCGGTGCCAGATCGGCTCGTACAAGCCGTTGGCGAAACGGAAGGCGAGGATGCTATGGGCCGGCTCCTTGCCCAGGAAGTGGTCGATGCGGAAGATCTGGTCCTCGTCGAACACCTCGTGCCGGTGGGCGTTGAGCGCGACGGCCGAGGCGTAGTCGGTGCCGAAGGGCTTCTCGATGACGACCCGGCTGCGCTCGGCGAGCCCGGCGTCCCCGATCGTGCGCACGGCGGCCAGGGCGGCCTTCGGCGGCACCGACAGGCAGTGCGGCGCTGGTTGACGTCGCCGGGCAGGAGGGCCTCCGCGCGGGCGACCGCCTCGCCGAGGACCTGGGGCCCGGCCGACAGCGGCACGAAGTCGAGGCGTTGGGCGAACTTCCGCCAGTCGGCATCCCCATCTCGCGCGTGCTGTGCTCGCGGATGGCGACCAGGGCCAGGTCGCGGAAGCCGTCAGGGGTCAGCTCGTCGAGCGAGGTGCCCACGACCCGCATGTCGTCGACGAGGGCCGACTGGAACAGGTGCCCACCACGCACGAGGGTCACCAGGAGCGGTGACACGGCACCGGGTGGGGTGCCCTGTGGGGGGTGCTGATCGGCGCCCGGTTCTTCGTGCCGGTCATCGGTGGTGTGGTGGGCGCGTCGATCGGGGCACTGAGCAAGCTGACCGCCGGTGCCGGCATCAGCAAGGAGCAGCTTCCGACGATCCGCACCTCGGTGACCCCGGGCACTCGGTGACCCCGGGCACCTCGGCGCTCTTCGTCGTCACCGAGGACGGTGACCTCGACAAGGTCGGCGAGCGACTGCAGATTCACAGCACGCTCATCGCCACCAACCTCACCGACGCCGAGCGCCAGGTGCTGATCACGATGCCGAGCACCGACCCGCACGCGGAGCACGCCGCCGAGCTGGCACCGGTGATGGAGCAGTACCCGAGCATCCTCGTCACGATCCGGGCAGTGGAGGCCGAACCCGACCACGCCTTCGCCGGCGAGTTCGACGCAGGCCTGGACCTCGTGCTCGACGGCATCGAACGCTGGCGGGACGCTTCGGCGCCGGCTGGATCTCGAGCAGGTGCTCCCGCGCCACGACGGTGACGGCGCGCGCAAGCACCCCCGTCAGGCGAAGAGCTGAGCGCCCCAGTCGTCGTCGGGGCCGAGCCCGGGCGGGCACGCGAACACGGCTGACCCGGTGTGCTCGATGTACTCGTTCAGCACGTCGGAACGCGCCAGTGCGCGCTGCATCGGCATGAACTGCCTCTCGACGTCACGCATGAACGCGAGGAAGAACAGCCCGGCGTCAAGGTGGCCCTGGCCGTCGGTGCCGTCGGTGAAGTTGTAGCCACGACGCAGGATGCGCACACCGCTCAGGGTGCTGTGGTGCGCGAGGCGCACGTGGGCCACCGCCGGGATGCGCGGCCGCCCATCGGTGCCGAGTGCGCCGAAGTCGAGCTCGTCGAACTCCGCTGCCCCTCCGAGCGGGGCCCCGTTCTTCTTGTCGCGGCCGAGAATCTGCTCCTGCTCCATGAGCGGGGTGCGGTCCCAGATCTCGATGTGCATCCGGATCCGCCGGGCCACGAGGTAGGACCCGCCCGTCATCCACGCCGTCGCACCCGGCACGTCATCCCGCGCGACCCAGACGTGCTCGTCGAGCGCGGCGGTGTCCTCGGAGGTGATGTTGGCCGTGCCGTCCTTGAACCCGAACATGTTTCGCGGCGTCACCTGCGCCTGCGACGTCGACGACGTGCGGCCGAAGCCGAGCTGGCTCCACCGCACGGAGACCACCCCGAAGCCCAGCCGCACCAGGTTGCGCACCGCGTGCACCGCCACCTGCGGGTCGTCGGAGCAGGCCTGGATGACGATGTCACCACCGGAGCGGGCCGGGTCGAGGTCGTCGCCCAGGAAGGGCGGCAGGTCGCGCAGCGGCTCGGGGCGGCGGTCGGCGAGGCCGAACCGGTCGTCGAAGAGCGTCGGGCCGTAGCCGATGGTCACGGTGAGGTGCCCGGGCGCCAGGTCGAGTGCCTCCCCGGTGTCCTGCGGCACCTTCCACGGCCCGCCCCCCACGACCCCGCCGGGCGCGGCCTCGGCTCCCAGCGTCATCCGCTCGGCCGCGACGGTCCATCGGGCCAGGAGGTCACGCAGCGCGTCCGGATCGTCGGTGACGACGTCGAGCGCGACGAGGTGCAGCCGGTCCTGGGCTGCCGTCGTGATGCCCGCCTGGTGGGTTCCACGAAACGGCACGGTGCCGTCGTCGACGGGGTCAGCCGCGCCGGCGCTCGAGGCGGAGGCCGGGCGCGCGGCATAGGTCAACCCGGCGGCCGCACCGGCGAGGGCAGCGCCCGCGCCGGTGGCGAGGACCGCGCGCCGGGTCGAGTCGTTCATCCCTGGGCCACCGAGCCGGCGACCCTGGCGACCGGCTCGGAGAAGGCGTCGAGCGCGTCGGTGAGGGCCTTGAGGTCGGCCGGGGTCAGCACCGGGTAGAGCACGAAGCCGTCACCGTCGCGGTGCGTCTCGAGGAGGTCGCCGAGCGCCTTGCCGCTCTTGTCGATGCTCGCGACGAGGGCGGGGTCCTGGGTCTGCAGGTAGGGGCGCAGCGCCGCGATGGCGGCCTTGGAACCCTCGAAGTTCGCCTCGAAGTCCCACAGGTCGGTGTGGCTGTAGCGCTCCTCCTCGCCGGTGATCTTGCCGGTGGCGATCTCGTCGAGCAGCGCCTTGGAGCCGTTGGCGAGCTGCAGCGGGTTGAGCTCGACGGCCTTGGCCTTGCCCACCAGCTCGGTGACGTCGGCGAGCAGCTGGTCGGCGATGGCCGAGGTGTCGGCCTGGAGGCCGTCGACCCACAGGTCCTTCTCGAGCCGGTGGTAGCCGGTGAACTGGATGCCCTCGTCGACGACCTCGGCGCGGCCGTCGATCTTCGGGTCGAGGTCGCCGAAGGACTCCGCCACCGGCTCGATCCGCTCCCAGTAGGACCGGGCCGTCGGGTAGAGCGCCTTGGCCTGCTCGACCTTCCCGGCCTTCACGAGCCCGACGAACGTCGTGGTCTCGGCGAGGAAGGCGTCGGCCTGCGAGGCGACGTACCGCTGGTACTCCGCCACGGCGGCGGCGAGGTTCTGGTCGTCGCTCCTGGGGGCTGCGGACGTGCCGGTGACGGTGAACGGTGCCCGGATGCCGTCGCCGACCATGCCCGGCTTGCACGCGGTCTGGTACGCGCCCGGCTCGGCGAGCTCGACGACGAAGCTGCGGGTCAGGCCGGGCGCGACGTTCTCGACCTCCCCCATGATCCGGTCACCCTCGGCGTAGACGTAGAACTCGTTGACCTTGCTGCCGGAGTTCGTGATGGTGAACTCCACGGTGCCCGCCGGGGCCTCGGCGCGCGCGACCTCGCACCCGGTGTCGGTGGCCTTGACGGCGATCGGGCCACCGGAGCTGCCGCTGCCGGAGGCCTCGCCGGTGCTGGTGCAGCCGGTCAGGGCGATCGCCACGGGGACGGCGAGCAGGGCGGTGAGAGCTGGCTTACGGGCACGCACGAGTGATCTCCTGGCAGGGTTTCGGGGTCGGGAAGGGGTGTCCGAGCGGGACGGAGCGGTCAGGCGGAGGTCGACTCCTGCACCGGCTCCTGCACCGGGGCGAGCGCCGGGGCGGGCGCCGGGGCGAGCGCCGGGGCGGCCGCGGGCCGGGGCGCGGACTGGCGCTCGGAGCCGGCCGGGCGCAGGAAGAAGAACATCACCGTGCCGACGTAGAGCAGCCACGCGACGGCCTGCAGCACGGTGGTGACCGGGGTGACGTTCAGCGTGCCCTTGAGCAGGACGGCGTACCAGGAGCCCGGGTCGATGGTGCCGGAGACGTCGAACGCGAGGGTGTTCAGGCCGGGCAGCACGCCGGCCTCCTGCAGGTCGTGGATGCCGTACGAGAGGATGCCGCCCGCGATGAGGATGAGCGCGCTGCCGGTCCACGTGAAGAAGGCGCTGAGGTTGATCCGCAGGGCCCCCCGGTAGATGAGCCAGCCGAGCAGCACCGCTCCGGCGAAGCCGACGACCCAGCCCAGCAGCGGCACGTTGTTGCCGGCGCCGGCGGCCTGGGCGGTGGCGTAGAAGAAGATCGCGGTCTCGAGGCCCTCGCGGCCCACGCCGAGGAAGGCGACGAGGGCGACGGCCAGCGGGCCGAGGTCGAGGGCGCGGTCGAGCTTGCCCTTGAGCTCACCGGACATGCTCCGCGCGGCGGACTTCATCCAGAAGACCATGGCGGTGACGAAGCCGACGGCGACAATGCTCGCCGTGCCGCCGATCAGCTCCTGCGCCTCGAAGGAGAGCTGGCGGGTGCCGTAGGTGAGTGTCGCGCCGAGCAAGACGGACAGCGTGATCGCGGTACCGACCCCCAGCCACACGTAGCGCGTGCCCCAGGTGCGGTTGGTCCTGGTCAGGAAGGCCAGCAGGATGACGACGACGAGGGCCGCCTCGAGGCCCTCGCGCAGCCCGATCAGGGCGTTGCTGACGAACATCGCGGGCTCCATCCAGAAGGTAAGGCTTACCTCACTTAGGTAACCCTAATAACCGCCGAAGGTCAACTGCCGGTCCGTCCTGCGGAACACGGGTCCCCAGATCGACCGATTGGTCGATCTGGGGACAGTCGGGGCGTACCCGCAGTGACCTATTGGTCGGTGCGGGTACAGGCGGGGCGTGCCCGCAGTGACCTATCGGTCGATGCGGGTACAGGGCTTCACGTCGCCGGGGTGGCGAGCCGGACCTCCTCCGGCGTCGGCTCGCGCTTCTCGCGGGCCTCGGCCGGCAGGCAGCCGGTGATCGCGGCCATGATCCGGCGGGTGTCGGCAGCAGCCGAGCGACCCTTGAGCTCGACCGGCGGGCCGACCCGCACCCGCACGGTCGGTGGGTCGGTGAGGTTGAACAGCCGCGGCACCGGTTCCGAGCGCGGCCAGACCTGCTCGGACCCCCAGATGCCGAACGGGATGACGGGCGCGCCGGTCATCGCGGCGAGCCGTGCGGCACCGGAGCGGCCCTTGAGCACCGGGTCGTAGAAATCCGCGCCACGCGGGATGGTGCCCTGCGGCAGGAGGCACACGAGCTCACCACCCTCCAGTGCCACCGCGGCGTGTTCGAACGACTCCTGGCCCCCGCTGGCGCGGTCGACCGGGATGCCGCCGAGCGCGGTCGCCAGCGCACCGATCACCGGCATGTCGAAGATCTCCCTCTTGCCCAGGCCCCGTGCCGTGCGGCCGGCCGCGCGCAGCAGCTGGATGATGGTCTGGAGGTCGAAGTAGGAGCGGTGGTTGCCGACCAGGATCGCCGGGCCGGTCCGGGGGACGTGCTCGACGCCTGCGATGTCGAACCGGGCGTACGGCGTGAGGAAGGGCGGGCTGGCGAGGAAGAGCAGCCGCTGCAGCTCGATGCCCAGCACCGGCACCTTGAGCACGCCCGGCGAGACGTCGAAGTGCACGATCGGCCAGCCGCGGGCGACGGCGTAGACGGTCAGCCGCGGGTCGGGGTTGACCGCGGCCGGGCTGCCGACGGCCGAGAGCAGGGGCAGGTCGTAGATCGAGTCGGAGTAGGCGAAGCTCTCGGCGAGGTCGACGCCCTCAGCGGCGGCCCACTCCTTGACGGCGGCGAGCTTGCCGCGTGACCAGACGAAGTTGCCCGCGATCGAGCCGTCGAACCGGCCGGCCTCGTCGACCGAGTAGCGGGTCGCGATGACGTGGTCGATGCCCAGCTTGTCGGCGAGCGGCTTGATGAGGTGGTGCGGCGTGGTCGTGGCGAGCACGACCGGCCGGCCGGCCGCGTGGTGCTGCTCGATGAGGGAGAGGGCGAAGGGGTGGATGACCGCCGCGATCGACTCGGCCGCGGCAAGCGCAGCGGCGTCGAAGGTCGCGCCGTCGCGACCCTTCGCCACCAGGGTGGCCTGGCGCGCCAGGAAGATCGAGGGGAGGGTCTCGCCGATCAGGTCGAACATGCCGTAGAGCAGGCCCTCGCCGGGCAGCTTGCGGGTGACCACGCCGAGGTCGTACATCGCCCGCGACAGCAGGGGGCCGGTGCCGCCCTGCAGCAGGGTGCGGTCGAGGTCGAAGATCGCCGCGCCAGCCATGGGGGGAGGCTACCGCCCCACCTCTGCGGGTTGGGTGCTCAGGTGGCTGCCAGGGCAACCAGCTGAGCACTCAACTCGGGCCGACGGCATACATTGGCCGGTATGCCGCGCGAGGAGCTCACCGCGTACGTCCTGGGGGGCGGCGGTGTGCTGGGCTCCAGCGAGGTGGGGATGCTGCGGGCCCTGGCCGAGCACGGCATCCGGCCCGACCTCGTGCTCGGCACCAGCATCGGCGCGCTGAACGGCGCGTTCATCGCCGCCGACCCGGGCCCGGGAGGCGCAGACCGACTGGCCGCGGTGTGGGAGGCGGTCGTGCGCGAGGGCGTCTTCCTCGACAACCCGGTGCGCCAGGCCGCGCGGGTGGCCAAGTACCGCACCCACCTGCTGTCGAACGCACCGCTGCGGCACGTCATCGAGCGCTACCTGCCGGTCGCCCGCTTCGAGGAGCTCGAGGTGCCGTTCCAGTGCGTCGCCGCGTGCATCGAGGACGCGAGCGGGGTCTGGTTCTGCGAGGGAGACCTGACCGACCCCGTGGTGGCGTCGTGCTCGGTGCCCGGGCTGTTCCCCGCAGTGCGAATCGGCGACCGGCACTTCCTCGACGGAGGTCTCGTGCACTCCATCCCGGTCGGCCGCGCCCTGGCGCTCGGGGCGACCCGGATCTTCGTGCTCCAGGTCGGCCGGGTCGAGCAGCCACTGAAACCACCGACCAAGCCGTGGGAGGTGGCGACGGTGGCGTTCGAGATCGGGCGGCGGCACCGCTTCGTGCACGAGATGGACAGCGTGCCCGACGACGTCGAGATGCACGTGTTGCCCAGCGGCTCCCCGCAGAGCCCGAACATCTCGATCGCGCAGGCCAGGACCGGCCGGATGCGCGAGCGGATGGACGCCGCGCACGCCGCCAGCCGCGACTACCTCACCGGTCTCGCAGCGCCCTGACCACCTCGCGGCGCTGCACCTTGCCCATGGCGTTGACCGGCAGCACCTCGACGACGAAGACCCGCCGCGGCACCTTGTAGCCGGTCAGCACCTCACGCGCCCACGCGTGCAGCTCGTCCGGGTGCAGCTGCACCCCGTCGGCGAGCACCACGGCGGCGACGACCTCCTCGCTCCCACTGGAGTGCGGCAGCCCGACGACAGCGACGTCGAGGATGCCGTCGTGCTGGCGCAGCACCGCCTCGACCTCGGAGGGGTAGACGTTGAAGCCACCGGTGATGACGACCTCCTTGATGCGGTCGACGATCGTGAGGAACCCGGTGGCGTCCATCGTCACGATGTCGCCGGTGCGGAACCAGCCGTCGTGGAACGCCTCCGCGGTCTCCTCGGGCCGGCCCCGGTAGCCGCCGAAGACCTGCGGTCCGCGCACGAGCAGCTCACCGCGCTCGCCGAGCGGCAGCGGGCGGTCGAGGTCGTGGGGGTCGGCCACGCGCACGTCGACGTCGGGGAAGGGCACGCCGATCGAGCCGGGCCGGCGACCGGTCGTCATCGGGTTGCCGACGACGACGGGCGCGGTCTCGGTGAGCCCGTAGCCCTCGACGAGCAGGCCACTGGTGGCGGCCTCCCACCGCGCCACCAGCGCGGCGGGCAGCGGCATCGCACCGGACAGGGAGTACCGGATGCCGGAGATCGACACCCCGCGGCGCTCGGCCTCGGTGACGATGCGTTCGTAGAGCGGGGGCACGGCCGGCACGAACGAGGGCAGCCGCCGCTCGATGGCGTCCATGAGCAGCCCGATCTCCGGCTTGGGCAGCAGCACGAGGGTGGCGGCGAGGTCGACGCCGAGCAGCATCCCCACCGTCACGCCGTAGGCGTGGAACAGCGGCAGGGCGAGCAGGAACGTCTCCTCCCCCTCGACCAGGCCGGGCACCCACGCCCGGCCCTGCACCACGTCGGCGACCAGGTTGCGGTGGGTGAGCGGCACGCCCTTGGGCTCGCCCGTGGTGCCCGAGGTGTAGAGCAGCAGGGCCACGTCGTCGGCGCCGGGTCGCGGGTGGGAGTCGGAGAGCGGCGGCGCCGAGGCCAGGCGGCGCCACGCCAGCACCCCGCGTGCCGGGCTGGTCAGCTGGGCGCGGGCGGCGCGCGCCTTGGCGACCGGCAGCCGCAGCGCCAGCCGCTTGGCCAGGGGAAGCTCGGTGGTGAGGTCGACCGCCACGACGTGCTGGAGCGCCGAGCCCTCGCGCACCCGCTCGATGACCGGTACGACCTTGTCCCACACGATGGCCACCCGGGCCCCGTGGTCGAGAAAGGGCAGGTGCAGCTCGGCCGCGGTGTAGAGCGGGTTGTGCTCGACGACGGTCGCGCCCAGTCGCAGCACGGCGTAGAAGGCGATGACGTTCTGCGGGCAGTTCGGCATCACCAGGGCGACGCTGTCGCCGGGCCGGACCCCGAGCAGTCGCAGACCCTCGGCAACCCTGCAGACCTGCTCCCCGAAGCCGGCATACGTCGTGGTGCCGCCCAGGAAGTCCAGTGCCACGCCGGCCGGGCGCCGCCGCAGCGAGCGCTCGAACCGGTCGACCAGGGTGCTGTCGTCGTAGGCTAGGCGCAGCGGCACCCCGGGGCCGTAGGCGCCCGACCACGGGGGCTGGGGTTCGGTCATGGGGTTCCGTCCTGGTCCGGTGCGGAGGGGTCCGCGGATGCTCCAACCTAGCCCTGCCCGGCGGGCATACGCTGACGCCCATGGGCGCCCGCAGCATCCCCCCACCACCGCTGTTCGTGCGCCGGGTGCTGCACGTGCTGTGGCCCCTGGTCGGGGTGGTCGTCACCGGCCTGATGGTGCCGGTCATCGTCGCCGGGGCGTTCTCGATCCTGGTCGACCGCCGGGCCCGGTTGTTCCGCGCCTCGTGCCTCGCCGTGGTGCTGATGTGGGTCGACATCCGGATGCTGCTCGGCTGCTGGGCGCTGTGGGCCAGGACGCCGGACCACTCCTCGCCGACCTGGCGCGAGGACCACGAGCGGTTGTTCTCGCAGGCGCTGGACTCGCTGATGTACTACGCCCGGCGATGGGTCAAGCTCGAGGTGGCGCTGGCCGACCGGATGCACTTCGGCACCGACGACGAGCCGCTCATCACGCTGGCCCGCCACGCCGGGCCGGCCGACTCGCTCGCCATCGCCTGGCTGATGTCACGCACCGTCGGCCGGCTGCCGCGGATCGTGCTCGCCGAGGCGCTGCGCTGGGACCCGGGCATCGACACCATCCTCAGCCGGCTCGACTCGTTCTTCGTCCCCTCCGGCACCGGCGGCGGCGAGACCCGCCTGGCGGGCCTGACCCGGATGGCCGAGTCGATGCTGGACGACGACGTCTTCGTGATCTTCCCCGAGGGCCAGAACTGGACCCCGGAGCGGCGGGCCGGCTACATCCGCCGCCTGCGTGAGCGGGGCGACCTCGACCGGGCCCAGCGGGCGGAGGGGCTGCGCAACGTCCTGCCGCCCAAGACCCGTGGCGCGTGGGCGGCGCGCTGTGCCCGCCCCGAGGCCGACGTCATGGTGCTCGCCCACGCCGGCCTGGCCCGGCTCTCGACGCCGCGGATGGTGTGGGACGCGCTGCCGTTCGACGGCCGGCCCTTCCTCGTCAAGACCTGGACGTTCGCGGCCGACACCGTGCCGCTCGACGCCGAGGAGTTCGGGCGCTGGCTCGACGCCCGGTGGGACGAGGTCGATGCCTGGGTGGGGGACAACGCGGCCCCGCTCCTGCCCGGCCACGAGCCCGGCCCCGAGGAGCGGACGATTCGATGAGCGACGTGCGAACCTTCCTGACCGTCGGTGGTGTGGTGGCGCTGGTTGCCGTGGGCGCCGTGGCCGCCGTGGGCGCCGTGGACGCCTCGCTCGGCGGCGGCGGTGGCGACGACTCGGCCAACGGCTCGCTCCCGTGCACGACCTGGGTCGACTGGCCGGGTCATGGCTGGTCGTCAACGACGCCTCCGCCCCGGCGATCACCATCGGCACCGTGCGGCTGGGCTTCTCCGACGACGGTCGGGTGACCGGCCAGACCGGGTGCAACGGCGTGCGGGGCCAGGTGTCGGTGAAGGACGGCGTGCTGGTCGCCGGCCCGCTGATGTCGACCCGGATGGCGTGCGAGCCGCCCCTGATGGAGCAGGCGCGGTGGATCACCCAGATGCTTCAGAGCCGTCCGCGGCTCGAGCGGTCCGGGCCCTACCTCTACCTGCACTGCGGCGCGAGCGAACAGTGGTGGCTCGGCCTCGAGCTCGAGCCGGAGGGTACCAGCGCGACCATCCCGGCATCGTGACGCGGAGCCGAGGGTTCGGCGCCGGAGCGCGACCATCCCGGCATCGAGACGCGGAGCCGAGGGTTCGGCGCCGGCTACATCGCAAGAACCGCTGCTTTCGCGACGAGTACTGCGCGGTAGGCAGAGCCGTCGTCGGCGACCCGGCGGGCTAGGAGCGACCGGAGCGGATGCCCTCGAGCCAGGAGCGGGCGGCCGAGAAGTCGGTGTCGCTCGTCAGCGGGGCGATGCTCGCCCGCTGCCGGTCGGCCCGCGGGTAGGAACCGAGGAACCGCACCTCGGCGCAGATCCGGCGCAGCCCCATCAGGGCCTCGCCGACCCGCTCGTCGAGCACGTGGCCCTCGAGGTCGATGGAGAAGCAGTACGAGCCCATCGACTCCTTGGTCGGGCGCGACTCGAGACGGGTCATGTTGATGCCACGGGCGGCGAACTGCTCGAGCAGCGCCAGCAGCCCGCCGGCGTGGTCGTCGCGCTGGAAGAGCACGGCCGTCGTCTTGTCGGCGCCGGTCGGCTCGGGCAGCCTCCCGGGGCGCGCCACCAGCACGAACCGGGTCACCGCCGCCTGCATGTCGCCGATGCCGTGAGCCAGCACCTCGAGCCCGTGCAGCCGGGCGGCGGCCGGCGCGCAGACGGCGGCGTCGTAGGACTGCGGCCCCTGCTCCAGGCCCTGTGCGGCGGCCGCGGTCGACAGCGTCGGCACGTACACGGCATCCGGCAGGTGCTCGCCCATCCACCCCCGCACCTGGGCCCAGGCGTGCGAGTGGGTGCCCACGGCGCGCACGGCGTGGAGGGCGGTGCCGGGGCGGGCCGCCAGCACGAAGGTCACCGGCACGATCACCTCACCCGTGACCACGAGGGGGTCGCCGCTGGCGAGGGCGTCGAGCGTGGCCGAGACCCCGCCCTCGACGGAGTTCTCGATCGGCACCATGGCGCCGTCGATGGCACCGGCCCGCAGCGCGGTCAGGGCGGCGTCGACCGAGCCGAACGCCGTGCGCTCACCGCCCGTGGCGGGGGCCCAGGCATCGAGCGCCATCGAGGTGAAGGTGCCCTCGGGGCCGAGGTAGCCGAAGCGGGTCACGGGGTCTCCTTGCCGGTACGGGCGGCGGCCAGTGCCTGCTGCTCCGCGGGGCTGAGGGTGGCGTCGGAGGTGCCCCCGACCACGCCCTTGGCGTAGGTGCGCGACTCCCCGCGTGCGTGGATCGAGCTGAGCACCAGGCCGTCGCCGAAGTCGTCGATGACCGCGGCGCTGAAGCTCAGCCGGCCACCCATGTCGCCGGAGGCGTCGTAGCGTACGACCGCGACGTGGCGCAGGGCCTGCCCGAGGTCGGCCCGCAGCGCCGCGAGGTCGGCGTCACCCGCGGGGCGGTGCTGCTCGAGGGCGGCGACCCGACGCTGCACGTCGGCCGAGCGGCGCAGCAGCACGACCGACCCCGCGACGAGCAGGACCACGATCGCGAGGGCGACCGCGAGCAGCGCCGCCTCGGCGGGGTGAGAGAGCAGCGCGGAGTCCACGCAGCACAGGCTAGGCGCTGCCGGCGAGGGGCCGCCGACCATTCCACCCTCGCCCCTCTCTGCGAAGTCAGGAGCACTTCGCGCAGTCAGGACCGAGTACGGCCCTGAGTCGGCGAAGTGCTCCTGACTTCGCGGGGAGCCGGGCGGACCGGTGCGTGCGGCACCCGCTGCGCTGCCTAGGGTGGATGCCGTGGGACTCGACCTCGCGACCGCCGCCGTCGTCGTCGGCACGATCTTCCTGGTCGAGCTGCCCGACAAGACGTTCATCGCCACCCTGGTCATGTCGACCCGCTGGCGCCCACTGCTCGTGTGGATCGGCGTCTGCCTGGCCTTCTTCGTGCAGACCGCGATCGCCGTGCTCGCCGGTGGCCTGATCGCCCGGCTGCCACGCACCCCGGTCGAGGTCTTCGCGTGCCTGATGTTCCTCATCGGCGGCATCCTGCTGCTGCGCGGCGCCGGCAAGGCCGACGAGGAGGAGGCCGAGACCGAGGCCGAGTTCGGTGCGAAGGCCGCCGGCCAGGTGGTGGGCTGGCGGGTCGTGACGCTCAGCTTCACCGTGCTCTTCCTCGCGGAGTGGGGCGACCTGTCGCAGATCCTCACGGCCTCGCTGGTGGTGCGCTACGACGACCCGCTGTCGGTGTTCGTCGGGGCGTTCCTCGCGCTGGCCGTGGTGTCCGGGCTGGCCGCGGCGCTCGGCCGCACCCTGCTCACCCGCATGAAGCTGTCGACCCTGCGCCGCATCGGCGGCAGCGTCTGCCTGGTGCTCGCCGCCTACACCGCGCTCGAGATCACCGGCGTGCTCTGAGCGTCGGTGCCGCCGCCGGCATCCGCGTCGGCGCCCCTGCCGGGCCGGGGCCGGGTCACCCACCAGAGCAGCATGAGCGCGGCCAGCGCCCCGAACACGTCGGCGTTCTGCAGCATTCGCCCCGGCAGCTCGGGCCAGTCGCGGTGGTTGAGCCACGAGATGCCCCACCACGGCAGCCGGCAGAGGAAGAACACCGTGACCCCCAGCCCCGCCCAGAGCCGCCGGCGGTCGCGCAGCGGGTCGGCGCCGAGCAGTGCGAAGACCACCACGACGACCCAGTGGTAGTGGTGGATCCAGGCGACCGGCGACAGCAGGCAGGCCAGCAGCCCGACCGCGGCGACCTCGCCGATCGAGTCGCCCGCGCGGTGCAGCCGCCGGGCGAGCCAGAAGCCGAAGACCCCCACGGCCGCGACGCATCCCAGCCACAGGGCCGTGCCGATCATCCCGTCGGGGCCGACCCGCAGCAGGAAGCCGCGGATCGACTGGTTGGAGGTGCCCATGTTCGGGCCGAGCCGGGCGGGGTCCTGCAGTGCCCCGCCCCAGAATGCGAACGACGCCTGGGGCATCAGCACCCACATGCCGACCGTCACGGCCACCGCGGCGCCGACCGCGGTCGCCGCCGCCTTCCACCGCCGCGTGACGAGGAAGTGCACGACGAAGACGCCGGGGGTGAGCTTGACCGCCATGGCGAGGCCGACGAGCACGCCGCGGGGTACCCGGCGGATGACGCCCGGGCGGGGCTCGCGCAGGTCCATCAGGCAGGCGAGCACCATGAACGCGTTCACCTGACCGAAGCGGATGCCGTCGCTCACCGGGTGCAGCCAGAGCATCGGAGCGGTGAGCAGGGCGAGGGTCACCGGCATCCAGGCACCGGTACGGGAGATGAGGCGGTAACCGGCGTACCAGACGGTCGCGGTGGTCGCGAGCACCTGCAGGGCGGTCCACAGCCACCCCGCGGCGCCGAAGGGCACCAGCGCGAGCGGGAGGGCGAGCACCGCGGCGAACGGCGGGTACGTGAAGGGCAGCAGCTGCGGGGCCTCGGTGAGCGCGGCGTAGACCGGGCGCCCGGTGAGGATCGACACCCCGGCCTCGCGGTAGACCTCGACGTCGACCTGCCACTGGTCGAGCGGCCAGAACACGAGGTAGCGCAGCACGACGGGCAGGGCTGCGAGCGCGATGATGCCCGCGGCCAGCAGCCACCGGTGGCGCGGGACGGTGCGCTTCGCCGGGGTGCTCACGGACCCATTCTGGTGGTTCGCGGGGGCCGGGCGGCACCGGCGTCACGACCGTGCCGTGCCACAGGACCTCGCACGTGGTCCGGGCGTCGGCGAATTCGAGCGGTTCCCCTACCGACCCGTAACCTTGCCACGTGCTGCGCCGAGCCCTCGCCCTCACGGTCGCCCTCGCGACCTTGGTCGCGGGCCTGCTCCTGGCTGGGTCGACGTGGCCCAGGGGCGCCCAGGCCGCCGAGCCGACCGGGGCGGTGGTGCTCATCGGCACCGGCGGCATCGGCTGGTCCGACGTCGACCAGAAGAGCACCCCCAACCTGTGGCTCCTGCTGCGCGACGGCTCCTCGGCCGCCCTGTCGGTGCGCTCGGTCTACTCCAACACCTGCCCGATCGACGGCTGGCTCGGGGTGTCGGCGGGTGCGCGGGCCGCCGCCCCGCGCACCGGCCGGGAGCCCAACCCGGCCGACCGGCCCTGCCCCGCCACGCCGGTCGTCGCCGACGGCTCGGTGCTGCAGTGGCCGAGCTACCTGCAGGCGGCCGAGGAGGAGCGCTTCGACAGCCGGCTCGGGCTGCTGGGTGACACGGCGCAGGCCGGCACGCGGTGCGTCACGGCGGTGCAGCCCCTTGCCGCAGCCGGTGGGGCCCGTCGCGACGGGCACATCGAGCAGTACGCCGAGTGGTCCGGGGAGCAGATGCGTCAGGACCTCAACGGGTGCCCGATCACCCTGGTCGACGTGGGGTCGCTGCGAGATCCCGACGACGTCGCCGGCGTCGAGGGCGTCGAGGGCGTCGAGGGCGTCGAGGGCGTCGAGGGCACGCGCCGGCAACAGCTCACCGAGATCGACACCCGCATCGGCGAGGTCATCGCGGCCGGCCCGCTGGGCGCCGACTATGTCGTGGCGTCGCTGTCGGATGCCGGGCGCAGCGAGCGGCTGCGCCTCGTCGTCGCCCGCGGCCCCAACTTCGGCCCCGGGGTGCTCGTGTCGCACTCGACCAAGCAGAAGGGCCTGGCCCAGGCACCGGACGTCACCGCGACGGTGCTGTCCGCCGTCGGCCTGCCGGTGCCGGATGCCGTGGCGGGCGCGCCGCTCACCGTCGACCCGGCCCCCGACAACTCGCAGCAGCGGGCCCAGGCGCGGCTGACCTACCTCGCCGACTACGACCAGGCCAGCCACGACGTGCACGACCTCGTCGAGCCGTTCTTCACCGGGTTCGCCTACGGCCAGCTGGCGATCTACCTGCTCGTGCTGCTCGTCTACAAGGGCCGGCTGGGGTCGGAGCACACCCGGGTCACAACCCTGTCGCGGGTGCGGACAATCTCGGTGGCCGCCGCGTCGGTGCCGGTGTCGACGTTCCTCGCCAACCTCCTTCCGTGGTGGCGCTCCCCCGTCGACATGATCTCGGTCCTCGCGGCGGTCGGCCTGTTCGTCGCGATGCTCGCGACGGCGGCGCTGCGCGGTCCCTGGGGGCGGTGGGCGCTGGGCCCGATGGCGTTCGTGTCGGCCACGACGATGGTCGTGCTGGCCGCCGACGTGATGACCGGGTCGCGGCTGCAGCTCTCCTCGCTGATGGGCCTGCAGCCGGTCGTCGGAGGTCGCTTCTACGGGATGGGGAACCCGACCTTCGCCCTGTTCGCGACGGCCACGCTCCTGCTGAGCACAGCGGTCTCGTCGATGCTCGTGCTGGCCGGGCGCCGCCGGGCGGCGACCCTCGCGGTCGTCCTCATCGGCGGCTTCGCGTTCGTCGTCGACGCGATGCCCTTCTGGGGGGCCGACGGTGGTGGCCCACCCGCGCTGCTGCCCGGCCTGGCGTACCTCGTGCTCGCGGTGCTCGGACTCCGGCTCACCTGGAAGCGGGTGCTCCTCGTGGCCGTCGCGGTGGTCGCCGTGTTCTTCCTCATCGCGGGCGCCGACTGGCTGCGACCGGCATCCTCGCGCACCCACCTGGGCCGGTTCCTGCAGGCGATCCTCGACGGCAATGCCCTCGACATCGTCATCCGCAAGGGCCAGCAGAACCTCGACATCCTGCTCGGCAACGCGCCGCTCACCCTGCTCGTGCCGGCCGCGCTGCTCTTCGTCATCTACGTGCTGGCGCGCCCGACGTCGTGGGGCTCGCGGGCCATGCAGCGCTCCTACGACCAGGCGCCGACGTTGCGGGCGGGGCTCATCGCGCTGCTCATCACCTTGAGCATCGGCTTCCTGATCAACGACTCCGGGGTCGCCATCCCGGCCGTCGGTGCGACCCTCGCGGTGCCGCTCATCGTGTCGGTGTCGGTGTCGTACCTGCTCGACGAGGCCCGGGCCGCGGCCCGGACCCGCACCGCAGACCGGCAGCGATGACGACCACCCACAGCACGAGCCCGACCCAGGGGACCACTCCTCGGCGCACGCCCAGGGTGAGATCCTCGACCGCCGGGGTCAGGCCGAGCACCCGGCCCGGCACGTAGGCCACGGCCAGGGCGGCCAGTCGCACCACCGCGACGAGGTCGACGACGCCTGGCAGCACGGCGGGAAGGGCGCCCCAGACCAGCAGGTCGTACCACGGCAGCGAGTAGGGCGCGGCGAGCGAGTAGGCCAGCGCCAGACACGCGGTGACCCAGAGCGCGACGGAGGCGAAGAGCGCCGGAGAGCTTCCGGCATCCGTACCGGAATCGACCAACAGGTCACTCGGGGTACGCCCCACCCCGACCGGGTCCGTACCGGAATCGACCAACAGGTCACTCGGGGTACGCCCGGCCGCTCGGCTGGCCCGCAGCAGGCACCAGGCCAGGAGCACGGCGAGCAGCGCCGCCGCGACGCTGATGAACAGGCGGGTCGGGCCGTTGCCCCAGGTGTCGCGACCCCACTCCAGCAACGGCCGCCACGGGGTGGCCAGCGACACGGCCTGGCGCGAGCGCAGCAGCTGGTCGTAGACCTGTGGGCCGGCCCACAGGTGCAACGCCCCGGCCACGACCACGAACCCGGCCACCAGCGCCCCGACCAGCCGCGCCAGCCCGGTCGAGCGGTGACCGACGACCCACCAGGCGGCGAGGATGCCGACCCCGACGACGGCATACGTGAACTTCGTCGACCCCGCGAGGGCAACGAGGGCGCCGCCGAGCGCCGCTCCCCTCCAGTCGGGGCGGGCGGCGGCCACCACCACGGCGGCCAGGGCCAGGGCGGTGGCGACGACGTCGATGTGCGCCCCGAGCACGCCGATGCCGACCACGAGCGGGTTGAGGGTCCACAGCACGTCGACCCGGCCGTGCAGCCCGGCGTCGAGCCCGGCCCGCAGCAGCGCCCGCACGGCGAGCCACGACAGCACGACGACTACCTGCCAGACCCACACCCCCTGCCGCAGGGAGTCGCCGCCCACCAGGGCGGACAGCCCGTGCAGCAGGGTGCCGAACGGGCCGTAGACGCTGGGCTCGGTCGTCCACGGCTCCTCGACCCGGCTGGTCACCGGGTCCACGCCACCGGCCCAGCTGATCGGGGCGTCGACCCAGGGGTTGCCACCCCCGACCAGGATGCGGCCGTAGGCGAGGTAGTTGACGTGGTCGGCCGACCCGAACGGCGCGGTGAGCAGCGCGAGCAGGGAGATGGCGGCGGGTGCGAGCCAGGTGTGCAGCGCCTCGACCCGCCCCCGCAGCCCGAGCACCACCGCGAGCGCGCCGACGACGTAGGCCGTCCACAGCGCTGCGGTGACCGCCGCCGGTCCCAGCTCGAGCGGTAGGAGGTGGCCAGGGACCCAGCCGGATGGGGCGAGGTCGGGCTGGGCGGCGTTCGGGGCCGAGAGCCCGACGAGGAGCAACAGCCCGAGCGCCACACCGACGCAGAGCCGGTCGGCGCGGGTCAGCCCCGGTGCCACGGCCGCCAGCCGCGCCGCACGAGCGCGAGCCAGACGTCGCGGTACTGCCCGGCGCGGTGGACCTGGCCGCGCCAGTCCGAGCCGCTGACCCGGTGCTGCAGCTCGCACGGCACCTCGAGCACGGTCAGCCCGGCCCGCAGCACGTCGACCGTCAGGGCGGTCTCGACGCCCCACCCACGGGCCAGCGGGCTGGCGGCGTCGAAGGCGACCGGGCTCAGGCAGCGCATGCCCGACAACGGCTGCACGGCGCGGAAGCCGGTGAGGTGCTCGATGCCGCCGCGGGCCAGGCCGACGACGAGGCCTCGCCCGCCCCCGGCGGTGATCTGCGCCGGTAGTGTCGCGATCGTCATGGCGGCGCTGCCGTCGAGCACCGCGGTGGTGAGCACCGCGAGGTTGGTCGCGGTCTCCTGGAGGTCGCCGTCGACGAAGAGCAGGGCGGCGGGCCGGGCAGCGGCCGGGTCCGCTGCGTCGTCGAGGTTCGTGACGGCATCCGCCCGCTCGAGTTCGCGCACCCGGCGCACCCCGGTCTCGAGGGCCGCCGCCTTGCCGCGGTTGCGCTCGTGGCGCACGACGTCGGCCCCGGCGGCGCGGGCGGCGGCGGCGGTGCCGTCGGTGCTGCCGTCGTCGACGACCACGACCCGGCTCACCTGCGGCAGGGCGGCCACGGCAGCCACGGTCGCGGCGATCCGCTGCGCCTCGTCCTTGCACGGCACGACGGCGGCGACCCGCGCGGCCAGCGCGCTCATCCGGCCGCCCCCACCCCGCCGTGAGTGCGGAAGTGGTCGCCAGGGCGACCACTTCCGCACTCATGGCGGGGGAATGGGGTCATCAGCGGAGGGTGACCTGACGGCTCAGCAGGCCGGAGCGGGCGCGGCGCTCGTCGACGGTGAGCGGGGCGTCCGAGGCCAGGGCCGTGGCGTACCGCTCGCCCCAGGCGGCGAGCTCGTGCTCGTAGTCGGCCGCCGAGAGCACGGGGTCGAGGTCCCACACCGGCACGAGCAGGCCGCACGCGCGGAAGGCGCCGAGCAGCCGGGTCTCGCCGCCGAGGCCGTCGTCGCCGGCGGCGTGCAGGCGAGCGAGCGCGTCGGTGGCGGAGTCCTCGTCGTCGGGCAGGACGAGGCGGATGTGGGCCCGCTCGCCGATGCGCACCCAGTACGCCGAGGGCAGCGCCGCCATCCGCGAGGTGGGCACGACCGTGGCGTTGGCGCGCTCGAGCGACTCGGCGGCGTCATCCTCGAGGTCCTGCCCCTCGACCCAGAAGCCGAAGCCCTCGTGCACCGTGACCTCGAACGCCGAGCCGTCGTCGAGCACGTCCTGCAGCCGCGGGCTGTCGGCGGTGACCTGCGGCGTCGTGGGCACCGGGTGGCCGGGCTCGGCGGCGAGCGCGGCGAGCAGCTGGCCGGCGAGGTCGCGCGACGCGTCGCCACTGGCGTTGCCGGACTGGGTGCCGATGAGCACGGTGCCGTCGGCGCGGTGCAGGCCGGGCCAGGCCAGCGGCAGCACGGTGGCGACGGTCACCTCGCTCGAGGCGCCGGCCGGCAGGTGCTCGGGGCGCACGGTGACGACCGCGGTGGCCGCCGGAAGGATCTCGCGCAGGGCAACCCAGTCGGTCTCACCCACGAGCCCTTCAAACGGCCGGCGCTCGAACGGCGCCGGCCTGGGCCGGGACTGCCTGGACGCGGTGTCGGTGCCGCGCTGACGACGAGATGCCTTGCCCATGCGAGCACCCTAACGGGGTCGGGTCAGGTGGCCCGGCGGCGGCTGGGGCCGCCGAGGGTGGCCCACACGACATTGCCGGTGCGGTCCTCGGTGACGCCCCACTCGTGGGCGATCGAGCGGACGATGCGCAGCCCTCGGCCCGAGGTCAGCCACACCGTGCGCGGTGCGGGGCGGGGAACGCTCTCACCACCGCCGTCGGTGACCTCGACCTCGACGACGTCGCCGCGGATCTTCCAACGCACCCGGATGGTGCCGTCGGACAGCGGGCGGGCGTGGCGCACCGCGTTGGTCAGCAGCTCGGACGCGACCATCTCGGCCTCGTCGACGAGCTGCTCGGACAGGTCGCGGGTCTGCAGGTCGTTGGCCACCTCCCGACGAACCTTGGCGACCGAGGCCGGCTCGTGGGGCGCGCGCAGGGTGCAGATGATGCTGTCGACACCGGGCCCGGGGGTCTCGTTGACGAGCAGGCCGGACTCGCCGGTGCGGCGGGTGCCGGCACCCTCGTCGGGGTCGTCGTCGTCGTGGTCGTAGTTCGCGGTCACGCGGCCAAACCTAGCCCGAACGGCCCACCCGGCGGAGCACGTGGCCCGGACGGTTGGTGATGATGACGTCGACCCCGAGCTCCAGGCAGCGGTCGACGTCCGCGTGGCGGTCGACGGTCCACACGTAGACCTGGTGCCCACGGCGCTGGTAGGCCCTGACGACCTTGGGCCGGCGCAGCATCCGCACGTCGAGCCCGACGGCGCCGACGCCCTTGGGCAGCTTGCCGTCCCAGGTGAGGGCCGGCACCCCTGCATCGACCAGGTACACCAGCGGCAGGTGGGGGGCGAGCTTGTGGGCGCGCTGGAGCGCACGGTTGGAGAAGGACATCATCCGCACGTGCGGCCGGCCGGGCCGGTCACCGTCGGCGAGGTCGAACGCCCGCAGCACCTGCACCAGGGTCTTCTCGACGTCGTTGCCGTGCCGGGTCGGGTGCTTGGTCTCGATGAGGGTGACGACCTCGTGACGGGTGTCGACGAGCGTGTCGAGCAGGCGGCGCAGCGTCAGCAGGTGCCCGCGCTCGGGGTCGAACTCCGGCGACTCGGTGTCACCTGGCCGGTGTGCGGTCTTCCACGAGGCCCAGTCGAACTCCTCGAGGGTGGCCAGCTCGAGCGCCGAGACGACACCGGCCCCGTTCGAGGTGCGGTTGACCCGGCGGTCGTGCACGCACACCAGGTGGTGGTCGGCCGTGAGCCGCACGTCGCACTCCACTCCGTCGGCACCGTGCTTGAAGGCCTTCCGGTAGGCGCGCAGGGTGTGTTCGGGCTCATCGTCACTGGCCCCGCGGTGGGCGATGACCTGAGGGCGGTCCACCACCGGGGGCCTGGGCCGGGGTGACTTCTCGACGTGCACCCCCCGATCTTCCCGGTCCTGGCTGCCCTTGTCCCGCGAACGGCCGCCAACACGCCGAAGACCGAGTGCGTCGTGCGTGGCTGAACGACGAGGTCGCGGCCGGCTCACACCGGGCGACGCCCTACCGTTGCACCATCGTGAGCCTCCCGCCCTTCCAGCACCTCGTCGACGAGCACTGGCGCGACGTCGCCCGACTCGCGCACGCCCTCGCGCCCGGCGCCGGTGACGACGTCGCCCAGCAGGCGTGGACCCAGGCGCTGGTGGCCTACCCCCGGCTCACGCACTCGCGCAACCTGCGGTCATGGCTGCTCACGATCACCCACCGGTGCGCCATGGACCACCACCGCGCGGCGCGGCGCACCACCCCGCACGAGGACCCGTCACTGCTGGCGCAGGCACCGACGCTGCCCCCGCCCGAGGCGCCCGACGGTGACCTGTGGGCCAGGGTCGCGCTGTTGCCACCACGCCAGCGCGATGCCGTCATGCTCCGTTTCGTTGGCGACCTCGACCACCGCGCCGTCGCGGCCGCGCTCGGCACCTCGCCGGGCATGAGCCGCCGCCTCGTCAGTGACGCGATCGCCACCCTCCGCCTGGACCTCGAGGACCTGCCATGACCGACCCCTTCGCCACCTTCGACCCGCCGCTCGCCGGGCCGCCCGTGCTGGACCCCACCGATGTCTCGTACGTGCTCGAGGACACCGAGGTCGGGCGGCTGCTCGTGGCGGTCACCGCCTCAGGGGCGGTGGTGACGTGCGCCTACGCGCCGGACACGGCATCCGAGGAACGCTGGCTCTCGCGGCTCGCGGCGGGGGTGAGCCCGCGGGTGCTGCGCCTGGCTGCGCCGACGGATGCCGCCCGGCGGGCGCTCGATGCCTACCTCTCGGGCACCTCCCGGTCGGTCGACGTGCGCCCCGACCTCGCCCTGGCCTCGGCGTTCCAGCGGGAGGTGCTCACCGGGCTCGCGGCGTCAGTCGGTTACGGCGAGCGCACCACCTACGCCGTGCTGGCTCGGGCGGTCGACCACGCCGGGGCGGCGCGAGCCGTCGGCACGGCTCTGGGCGCCAACCCGCTGTGCATCGTGCTGCCGTGCCACCGGGTGCTGCCGGCGTCGGGCGGCGTCGGTGGGTATGCCGGCGGGCCGGCCGCCAAGGAGCGTCTCCTCGCACTCGAGGCGGCGCACGCGGCCTGACCTCGGCCGCGGGCATCCACGACCGACGCTGACGTCGGGGCATGCCGAACCTCACCGACGAGGACGTGCGGGGCGCGCGCTTCGAGCACGTCGACCTGACCGGGGCGCGGTTTCGGTCGGTCGACCTGACCGGCGTCGAGTTCCGCTCCATCGACCTCAAGCACGTGCGGGTGAGTGGCGTCGAGAGCAGCCACATTGGCATCACCGGGCCGCTGCTCGACGTCACGCTCAGCGGCGTCGACGTGGCTACTCTCGTCGAGGCCGAGCTCGCGTCGATCTCGACCGCGCGAAGCCGCGGCCCACCACACCGGTCGGGCTCCGCGAGGCCTGAGATGCAGTCCCTCCCCGGGGATGAGGGCCCCCGCTGCGGCGGGATGGGAGACGTCGCCTCGAGAAGTGGCACGTCCGGTGCCGCCGAGGGCCGAGGGAGTGCTCAGCCAGGGCCGCCGAGGGCCCGAAGGGGTGGTACGTCCCGGGAGGTCCGGATGCTTCACCTGGTGAGCCACGCCAGCAGGGTGGCTCACCACGCGAAGCAACCAGGGGGGTGCTTCACCCGGCGGGGCATCGCCCCCTTGGCCAGCAGGGTGGCTCACCACGCGAAGCATCCGGACGTCGCCGCACGAGGTGCTTCCCTGACCCCCCGCGGCCCCCCGCTCGGCCCCCCGCTCGGCCCCCCGCTCGGCCCCCGGCTCGCGCCCGTCGTCGGTCAGCCGCGGGCGTCGCGGTCGACGTCGCGCGGAAGGCGCCCCGTGCCGGCATACCCGCCGAGTAGCTCGGCCATCGCCAGGTGCGGACGGGCGTCGGCGTGGCGGCCCTGCCGCTGCAGGGTGCGACCGAGCACGAGGTTGGCGTACGCGTCGTCGGGCACGTCGGCGAGGATCGCTCGCGCCACGCGCTCGGTCCGACCGAGCTGGGCCGAGTGGAAGTAGGAGCGGGCGAGCAACATCCGCAGCTCGGTGGTGCCGTGCAGCGGCGGCTCGAGGGCGCTCTCGTCCACGAGCGCGGAGAGCTCCTCGGCCGCGGCCCGGTACTTCCCGTGCTCGAACAGCCTCCGAGCGCGCTCGTAGCGCTCGGCCATGTCGGGTCCGGGGCGGGTCATGGGCTGCACAACACCACATCCGAGCTGCCGATTCCGGATGCCGGAGGTCGCCCGGCGCGGGCAGCGCCCCCGGCATCGCCGATACCGTCATGACCGAACCGAGCACCGCCGGACAGGAGCCACGCCGTGTGGAACTGGTATCTCGACCACATCGTCGACACCGGGCGCTCGGCCCGCGCTGGTGATGCTGGTCGGCTTCGTCGTCACGTACGGCGTCACCCGCACCATCACGGTGCGGATCAGGAACCACAAGGCGACCGGGGACGCCGAGGAGTCGGGCCGGATCAAGGACGTGCACATCGGTGGGGTGCACGTGCACCACCAGGTCTGGGGCATCCTGCTGGTGCTCGTGGTCGGCCTGCTCACCTTCCGCTTCCGACCGGAGTCGCCGTGGATCGAGGTGCTGGCCACCTTGTTCGGCGTGGGCGCCGCACTCGCCCTCGACGAGTTCGCGCTCTGGCTGCACCTCGAGGACGTCTACTGGTCCGAGGAGGGCAAGAAGTCGATCGACGCGGTGATGATCGCGGCGGTGCTCGGGCTGGTGCTCCTGGCCGCCACCTCCCCCATCGGCATCAAGAGCGGGCAGGAGGGCTACGGAGCCTGGGTGCTCTTCACAGCAGTACTGGTGCACGTCCTGATCCGCCTCGCCTGCCTGCTCAAGGGCAAGATCGTCATGGGCCTGCTCGGTCTCCCGGCGCCCGCCTTCTCCTACCTCGGGGCCTTTCGCCTCGCCAAGCCCGAGTCGTTCTGGGCCCGACGTCTCTACAGCGAGAGGAAGATCGCCCGCGCGGCGAAGCGACACGCCCGCTACCAGGGTCGCCGGCTCGCCCTGCGCGACCGCCTCTTCGGCGGCTGACGCCCCCGGATCCGCGTGGGAGTGGTCGCGCGTCAGTCCTTCGGGGGAGGATCAAGGGGCCATGACCGCTGACGGACGACCCCAGCCCACCGCACCGCAGACACCGCGGCGCCGGGTGGCCGACGCGGGCCGCAGCGTGGGCCGGGGCGGGCGCGCCGGCATCCGGGTGGTCGGGCGTGGTGGTGCTGCCGCCGGGCGCCGGTTCCGCACCTTTGCCGACGCCGACGGCGCCGCCGACACCGGGCTCGCCCGGCTCACCGAGCTGCACGCGGTCAACGTCGCTGCGGATGCCGCCCTCACCGTCTCGCTCGCCGGTACCGTCTTCGCGCTGCCCACCGAC